>NZ_JBITGE010000003.1:0-234907 GCF_044456785.1 Micromonospora sp. NPDC050795 | reverse complement strand
CGTGGGGCGTGGGGCGTGGGGCGTGGGGCGTGGGGCGTGGGGCGTGGGGCGTGGGGCGTGGGGCGTGGGGCGTGGGGCGTGGGGCGTGGGGCGTGGGGCGTGGGGTTAGGCGGCGGAGAGGAGGACGCCGTCTCGGCCTTGGCGTTTTACCGCGTAGAGGGCCTGGTCGGCTCTCTTCAAGGTGCGGTCGGGGGTTTCGCCGGGGCGGGGTAGTGCGACGCCCACGCTGATCGTGCGGCCGACGCGGCGGGCCGCCTCGGTGAGCCGTTCGGCGATCCGGACCGCCTCCTCCGGGCGGCTCACCTCGATCACCGCGACGAACTCGTCGCCGCCGATCCGGTACAGCTCGTCGCCGTGCCGCAGCGCCCCCTCCAGCGCCCGGGCCAACCCGACCAGCACCTGGTCACCGGCCTGGTGGCCGTACGTGTCGTTCACGGTCTTGAAGCCGTCCACGTCGATCGCCAGCAGGGCTGTACGCCCGGGGGTGGCCGCAGCGATGCGCTGCCCGAACGGGCCGGTGTGCCGCAACCCGGTCAGCGGGTCGCTGCTTGCCTGCTCCCGCAGCCGGGACAGCGTGCGCAGCCGGTCCACGCTCGTCCAGGCCTGTCCGGCGAGCAACTCCATCAGGCTGACCGTGGTCGGGTCCGGGCGCAGCGCGCGTTCGTCGGCGACCAGCAGCACCCCACCGGCGTCCGTGGGCCCGACCGGTACGGCGACCAGTGTGCG
Source organism: Micromonospora sp. NPDC050795 (assembly GCF_044456785.1). Lineage (NCBI taxonomy): Bacteria > Bacillati > Actinomycetota > Actinomycetes > Micromonosporales > Micromonosporaceae > Micromonospora > Micromonospora sp. NPDC050795. The sequence goes on along the minus strand of NZ_JBITGE010000003.1, from coordinate 234,181 downwards.
TACCCCTGCCCGGGTCAGCGGGCGGTAGTCCTCGGTTGGGGGATGCCCGGCCTCGCCCAGCGTGTACCCGGCGCCGTACCGGTGCGCCCGCTCGACCATCCGGTCAAGGGCGGCCGGACCCGCAGTGGCCAACTCGGCGCGGATCCGGGTCTCCAGGTCGCTCGGCGTCGCCGGGGACGGGCCGAGCTGGCCGCCGATCAACAGCAGTGCGGTGGAGAGCGTGGAGACCTCCCGGGCGGCGCGGGCAGCCGCCCCCATCACCTCTCCCTCGGTCGGCGCGGAGGAGAGCGCGGACGCGTGCCGGAGCAGCTTCTCGCTGCGGCTCTCCACCGGTGGGCCACCGAGGGCGGCGATCCGCGCACCGAGCCCGTCGGCCAGCCGCTGCGCGGTCACCCGCCAGGGCTCCAGGTCGGTCGGCTCGCTCCACTGCAGGTCGAGTACGCCGATCGCCCGGCCCGTGGGGTCCAGCACCGGTACGCACAGCTCGGCGGTCACGTCCGGGCGTACCGGCAGGTAGTCCGGGTCGACTGTGACGTCCGGGACGACAGCGGGGGCGCCGGTTGCGTACACCCGGCCGACGATGCCGGTCCGCGCCGGCACGGTGGCGAAGACCTGCCAGGCCCCGGTTGCCGCGACGCAGCGCAGGCGGTCGTGGGCCGCGAGGAGTACGGAGATGGTCGCCGGGGTGTGACGGGACAGTGCGGTGACCGTCCACCGACACGCCTCCGGTGTGCTCGACGCCATCGGCAGGCGAACGGTGACGTCACGGATGACTCGCTGATGATCCACTCGCACGTCGTTCCAGGTAGGGGAGGGGCCCGGCTGACGCCGAACCGCTCGATCAAGCGTACTCACGGTGGCGGGACAGCGACCTTCGTACACACGTGCTATCCACAGGCTGTGGACGCGGCCTGTGGACGCCGGCCCCCGGGATGTCGCGCCCGGCGATAGCCTGAAGCACTCCGGCGCCGAGGAGGCGAGCCCGTGCTCATCGCCCAGCTCAGTGACCCGCACCTGACCACCGGCCTGCTCGCCGCGGAACCCGCCGCCGGGTTGCACCGGGCGCTCGGTCGGGTGCTGGCGTTGCGGCCCCGCCCGGAATGTGTGGTGATCACCGGCGACCTGGCCGACCACGGGAAACCCGAGGAGTACGCGGCGCTGCGCGAGGTGATCGGCGCATTCCCGCTGCCGGTGCACCTGGCCACCGGGAACCACGACGACCGGGAGTCGCTGCTCGACGCGTTCGGGGGCACGCCGTGGCTCGGCGGCGGCTACTCGGCCTACTACCACGTCGACCACGAGGCGGTGTCCGTCGTGGTGCTCGACTCGCTCGTCCCCGGCAGCGACGGCGGCCGACTCGGCGAGGAGCAGCTCGACTGGCTCGACGGGGTGCTGGCCGGGCGGCCCGAGGTGCCCGCCGTGCTCTTCCTGCACCACCCACCGGTCGCGGTCGGCATCCCGGCGGCGGACACCATCCGGCTCGCCGACGGTGATGCCCTCGCCGAGGTCATCGGCCGTCACCGGCACGTCGTCCGGGTCGCCGCCGGCCACCTGCACCGCCCGGTCACCACGGCGTACGCGGGCACGGTCCTCACCGTGGCCCCCAGCACCTGGAAGCAGAGCACGCTCACCATGAGCGCCGACGAGCAGATCGGTTGGGTCCACGAGCCCACCGCATTCCTGCTGCACTCGGTGGAGTCTGGCGGCTGCGTGACCCACACCGTGCAGGTCAGCCACTCCACCGGGCAGACCTGCGGCTTCTGAGGGGCGTCACCGTGCTGGCCTGGTACGTCTCGTACGGCTCGAACATGCACGCCGCCCGGCTGGCCTGGTACATCGGTGGCGGCTGCCCGCCCGGCGGAAAGCGGACGTACCCGGGCTGCCGCGACCGCCGCCCACCCAGCCGGTCGACGCCTGTGTCGCTGCCCGGCGGCATCTACTTCGCCGGCGAGTCCGGTGCCTGGACCGGCGGCATGGCCTTCTACGACCCGCACCTGCCGGGCGAGGCCGCGGCCCGCGCCTACCTGGTCACCCTGGAGCAGTTCACCGACATCGCGGCCCAGGAGATGTACCGCCCGCCGGGCGACACGACCGAGCTGATCCCGGCGACCGGCGCGGCCATCGACGCCGCCGTCGCCAACGGACGGGCCACGCTCGGCCCGGGGCGGTACGAGACGCTGATCTGCCCGGGCAGCCGCGACGGTGTTCCGATGCTCACCTTCACCGCCCCCGAGGGGGCGTCAGCCGTGCCGTGTCGCCCTCCCGCGCCGATCTACCTCGGCATGATCGCCCGAGGGCTGCGCGAGTCGCACGGCTGGCCCGCCGAGCGGATCGCCACCTACCTGGCCGCCCGGCCGGGCGTGGCGGGCGCCTGGCCGGCGGACGCCGTCACTGCCCTGGTCGACAAGGCGCTGGCCGACGGCTGACCAGCCGGGTCGCGCCTCCGGGGCCGCTGGTCAACCGAGCAGGAACTCGCGCAGCGCGGGGGCCAGCGTCGTCGGGGGCACGTCGTGGTAGCCGCCGTCGAGGCTCACGGACCGGCCGCCCGGCACGGCCTCGGCCGCCGCCCGACTCGCGTCCCGCAACCACTGTGGACTGCCGGTGCTGTCCACTGCGAGGGTCGGTGCGGTGATGGTCGCCAGCCGGTCGGCGGGGAGTCGCCCGCCGGCGGTGACGATCGCGTCGTACACCAGGGTGTGCGCGATCGCCGTCAGCCCACCCCACATCGGTTGCGACCGCATCCCGCTGATCTGCTGGGCCGGCAGCCCCACCGAGGCACTGAGGAAGATCTCCACCGCGCCGTCCCGGTCGTCGGCGGCGATCAGCTCGATGAGCTGCGGTGTGATGTCCTTGCCGACGCCCACGTGCGGACCGACCCGAAACGGTGGCTCGAACATGACCAACCTGGTCACCGGAAGACCCTGTGCGGTGGCGAGGGCGGCCAGGACGGCCCCGGAGGAGATGCCGTAGACGGCGGCGGAACCACCCGCCGCCGCGATCAGGGCGGCCAGGTCGTCGATCTCGCGGCCGACCTCGTACGGCAGGGTGTCACCGCTGTAGCCCCGACCGCGACGGTCATAGCTGAACACGGTGAAATCCGGCGCCAGCGCGGCACCCAGGTCGCGGGTCGCACCGCGATCGCTGAACGCGCCCCCGACGAGGACGACCGCCGGCCCGGCACCGGACCGCTCGAACGCGATGGGCGTGCCGTCGACCGATCGCACCTGCTCCGCCACGGGTGTCGTTCCGCTCACGATGCCGTCCCCATTCCTCGTAGGCTGCCCTGTCCTTTCTAGACCCTGGGTCCGACGATGTCCGGCAGACCGCGTTAAACAATGATCGATAACGGCCTCGGCGTACGCGCTGCTCCTAAGCGCTGCCCGGGTCGACCGGTGGGCGTCCGGATGAGAGGCTGTCGGGGCGGGGGCCATGCTCAACCACCGTCATCCGCGACCCTTTCGACGGCGTCCGTCGGTGGCCCCGGTCGACCCAGAGGCCAGGCACCGTACGCGCCGATTCTCACGAGGAGATCCATGTTCATACCCGGGATGCGTCGGGCCGCGGTCGGCCTGACCGCGCTCGCGGTGGCCGCTTTCGGCGCGGTCGCCACCAGCCCTGAGCAAGCCGACGCGCGGCCGAAGCCGGTCGACGTCACCCTGCTCGCCCTCAACGACTTCCACGGCAACCTCGAACCGCCGAGCGGGTCCAGCGGCACCATCGCCGGGCAGACCGCTGGTGGCGTCGAGTTCCTCGCCACCCACCTTGCCGAGCTGCGCGCCGCAGCCAAGAAGAAGAACACCATCACCGTCGCCGCCGGTGACCTGATCGGTGCGTCCCCGCTGCTCTCGGCCGCGTTCCACGACGAGCCGACCATCGAGGCGCTGAGCATGGCCGGGCTGGACTACGCCAGCGTCGGCAACCACGAGTTCGACGAGGGAGCCGCCGAGCTCCTGCGGATCCAGAACGGCGGCTGCCACCCGGTGGACGGCTGCATCGACGGCACCCCCTACCGGGGAGCTGGCTTCCAGTACCTGTCCGCGAACGCCTTCAAGACCGCCACCGGCAAGCCGCTCATGGCACCGTACGCGATCCACAAGGTGCAGGGCGTCAAGGTCGGCTTCATCGGCATGACCCTGGAAGGCACCCCGCAGATCGTCAGCCAGCAGGGCGTCGCCGGCCTCAGCTTCGCCGACGAGGCGGACACCGCCAACCGGTACGCGCGCGAGCTGCGCCGCAAGGGCGTACAGGCGATTGTCGTCCTGCTGCACGAGGGTGGCACCCAGGCCGCGACCGGCGGGATCAACGACTGCGTCGGCATGACCGGCCCCATCGTGGACATCACCAACCGGATGGACCCGTCGATCGACGTGGTGGTCAGCGGGCACACCCACCAGGCGTACAACTGCGACATCAACGGCAAGCTGGTCACCAGCGCCAGCTCGTTCGGTCGCCTGGTCACCGACATCGACCTGAAGATCGATCGCCGGAGCGGGGACGTGATCTCCGCCGCCGCGAACAACGTCGTGGTCACCCGCGACGTCGCCAAGGACCCGAGGCAGACCGCGCTGATCAACCGGTACAAGACGGTGCTCGGCCCGGTCGCCGGACGCCAGGTCGGCGTGACCAGCCAGGCGATCACCCGGAGCCAGGAAACCCTCTTCGGTACGAGCCTAGGCGAATCGCCACTGGGCAACCTGATCGCCGACGCGCAGCTCGCCGCCACCGACGACGAACAGAACGCCGTCGCCGCCTTCATGAACCCGGGCGGGGTCCGGGCCGACCTCGACGCCGGCCCGGTCACCTACGAGGAGGCGTTCACGGTGCAGCCGTTCGCCAACAACCTGGCGACACTGGACCTCACCGGCGCGCAGCTCTACTGCGTACTGGAGCAGCAGTTCGTCACCGGTCGGACCCTGTACCCGTCGGCCACAGTGGGCTACGTGGTCGACCCGAACGGCACCACCGGTACGGTCGCCGACCCGTGCGCCGGCACCCGCGTGGTCCGGGGCAGCCTCACCCTCGGCGGCACCACCGTCGACACCGCCGCCACCTACCGGGTGACGGTGAACAACTTCCTGGCCGGCGGAGGCGACGGCTTCAGCGCCCTCACCGGCGGCACGAACCTGGTCACCGGCCAGATCGACCTGGACGCCTTGGTCGACTACCTGACCGCTCAGTCGCCGGTCTCCGCACCGACGCTGGACCGGATCCGCACCACCGCCGAGGTCCCCGCCGCCTGACGGCCGACCCCGCGACATCGGGCCCCGGAGCACCAGCTCCGGGGCCCGACCCGTCCCAGCCCTCGCGAGGCCGCGCTTCTGCTTACCTGCGCCCGCTCCGCCCGTCTGCCCGCCCGCTCCGCCCGTCTGCCCGCCCGCGCCGCCTTCGCGCGCTGCCCGCCCGCGCCGCCTTCGGGCGCTGCTCGCGCCGCCCGGGCGCTGCTCGCGCCGCCCGGGCGCTGCTCGCGCCGCCCGGGCGCTGCCCACGCCGCCCCCGCGCCGCGCGGCCCGCGCCACCCGCGCACGCCCCTTTAGGCAAGATCGCGCTCGAACATGGATGTAGTGGCATCGGTGCGGCGGGATACCACTACATCCAGGATTGAGCGCGATCTTGGTCCGCGACAGAATTCTGGCGGGTTCGATCAGGTAGATCTGCGCAACTTCTCCGATGTTGCTGTCTCCCGCGCGCCCGAGGCACCAACTTCCGGGAAGTTGTGCGCCTCATGGTGCGGGGTGCGGGGTGCGGCGGGGCGGAGCGGGGTGCTTGGTGAGGGCGGGCGGGGTATGTCGCGGGCGGTGCGACGACGCCGACGGAGGGGGCGGTGAGGGTCAGGCGGGGGCGGGCGTGGGGGTGGGGGATGCCGGGTTGGTCGTCGCGAGACCGTCCTGCTCCGTGGTGAGCAGCCGGCGCAGGGAGAGCGCGACCAGCGAGGCGACCAGGCAGCCGCCGACCACCGTCGCCACCCAGACCATGCCGTTGGCGGCGCCGATGAGTGGGCCGGCGGTCACTGGGCCGATCACACCGCTGATTCCGAAGATCATCGAACTCATGGCGTTGTACCGGCCGCGCAGCTCGTCGGTGGCCAGCGCGTTGGTCAGTGCGGGCATCACCGGGGACAGCATCGTCTCGCCGAAGCCGAAGATCGCCGAGCAGAGCACCACGCACAGGGCGGCCAGCACGGCGTTCTCGGCACTGACCAGGCCGGCCACGCCGAGGACCAGCCAGGCGGCGGCGAACACCGCTCCGACCACGGCCAACGCCCGGGTGCGGCTGCGCCCCTCGATCCGGCGGATGACCACCAGTTGCGCGAGCACGATCATCACCGTGTTGGCCGCGAGTGCCCAGGCCACCACCCGGGGGTTCACCTCCGCCACGCGCACCGCGTACGCGGCGAAGCCCACCTCCACCTGCGCGTAGCCGCAGGTGGTGAGGATCAGACCGAAGATCACCAGTCGTCGGAACGGGCGGTCGCGGAGCACCGTCAGGTAGCCGCCGGGCGACGGTTCGTCGACGCCTCGACGTTTGCCGAGTCGGTGGCCCACCCCGGGCAGGGTGAGCAGGATCAGCGCCGGCATCAGGTATGTCACCGCGTCCAGCAGGTAGATAGCCTGGAAGGTGCCGGGCCGGGCGGTGTCGACGATCGCGCCGGAGGTCATGCCACCGATGCCGATGCCGAGGTTGAGCAGGGCGAAGTTCAGCCCGAAGACGCGTTGCCGTTCATCGTCGTCGGTCAGCGACGCGAGGATGGTGTTCTGCCCGGACCAGATCGCCGAGCTGCCGATGGCGATCACCGTCATTACCAGTAGGGCCGAGCCGGTCGAGTGGACCAGCGCCAGCGAGCCGGTGCCGATCGCCTCGATCAGCAGGCAGGGCACCACCACCCAGCGGGCGCCGACCCGGTCGATCAGCGTCCCGCCCAGCGGCGACAGGGCCAGGGTGACCACGCCGTACCAGCCGATGACGAGCCCGGCGCGGGTGTCGGTGAGCCCGCGCACGTCGGTCAGGTAGATGAACAGGAACGGCAGGGTCAGACCCCGCCCGATCGCCGACAGCAGTGTGCCGAGGAGGATCCGGCGAGCTTCCGAACGGCGGGGCAGGACACGACGCAGCATGCCGGCATTCTGTTAGGTGGGTCCGACGCCGCGCGAACCGTTTTGGCCACGACTCGCGTTCACCGGGACCGGTCGGTGACCAATCCCACGTTGATCCACTTGCCGTGATCGCGGTCGGTCGGTGTCCGTCGGGTCTGCGATGCTGGCGCGATGACCGGCACCTGGCGACATCTGCCCGCTACCGCCCGCGCCATCGCGTTGACCGCGACGACGGCCGTCGCCGCCGCCCAGGCACGCGACGGTCAGGCGTACGACGAGGCGGTCGGCGGTCTCGCCGCGGACGAGCGTTCCGGCCTGGTGCTCGGCGCCGTGGTCCGGTTGCTGCTGGAGGAGAGCCATCCGGACGGGTTGACCGGCGACGACATCCGCCAGGTGTTGACCCGCTGCGTACAGGAGTCGACGCGGTGGCGAACGGACGTCGACCCGCACGTGGTGCTCGTCCTGCTGGCCGGCGCGTTGGGCGTGTACGACCCCGACAGCGACGAGTCACCGCCGGACGCTTCGGCGCTGGCCCGCCACGCTCCGCTGCTGGTGGCCGACCTGTTGACGGCGACCAGCGTGCCGTTGGACGACTACCTGGCCGCCGCGTTCGCGGAGATCGAGCGCACCGAACGGCAGGACTGACGAACGGGGGCGGCCACATCGATGTGTGGCCGCCCCCGTATTTGGGTGGGTCAGGAGGCGGAGGCCGCCACCTCGAAGGAGTACCAGTTGGGGTAGTCGCTGATCGTGCCGTCGCCGCGTACGGCGTAGACGGTCAGGTCCATGTACCCGGTGGCGGTCGGCGTCCAGGTGATCGTGGCCCGGCCGTTCGCGTCGGCCGGCACCTCGGTCGGCTCGGCACCGTTGAAGCTGTACTGGTAGGCCGTGGTGTCCGTCCAGCCCGGCGGTGGGGAGAAGGTGAAGGTGCCCTCGATCCCCACTCCGCCGACAGCTGAACCGTCCGGCGAGGAGTAGACGTCGGACTTCACCCCGGGGCCGGGATAGAAGGACGTGGACCAGTTGCCCTCCGGCGAGACGAACCCGTTGTCACTGCGGCTGCGCACCGTGAGGTGGTGTCCGTTCGGGTTCGTGGCGACGAAGCTGAAGAAGGCCGTGCCCTCCTCTTGGGCGTCCAGGGTCTCCGGCGTTCCCCCGTCCAGGGTGACCTCGTAGTCGCGGACACCTGTGACGCCAGGGGCCGGGACGAACTTCAGGAGAATTTCCTGCCCCCACTCGGGCGTACCGGTCTCCACCCTCACCTCGGGCTCGACCCGCGGCACCAGAGTGCGGTACTCGACGGTCTCGGAGACGTTGCCCGCGAGGTCGATCGTGCGGACGCTCAACTGCTGCGGCCCGGAGCCGATCAGATCGATCGTCACGGTCGCCGCACCGCCGGGGGTGTTCGCCCGAACCGATCCTGACTGGTCCAACGGGTGGGTGCACTCCAACTGGCCGTACTCGCCACTGGCCGAGCAGCCGTGGCCGCCCAGGCTGCGCCACGAGTATTCGAAACCGGCGACGTCCTTGTCGCCGTTCCCGGAGAAGGTGAAGACCGGCGACACGCCGGTCGGCCCCGCCTCGCCCGTGCTGTCCTGCGGATAGTTGGCCGAGGTGATGGTGGGCTCGACGGGAGCGGTGCGGTCGTGGGTGAAGAAGCACTTCTTCGACCAGGGCGAGTAGTCCGCGCCGTCGGTCACCCGGGCCTGCCAGACGTAGGTCTTGCCGTCGGCGAGCGTGCCCTCGGGCAGGTCGACCCGGTTGGCTCGGCCGGTGAGGCCGTGCTCACCGGTGAACACCTGGCGAGCGTCCGGGTTGGCCTTCGGCCAGATGACGACCTCGGTCTTGACCGCGCGCTCGTCGTACTCGTCGGCGTCGCTGCCGACCGCCTCCAGGATGCCGGCGAACCCGCCGATGCGCGGATACGGCGTCAGTTGGGTGCAGGGCAGACCCCCGTTGTACAGGTGGGCGTTGTCAATCTGCGGCACCGAGTTGAACTCGACGTTCAGGTCGACGCTGCGGTACGGGTGCAGCCCTCGGCTGTAGGACGCGTCGCTCTCGTACTGCTCCGGCACCCGGATCTCGAAGGTGATGTGACGCTGCCGGTGTGCCACCGCATCCTGCACCGCGGCGCCCACGTCGACCGTGATGGTGGCTCCGGGGCAGAACTGCACCGGAGTGAGGACCTCGCCGAGCTTGGCGAGCGGTTCAGGTGCTCGGTTCCAGGTCGGCGTCGTGGTGACCGGCTTCGTACGCCAGATCTCGACGGCACGCTTGCTGCAGTCGGCGACGGTGCGTTCCTCGACGAACACCGTGCCGCCGTAGATCTTCTTGCCTTCGTAGGCGGCGAGGTCGAAGGTGGCGTACACCCGCGAGGTGTGGCTCTTGCCCTTGTCGTCCTGCCAGGTGCCGAGCGGGACGTTGGTGTTGCTGTCCACCGGGTATGCCTTCTTCGGCGTCGCCGAGTCGGTCCACCCCACCTGGACCGACGGCGGACCGTCCAAGTGGGGTGCTGCGGTGGCGGCGTTCGCGGTGGAGATGAGAGTGAGCCCGCTGACGCCAAGCGTCAGCGCGAGTGCGCTCACGATGCCACGGCGCGGCCTGGATCTGATCACAGTGGATTGCCCTCCCCGTTCTCACCCGCCGATTGGGCGAATGATCAACCGCATCAGATCGTGCATGAAGCCAGGTGGCAACCACCTTTCGGCCGGCTTGGGGTCCGGTCGAAAGGATCCATGATCTTCGGGTGATGCCGGGTCAGGCGGGAACGGCGACCCGCCGCGCCACGACCTCCAGGTACTCCGCCGGGATGCGGACCGTGCCAGGTCGCGCTACGGGATGCGGTCGCCGTTGGGGACCTGGAGCCGCTGCGCACCGTGGATATGCCGGAGGGCACATCCATGAGTCGGATGTGCCCTCTTGCCTCTGGTCGGGGTGGCCGGATTCGAACCGACGACCTCTTCGTCCCGAACGAAGCGCGCTACCAAGCTGCGCCACACCCCGAGGCGTGCCGACAAATAGTAGCCCACCCGCCCCGATGGTCAAACTCGGTACCCCCACCGCCCGGACCCTGCCCACAAGAGCCAAGATCCGCACAACTTCCGGGATGTTGCTGCCTCACGACGCGCCGAGGCAGCAACATCCCCGATGGTGCGCGAATCTCGAAGCGGCGGCGAAGCGGCAGGGCGGCAGCGCGGGCGTAGCGGTCAGCGGGGGATGAGGGTCAGGATGCTGGCCTCCGGGGGGCAGGCGAAGCGGATCGGGGCGGTCGGGTGGGTGCCGAGGCCGGCGGAGACGTGCAGCCAGGAGTCCGAGCCCGGCCACCGGTGCAGGCCGCGCGCCATCGAGCGGGGCAGGCCGCAGTTGGTCACGAGCGCCCCGTAGCCCGGTACGCAGACCTGACCACCGTGGGTGTGCCCGGCCAGCAGCAGCCCGAAGCCGTCCGCCGCCATCTGGTCGAGCACCCGTGGCTCGGGTGAGTGCGTCACCGCGATGGAGAGGTCCGCCGAGGACGACACCGCGCCGGCTACGGAGGGGTAGTCGTCCCGGTCGATGTGCGGGTCGTCGACGCCGACCAGGTCGAGCTGTCGACCGCCGGCCTTCAGCATGGTCCGGGCGTTGTTGAGGTCCACCCAGCCGGCGCCGGTGAAGACCTGACGCAACTCCTCGTACGGCAGCTCGACGCCCTCGGTGTACTCCCGGTCGGGCAGGAAGTAGGTGAAGGGGTTCTTCAGCACCGGCCCGGTGTAGTCGTTGGAGCCGAACACGAACGCGCCCGGGTAGTCCAGCAGTGGTTGCAGGGCCCGGAGCACCCCGGGCACCGCGCCAGGGTGCGCCATGTTGTCGCCGGTGACCACCACCAGGTCGGGGTCGAGGGCGGCCAGCGATGCCACCCAGCGCTGCTTGCGCGCCTGGTCGGGCATCATGTGCAGGTCCGACAGGTGCAGCACGCGCAGCGGCTCCGCGTCGGCCGGGAGCACCGGCACGTCGTACCGCCGCAGGGTGAACATGTTGCGCTCGACGAGCGACGCGTACGCGAGGGTGGCCGCGCCGATCGTGGCGGTTCCGGCGGCGAGCCGGAATAGTGTGCGCTTTCGCATGGCGTTCAGGGTAGTTTGACCGTCCATGAGCACGCTGAAGGACCGCCTCACTGCCGACATGCGTACCGCGCTCAAGGCGCGCGACGAGCTGACCACCTCCACGCTGCGGATGGCCCTGGCCGCCGTCGGCACCGCCGAGGTCGCCGGCAAGGCCAAGCGCGAGCTCACCGATGACGAGGTGCTCGCGGTGCTGACCAAGGAAGCGAAGAAGCGTCGCGAGGCGGCCACCGCCTTCGCCGACGCCGGGCGCGCCGAGCAGGCCGCGAAGGAGAGCGCCGAGGGCGAGGTGTTGGACCGCTACCTGCCCAAGCAGCTCTCGGACGCCGAGCTGACCGAGCTGGTGTCGGGGGCGCTCGCCGCGGGCGGCTTCACCGGCAAGTCCCAGATGGGCCCGGCGATGAAGGCGGCCCAGGCCGCGGTGGCCGGCCAGGCCGAGGGTGGTCGGGTGGCCGCCGAGGTACGCCGACAGCTCGGTCTCTGACCCGGCAGGGTCAGCGGGGCGGCACGACGTGTCGCAGCCACCCGCCGGTCCCGACAGACGAAACGGGCGGGCACCCACTGAAGGGTGCCCGCCCGTTGTGTCCTACCCGTCGGTTCAGCCGCCGGGGCGACCACCGGGTCGGCCCCCGGGCGGGCCGCCGGGCAGACCGCCCGGATTGCCGTCGGTGTTGCCCGGCGTGCCGCCGCCGCCACTGCTGACCTCGATGGTGACCACACCACCCTTGATCGTCCGTCCGTCCGGGCTGGTGCCGGCCGCTTCACCCGCCTTGCAGGAGGACGGCACCTTGGCGCTGGAGACGACCGGCTCGAAGCCGGCACCCTTGAGCCGGGACTTCGCGGTTTCCACCGAAACGCACTTCACGTCGGGGATGCTGCGCTGGTCACCCTGGGAGATCTTCTGACCCGGCGCGTCGAAGTCGATCTTCGGCTTGCCCTTCATCGCGTCCCGCAGCGTCTCCCAGACCGGCGGGTTGATGCCGTCCTTCTCCGCGTGCTTCATCTTCACGTTGGTCTGCGGCCAGTCCGGGTCGGCCATGATGCCGGCGACGGAGTACTGCTTGGTCATCGCGACCAGCGCGGCGGTCTTCTCCGAGTCGGTGGTACCGGACTTGCCGGCCACCGGGTAACCGACGTCGCCGCGCACGTTTCCGGCGGTCGCCCCCGCGCACCGGGAGGACGACGACTTGTCACCGAGCGGGCACCGGGCCGCGTCCACGGCGGCGCGGGCCACCTCGGTGCTGAACCGCTTCTCGCAGCGCGGGTTGGCGATGTCCAGCTTGTTGCCCTCCGGGTCGCGGATCTCCTGCACCGGGATCGGTTCGCAGTACTTGCCGTCCGCGGCCAGGGTGGCGTAGGCGTTGGCCAGGTCCAGCGGGGTGGTCTGCGAGACGCCCAGGGTGAACGCACCCCACTGGTGCGCGCCCTTCTCCAGGGTCAGATCTTCCTCGGACCGGAAGTTGATGCCCAGCCGCTTGGCGGCCTTGACCACGTTCTCCGCGCCAACCTGCTGTTGGAGCGGCACGAAGTAGGTGTTCACCGACCGACCGAACGCGGTCCACATGTTGTGCGGGCCGGCCATGCTCTCGGTCGAGTTGGTGGGGCAGTAGAAACTGGTCCCCGGGCAGGCCGCCGGACCAGGGCGGATGATGTATTCCGACTTGAACTGCTTCGGCGCGTTCATCGAGTAGCTGAGCGGGATGCCCTTTTCCAGCGCCGCGACGATGGTGAACATCTTGAACGTCGACCCGGCCTGGTAGCCGGTGATGCCGTCACCACCGGTGAGCAGCGGGTTGACAGTCGCCGGGTAGTTGCCCCGAATCTTCTTCTTGCTCTTCGCGGGATCGCTGGAGATCTTGTTCTTCGGGTTCTTCGGGTCGTCGAGCTTGAACTGCCGGTTGACCGCGAGCGCCCGCACCCGGCCGGTGCCCGGCTCGACGACCGCGACCATCGCGGCTTCCTTGCTGTTGATGCTCTTGGCCTTACGGACCGCCTTGTCCGCGGCGCGCTGCGCCTGGACGTCGATCGAGGTCACGACGGTGTAGCCACCGCTCTTGAGCCGGCGCTCCCGGTCGTACCTGGTCGAACCGAACGTCTCCTGATCCATCCACCAGCGGTAGAAGTAGTCGCAGAAGAAGCCCCACTCGTTGACGTTGGCGGCGACGCAGCCGTTCGGGGTGCGCTTGTCCTTCACCACCAGCTTGGCCGCCTTGGCGGCGTCCGCCTCCTGCTGGGTGATGGCCTTGATGTCGACCATGTTCTGGATGACGTAGTCGCGGCGGTCCAGCGCGAGCGGGTAGCCGAGTTCGGTGGTCGGGTCGTTCGTCGTGGGCGCCTTGACCATGCCGGCCAGCAACGCCGCTTCCTCGATCTTCAGCTTGCTCGGCGGCTTACCGAAGTAGACCTGGCTGGCGGCGTAGATGCCGTACGCGCCGTTGCCGAACGAGGCGAGGTTGAGATAGCGGGTGAGGATCTCGTCCTTGGAGAATTCCTTGTCGACCTGGAGGGCCAACCGCATCTCGCGCAGCTTGCGGGCGCTGGTGTCCTCGGTCGCCGCGACGACGTCCGCCGGGTGGGTGGCCGAGTACGCGATGGCCAGCCGGACGTACTGCATGGTCAGCGTCGAGGCGCCCTGTCGGCCGGAGCCTTCGCTCTGGTTGTTGACGAACGCCCGGGCGACACCGTTGATGTCGACGCCGTTGTGCTTGTAGAAGTCATGGTCCTCGGCCGCGATGATGGCCTTCTGCATGAACGGCGAGATGTCGGCGAGCTTGACGTCCCGTCGGTTCTCGTCGTACATCGTCGCGAGCGGTGTCTTGCCGTCCGATGCCATCAGGTAGCTGATCTGTGGCGCGCGGGCCACCGTCAGCTCCGTGGGCAGGGCACCGAACGTCTCGGCGCCGGCCTTCGCGGCCAGGCCGGACATCGCTACCGCGGGGAAGGCCGCCGCAGCGACCACCACGCCGGCCAGCAGGCCACACACGAGTAGCGATGCGGCGTTGGTCAGCACATTGTGGTCACGTTTCCGCATCCAGGTCACCTCGACAGGGTACGCGAGTAGGGAACGAGGGGCGCTGGGGCGTTCTTTCCCCATTTCCTGCGCGCGCTGCCCTCGTTGTGCTAAACGCACGACCCCCGCTACTTGGTTGCGTGTGACCTGGCGTGAGTCTCCTCCGATTCAGTGAGGCGGCGCAGCGTTATCGCTGACCTCGGCGGGGTAACCGGCGGTCGAAGGCCCGGGAAGCCGGGACTGTCCGAAATGATGGATTTCGCCGACAACGTTGCGTAATCAGTCGACTACAGAGCATGATGGGGGCGGCGACAGCGCCAGATGTCGTCCGCGCCGCCTTGGGGAAGGCAGGCCGGGCGATCGGGGGGAATTGCCGGCTGACGTGCATCGACGAGGTCGGTAGGTACTGCAAGGGGGGACGTGTACACATGGGCATGATCACTGACTGGCCGTCACTGGCGGCATGTCAGAACGGGGACCCGGACGCGTTGTTCGTACAGGGCGCCGAACAGAACGTGGCGAAGCGGATCTGCCGGAGCTGCCCTGTTCGGTACGAGTGCCTGGCCGACGCCCTGGACAACCGGATCGAGTTCGGTGTGTGGGGCGGCATGACCGAACGCGAACGGCGGGCGCTGCTGCGTCGTCACCCCCAGGTGACGAGCTGGCGCAAGATGTTCGAGGCCGCGATGAAGAAGAACAGCAAGGACAAGGCCGGCAAGGACAAGATTCTCGTCAGCGCGGCCAACTGACGCCGGTCACGACCGGCTGATCGCCGCGCCGATCGTCCGTAGCCCGTCGACGTCGTGCACGTCGGCGGGCTGCGCCGTGACCGAAACCGCCGGCACGGCCGGGAAGGCCTCCGTGAAGCGCGCGGCGACCTGCTGCTCGCGTACCGCCTGGCGAGCCAAGGCCGCGTGCGCCCGCAACACGTCGGCGGTGGCCTCATGCCCACCCAGCTGGGTCAGCCGCTCGGCGGCGACCTGGCTCTGCTCGGCGTCCAGCGCCGGGACCGCCGGGCGGTGCACCCGGTTGAGCACCAGGCCGGCCAGCGGCATCCGCTCGTCGCGCAGCCGGCCCGCGAAGTAGGCGGCCTCCCGGACCGCGTCCGGCTCCGGCGTCGCGACCAGCAGAAAGGCCGTCTCCCGCGCCTGCAGGATGCGGTACGTCTGCTCGGCACGCTGCCGGAAACCACCGAACATCGAATCAAGTGCCGCCACGAAGCCGGACAGGTCGGTTAGCAGCTGTGCGCCGAGCACCTTCTGCACCACCTTTGAGAACATCCCGAACGAGGCCGTGACCAGGCTGAACATGCTCCGCCCGCCGCTGCGCGCCGGAGCCAGCAGCAGTCGCAGCATCCGGCCGTCGAGGAAACGGGAGAGCCGAGCCGGCGCATCCAGGAAGTCCAGTGCCGAGCGGGACGGTGGGGTGTCCACCACGATCAGGTCCCACTCGCCCCGGGCGTGCAACTGACCCAGCTTCTCCATCGCCATGTATTCCTGCGTGCCGGCGAAGGTCGAGCTCATCGCCTGGTAGAACGGGTTCGCGAAGATCTCCGCGGCCTTCGTCGGGTCGGTGTGCTGCAACACCACGTCGTCGAAGGTGCGCTTCATGTCCAGCATCATGGCGTGCAACTCGCCGCCGCTGCTCTCGACGTCGATCCCCTTGACCTGGCGAGGGGTGTTGTCCAGCTCGGTCAGGCCCAGCGACTGGGCCAGCCGGCGGGCCGGGTCGATGGTGAGCACCACAGTGCGTCGCCCGTGGTGCTCGGCGGCCCGCAGCGCCAGCGCCGCGGCCGTGGTCGTCTTTCCCACTCCGCCGGCACCGCAGCACACGACGATCCGCACGCCTGGGTCGGCGAGGATCTGGTCGACGTCCAGCTGCGGCGCCGCGTCTTCGGAAGGCACCAATCGAGCGTATCGGGCCGGCGGGTCCGCGCGCCCGTGCTGCGCTCAGGTGTGAGTCATTCGGCGCGGACGAGGGCCTGGGCCAGCGTCGCGAGCCCCGCGCGATCCACCCCGTCGGGCAGCAACGGCAGCTCGATCATCGGCAGCCCCAACTCCACCAGGTCGGCGCGGAGCGAATCTTCCAGTTCGCGCCGGATGAGCTGGTCGCGCGCCTCGTCGTGTAACCCGGCCACGATGTCCCGATCGGCCGGCAGCCCGGCCGCGACCAGCCCGCGCTTTAACTCGGCGGCGGTGACCGCCGCTCCGGCGGGCAGCGGCGGTCGGACTCCGTTGACGAGCACCTTTCCGACGCCGAAGCCGAGGGCGGTCAGGTCGGCGATCGCGTCGACCGTCTCCTGGATCGGCATCTCCTCCAGCAGCGTGACCACGTGCACCGCTGTCATCGGGGACCGCAGCAACGCGGCGACCCCCTCGCTCTGGGTCTTGATCGGGCCCACCTTGGCCAGCCGGGCCGTCTCCGCCGTCACGTTGAGGAACCGGCCGATCCGCCCGGTCGGCGGGGCGTCCAGCACCACCGCGTCGTACGCGCGCCGCTGCCCGGTCGTGCGGGTGGTGGCCTCCTTCACCTTGCCGGTGAGGAGGACGTCCCGCAGGCCGGGCGCGATGGTGGTGGCGAAGTCGATGGCACCGAGCTTGCGCAGCGCCCGGCCCGCCGCGCCCAGTTTGTAGAACATGTCCAGGTACTCGAGCAACGCCTCCTCGGCGTCCACGGCGAGCGCGCGCACCTCACCGCCGTCCGGCGCGTCGGCGAGGTGGCGTTCCTCGTAGGGCAGCGGCTCGATGCCGAACAGTTGGGCGATGCCCTGCCGCCCCTCGACCTCGACCAGCAGGGTGCGCCGGCCGCCGGTGGCGAGCGCCATGGCCAGCGCCGCCGCCACGCTGGTCTTACCGGTGCCGCCCTTGCCGGTCACCACGTGGAGACGGGCGGGCCACCCGGTACCGGCCGGGTCGATCGGACGCTCAGCTGCACACACCCGTCGAGCCTATCCAGGCTGGGCGGTCAGGCGACCTCGCAGACCCACCAACCCGTCTTCTGCACCACGGTGAAGCGCAACTCCTGGTCGGCCACCTTCTCGTCGGCGGTGGTCATGGTGAGCCGGGTGGAGACGGTGGCCCGTTCCCCGGTCTGGTTGTCCACCTTCGGGGTGGTCCACCGGAAGCGCGGGTTCTGGTAGGTGGAGGCGTACTTCTCCACCTCGGCCACCTTCGCGGCGATCTTGTCGTCGTCGCGGGAAGCGGCGCAGACGTGACCGGCCGCCTTGGTCGCGTCGCGATCCTTGTAGACCGCGGTCAGGAACTCGTCGACGGCGACCGCCGGCTCCTTGGCGCCCTCGCCGGTCTCGGCATCGCGCAGGGTCAGGAAGGCCACCACGCCACCCCCGACGCAGAGCACCATGATCACGACCAGGGCGATCGCCGCGATCAGCAGACCGCGCTTCTTCTTCGGCGCGGGCGTGCCCTGGTAGGGCGGATAGGACGGCGGGGCCGGGGGGATCGACGAGGAGTTCGGGGCACCCGGCTGCGTCGGTGCGGCCGCCGAGGAGGGGCCGCCAGGCCCGTCCGGCTGCCCGGCGCCGCCCAGTTGCCCGGGGAAGGCGGGCTGGCTCGGGCCGCCGATCTGCCCGGGGAGGGCCGGCTGCCCGGCGCCGCTGGGTTGCCCCGGGAAGGCCGGCTGGCCGGGGCCGCTGGGCTGCCCGGGGAAGGCCGGTGAGGTGGGGGCGGCGGGGAGTGCCGGCTGGGCGGGGGAGGCGGGGAGGGCGAGCTGCCCGGGCGGCGGAGCGGGGGTCGGCTGGCTGGGGATGGTCGGCGCGCCGGGCTGACCGGCGGGATCCGGGTGGGCCGGCGGGTGAGCGGGTGTGCCGGCCTGGTCGCCGCTGGGCGGGTGGGTCATGTCGTTCCCCCAGGGGTGCGGCGCCCGCCGCCACCCCTGGCGCCGAGCGTGATCGAGCGGGCGGCCGGGCGCTGCGCGACCGTCCGACCGGAAGGGTAGCGGTCGATGACCGGATCGGTGTCGCCCCTGCCTGTCGAGTGGGCCGGCGATCCGGTGAGCGGTACCCGCGCCGGTTTCGGTGTCGGGCCTCCGACCTGCGGTGTGTCGCATATGTGACTGTTGATGACCTCTTGTGCGCGTCCTGTTGGCGGGACCGCGGCCACAGACCTACCTTCGTCCCCGTGCGGGGGCCGGAACGGACGAATGGGTCCGGGCCGGAAGCATGGTCCGAGAGGTACGACCGGAGGCAGTGCATGCGCGACGCGGACAACATTCCTCGCACCCAGTTCCCGACGAACGAGCGGCCCCGCCGGGTCGGGTCCGTGGTCGAGGCCGGCGGGCAGGTCACCAACCAGCCGATCAACGAACGGTCGTACCGCCGGATGCCGGAGCAGGCGGAGACAGCCCGGGTGCCGAGCCAGCCCGCCGAGCGGACCCGCGAGGACGACGAGCCGGGCTTCGTCATCCACCTGCCGATCCGGGTGCCGAATCTGGCGGCGGCGACAGTGCTGGCCGGACGGGTCGCGGTGTCCCTGGGCTTCCTGCCCGAGTTGGACGCCGGCGAGACCACCGTCTCCAACGCCGACGATCAGAACAACCGGCACCGGGTCTTCTGTGACCTGCTGCTGCCCGACCGGTCCCGCTGCCCCCAGGGGTACGAGCACGAAGGGTGCTGCGGGGAGCTGCCGGCCGCGCCGGAGCAGCGTCCCGTACCTCGTCCGGCCAGCGGACCGTAGGCTGTCCCTCGAACAATTCCGCACCGAGAGGGAGCCCTTCAGCGATGCAGAAGTGGGAATACTCCACGGTCCCGCTGCTGGTCCACGCGACCAAGCAGATCCTCGACAACTGGGGCGAGGACGGGTGGGAGCTCGTCGCCGTGGTCCCCGGCCCGAACCCGGACCAACTGGTCGCCTACCTGAAGCGGCCCAAGGCGTGAGCAACGGTCCGCACGCGAAGCTCGCCGAGCTGGGTCTCGAACTGCCCGAGGTCGTGCCGCCGGTGGCCAGTTACGTCCCGGCCGTGCAGTCCGGGCAGCACGTGTACGTTTCCGGCCAGTTGCCGATGGCCGAGGGCAAGTTGCTGGCGACCGGCAAGGTCGGCGCCGGGATCTCCGCCGAGCAGGCGAAGGATCTGGCACAGCGGTGCGGGCTCAACGCGCTGGCCGCTGTCGACTCGCTGGTCGGCCTGGAGAACGTGGTCAAGGTGGTCAAGGTGACCGGGTTCGTGGCCTCCGCGCCCGGCTTCACCGGTCAGCCCGCCGTGATCAACGGTGCCTCGGATCTCTTCGGCACCGTCTTCGGGGAGGCCGGCCGGCACGCGCGCAGCGCGGTGGGCGTGGCCGAGTTGCCCCTGGACGCCCCGGTGGAGATCGAGCTGATCGTCGAGGTCGCCTGAGCCAACCGCGATCTTGCACTTGCTGTCGCGACGAAAGCCGTGAAGAGGCATAAATCAGCAGCAGCAAGTGCAAGATCGTGGGGTGTGGCGAGCGGGGTCGTACGATCGCAGCCATGAGCGGGCACGTGACGGGGGCGGTGGCGGCGCTTGCCGACGAGTTGCCCCGCTGGGTTTCACTGCTGCGTGCGCCGAACCCGGGGCCGATGACCCTCGACGGCACCAACACCTGGGTGCTGCGCGCCCCGGCGGCCGAGTCCGGCATCGTGGTCGACCCGGGGCCGGCGGACGAGGGGCACCTGACCCGGATCGCCGAGCACGGCCCGGTCGGGCTGATCCTGATCACCCACGGCCACCCCGACCACACCGAGGGCGCGGCCCGGCTGAGTGAGCTGCTCGGCGGCGTGCACGTACTCGCCGCCAACCCGGCGCACACCATCGGTGGCGAGCCGCTGACCGAGCCGGGCGAGCACGTCGGCGGCTTCGGTCTGCACATCAGGCTGTTGCAGACCCCAGGGCACACCGCCGACTCGATCTGCTTCCTGGTCGAGCACGGCGACGAGCGGGTGGTGCTCACCGGTGACACCATCCTCGGCCGGGGCACCACCGTGGTCGCCCATCCAGACGGTCACCTCGGTGACTATCTGAGCAGCCTGGAACTGCTGTCCGCGTACCGCGGAATCCCGGCGCTGCCGGGACACGGCCCGGCGCTGGCCGACTGCGCCGCCGCCGCCGACTTCTACCTCGCGCACCGCCGGGCCCGGCTCGACCAGGTCCGGGCGGCGGTCGCCGCCGGCGCCCACACCCCCGCCGACGTGGTGGCGACGGTCTACGCGGACGTGGACCGCTCACTCTGGTGGGCAGCCGTTTGGTCGGTTCGGGCCCAGTTGGAGTATCTGGGCGTCGACACCGGGGAATCCGCGCCCGGGGTCAGTGGGTTGGAGCACATGTGACCTGCCCCGTGTGTGGAACCGTTGCCGTTCCCGGCGCGCGGTTCTGCCACAACTGTGGCGCCGCGCTGCCGGCCGCTGCCACGTTGCCGGCGGCCGAGCGCCGGGTGGTGACAGTGCTCTTCGGCGACCTCTCCGAGTTCACCTCCTGGTCGGAGGATCTCGACCCGGAACGCGTCGGCGCCGTCACCGACCGGGTGCTCGCCGCCCTCGCCGGTGCCGTGAAGACGTTCGGCGGGCACGTCGACAAGCTGACCGGTGACGGCATCATGGCGGTCTTCGGTGCCCCGGTCGCGCACGAGGACGACGCCGAACGCGCCGTCCGGGCCGCCCTGTCCATGCAACGGGCCGTCCGCCGGGTGCTCGACGACGAGCGGGGCGGCGGCGCGCCGCTCGGGCTGCGGGTCGGGTTGAACACCGGCGACGTCATCGCGGGCATCCAGGCCGCGATCGAATACACGGTCATCGGCGACACTGTGAACACAGCGGCCCGGCTCGCCGACGCCGCCGCCGTCGGGGCCGTCTACGCCGGTGGACGCACTGCTGCGGCCACCAGGCACGTCTCCTCCTGGCGGGCGCTGCGCCCGCTGCGGCTCAAGGGCAAGCGTGAGCCGGTCGAGGCGTACGAGCTGCTGGGTCTGCTGGACGCGCCGGGCACCCGCTCGGGGCTCGGCGACGAGGCGCCGTACGTCGGCCGGGAGACGGAGATCGGCCGGGTCGCCGGCCGGCTCGCCGAGGTGATCGACCAGGGCGACCCGCGGGTGCTGTTGATGACCGCCGAGGCGGGCATCGGCAAGTCCCGGTTCGCCGCCGAGGTGGAACGCCTCGCCGCCGGTTACGACGTCGGTGCCGGCCGGTACGCGGCGCACACGGGGGCCCGGGTGCTCTCGGTGCGCTGTGCGGCGTTCGGGGAGCGGCGACGGCTCGCGCCCCTGGCCGATCTGGTGCGGGCCGCCGTCGGTCTGCCCAGCGACGCGTCCACCGCGTTGACCCGCCCGTCGGTCGAGGAGCGGCTGCGCCGGCTCGGGCAGCGGCTCGCCCGCTCCGGTTCCGAGACACCACCGATCGCCACGGAGCAGCTGCTCGCACTGCTCGGCTACGCCGAACTTCCGGCGCACACCGGTGGCGACAGCGGCGAGTGGGGCGGCTCGGGCACTCCGGCCGCGGACGCCGAGGTGGTGCCGAACGCGGTCGCCGACCTGCTCAGTGGGCTCGCCTCGGAGGCGCCGCTGGTGATCGTGGTGGACGACCTGCACGATGCCACCGCCGAGACGATCAGTGCCCTCGGGTTGACCCTGTCCAAGCTCACCGGCCCGGTGCTGGTGCTGCTGCTCGGCCGCCCCGAGTTGGTGCGTACCGCTGGGGCGCTGACCCGGGTCGCGGACGCCGAGGTGCACTCGCTACCACCGCTGCGCGGTGCCGACGCGGCCCGGCTGCTCACGAGTTACCTCAGCGGCGGCAAGCTGCCGCAGGCCGACACCGACCGGTTGCTCGCCACCGCGCAGGGCAATCCGTTCTACCTGGCTGAGCTGGTGACCCTGCTTATCGAACGGGGCGCGCTGACCACGGAATCGGTCCGTGCCGCCGCTGACCGTGCAGGCTCCGGCGATCGGGACCAGAGCGGGGCGAGCGGCTGGCGGTTGGTGCCGGGGTCGCTGGGCAGCCGGCTGCTCTCCCGGGACCTCGCCGCCGTGCTCGCGGCCCGGATCGACGCGTTGCCGCCGGACGCCCGGTCGGTGCTGCGTGACGCGGCGGTCACCGGCGACACGGTGCCGACCGGCGCGCTGGAGGCGATGCGGGAGCAGCGCGGTGGCCGCGACGGCAGGCCGTCGGCAGTGGTCGCCGTCGAGCTCGACCGGGCGGTCGAGGAGTTGCTGCAACGCCGCATGCTGCACCGTTCGCGTACCGGCTACTCGTTCGCGACGCCGCTCATGCGGGAGGCCGCGTACGCCGGGGTGAGCAAGGCCGAGTTGGCCGAGCGGCACGCCGCGCTGGCCCGGTGGGCGGCACCGGCGGACGAGGCCACCGTCAGCACTGTCGGCGGGTTCACCGACGAGGCCCGGGACGACTTCGTGGCGATGCACGTCGAGCGGGCCGCCACCCTCGCCGATGCGGTGAAGCTGCGCCCGGACGCGCCGGCCCGTGCGGTGGTTCCGCTCGGCGTGGCCGCGCTCGGACGGGCCGCCCGCCGGTCGCTCGCCGCCGGTGAGCCGGCCATGGCCGTCGAGTACGCCGAGCGCGCCACCGAACTGGCCCGCGACGGGGTGCCGGCAGCCGACCGGGTGGTGCACGCGCGGGCGTTGCTCCAGGTCGGCCGGGTCTCCGACGCGTTGGCGTACGCCGAGAAGATCGCCGCGAACGCGGGAGACGAGGTCACCCGGGTCAGTGCTCTCCTGCTGGCGGGGCAGGCCCAGGAGACCCTCGGCGATCAGGGCCGGGCGGTGACCGCCTGGCAGGAGGCGTTGCAGGTGGCCACCGAGGGTCGACTGCCCACGCAACGTGCCACGGCGATGCGCCGGCTCGGCATGGCCGACTTCGTGGCGGGGCGGCTGAGTCAGGCGAGCAGCCGGTTGGCGGCCGCGTACCAAGTCAGCCTCGGTGCGCAGGACCGACGCGGGCAGGCGTGGTCCCTGCAGAACCTGGCCTGGGTGACCACCACCCGGGGTGACTTCGCCGGGACCGACGCGGTGCTCGGCCGGGCCGCCCGACTCTTCGCCGAGCTGAAGGACCCGTACGGGCGGGCCTGGCTGCGCGGCACCACGGCGTTCGCCCGGCTGCTCGCCGGCCGGCTGCGCGAGGCGTGTCGGATGGCGCAGGTGTTCCTGCCGTTCGGCGAGCGGGTCGGTGAGGCGTGGGCCGTGGGCACGCTGCGGGCGGTGGCGGCGTTCGCCACTGCCGAGCTGGGGGACCTGGCCGAGGCGGACCGGGAGGCCCGGCGGGCGTACCGGGAGTTCGCCGCCGCGTCCGACGACTGGGGGCGCGGGTTCGCCCTGGTGGTCCGGGCGGTGGTGGCGCGCGGCCTGGGCGAGCCGGAGCACGCGGCGGACCTGCTCACCGACGCCCTGGCGTACGCGGAGCGCACCTCGCATCCGCTGCTCACCGGAATGGCCGGCACGCTGCGCGGCTTCGTCGCGTTGGACATGGGCGACTGCGAGACGGCCGAGCGGGTGGCCCGCGCGGTGCTGACCGCCGTGGAGCCGCACAACCCGCAGGCCCCGGCGCAGGTGGCGCCCCGGGTGTTGCTGGCGACGGCCCGTCTCGCCGCCGGCGACTCGGCGACAGCGGTCGGGCTGCTCGCCCCGGTGGCCACGGCCGCCGCGAACGCGCCCTCGCTGCTCTTCTCCCGCCGTCAGACGATGGCTCAGTACGCTGCGGCGCTGCTCGCCTACGGTCAGCGGGAGCAGGCGTTGGACTGGGCTCGTCGGGCGGTAACCGCGCCGGCCGAGGACGTGCGTAGCCAGGTGATCGCGGCGAGTGTGCTGGCCGAGGCGTTGGCTGCCTGCGGTCGTCCGGCGGAGGCGCTGTCCTGTGCGCAGGAGGCGGTCCGCCTGGCGTACGCCACCGAGCAGCGCAGCGAACGGGCCGCAGCCGACGCCCTGCAAACCCGCCTGTCCGCCCTGGTCTGACCCCCGCCCACTGCTGTTGATCAAGAGGTTTCGGTCAGATTCCGGGCCGCCGGTGACCGCAAGCTCTTGATCAACGCGACCCCGGCGGTGCCGGGTTCTGCCGGTTCTGGGGATGTGGTGGTCGGGGGGAGCGGCTAGCGTGTCACCACCGCGTAAGGGTCCACAGTGGTGACCCTCGCCGTGCCTGGGAGGCCCTTCATGAAGCTGCCGCGATCCATCGCGGGCTGGACCATCGCGGTCTTCGGCGTGTTGGCGCTGGTGATGGGCGCGGTCGGGCTTCTCTGGCCGGAGGCGCAGTTGCGCATGCTCGGGTTCGAGGTGCCGGCGACGCGGGCCGTCGGTGATCACACCGGGACGTTCCTGCTGGCGTCCTCGATGGCGGCCTTCAACATGGGCGTCTACTACCTGCTGGCCACCGTGACCGAGTGGCGGGCGTTCTACCGGTTCACGGTGGTCTTCCGGCTGGTCACGTTCACCGTGTTCACCATCGCGGTGCTCGCCGACATAGCTCCCGACCGGTTCTTCGGGGTGGCGGCGTGGGAAGGGCTGGGCGCCGTGGCCACCGCCGTCGGTCTGCGTCTGGATGCCCGGCGGGGCATCCCGGCCGGCGGGGTCGGATCGTCCGAGGGTGCCGGGACGACTGCGGTCGCCGAGGAGGGTACCGGTCCCGCCGGTGCGGCTCCGGCGGACGCGGTGCGCTGAGCCATCGGTCGGGTTGGGTATTTTCGAGCGGTGACCGACACCCCGACCGGCGGCATGCCAGGGCCGATCGTGCCCGGCCTGACTGATTTGCGGGTCTTTGCCCGGGGCGGGTACGCGACCGTCTACCAGGCCACCCAGATCTCCGTGGGTCGCGAGGTCGCCGTCAAAGTGGAGAACCGGACGCTGGACAGCGAGCGCGATCAGGCCCGTTTCCTGCGCGAGGCGCGGGCGGCCGGTCGCATGTCGTCCCACCCGCACGTGGTGGACCTCTTCGACGTGGGGGTCACCGTCGATCAGCACCCCTACCTGATCATGGAGCTCTGCGACGGCTCGTACGCCGAACGGATGCGCACCTCACCGCTCGGCCCGGTCGAGGCCCGCGACCTCGGCATCAAGATCGCGGACGCGCTGGCCCACTCGCACGCCGCCGGGGTGCTGCATCGGGACGTGAAACCAGCGAACATCCTGTACTCGCACTTCAACTCGGCGGTTCTCGCCGACTTCGGGCTCGCCGTCCTCGCCGAGCACCGGGACGCCTCGGTCACCCTGGAGGTGCTCACCCCGGCGTACGCGCCGCCGGAGATGTTCAGCCACAGCCCGCCGTCGCCGGCCGTCGACGTGTACGCGCTCTGCGCCACCCTCTACGCGGTGATGCACGGCCGGCCGCCGCGCTGGCAGTCCGAGCGCAACCCGAGCCTGGTCACCGTGCTGGAGATGTTCAACCAGCCGCTCCCCGCGCTGCCCGGAGTGCCCGACGAGCTGATCGACGTGCTGCGCGTCGGCATGGCCAACGATCCGGGTGAGCGTCCCTCCGCCCTGGAGTTGCACGACCTGCTCAACAACCTGCCATTCGGCTCGCCGGCGGCACCCGTCAGCGGTGCTCCGGTCAGCGGTGCCGCCACGCTCTCCGGCCCGTACGCGGCCAGCCAGCCGGTGCCCCGATCGCCCATTGAGGACACTCAACGGGCGGACCCCACCGGTCGGCGTTGGCGGCGCTGGCTCTTCGGCGGCGCCGGGGTGCTCGCGCTCGCCGCCTCCGCGACCGCCGGTGCCTGGGTCGCCGATCGGGCACCGCCAGCCACCCCGTACCCGTCAGCCACCCAGATCGCCGCACCGGCGACCGGTCCGCTGCCCGGCTGCTCCACCGGCACTGGTGCTCCCACCGCCCTGCCCGAGGGTGCCCGGTGCCTGCCCGAGCTGGAATGCTTCGGCCCGATGCGGATCCGCGGCAGCCGCGCCGAGGCGGCTCGGCTGTCCTGCGCCGGCCGACACACCTGGGAGACGTACGCCGAGGGCATCCTGCCGGTGTCGCTGGTCGGCGCCGACTACGACGAGGTGACCGCCGCCGAGCCGGTGCGGCAGGTGTGCAGCGCCACGACGTTCCGGTTGACCACCGGGATCGGCGAGGCGACCGGCTGGCACCTGGAGGTGCTGCCGCCGATCGACGGCAGCATCGACCGGACCTACCGGTGTCTGGCGGGGCGCGGCGTGGACGCGCTCACCGCGCCCACGCTCACCGGCCGCTGAGCCCGTCCGAGCCGCGTCGGCGGTCACGCACCGCACGCAACGCGTCCCTGGGGTCGAGGGCATCGAGGGTGTCCGCGTCGATCCCGTACGGCATCAGCTCGGGCGGCCCGATGGGCGCCGACCGGTCCGCCGGCTCCGGATCGTCGACCTGACGGGCGGCCGAGACCGCGACCCCGGCGACCATGGTCATTAGCACGCAGAGCAGCGCGAGAACCACGCCGAGGAGGTCCTGTCGGCGCCACACGACCAGCATGACCAGCGGCGCAAGGGCTCCCAGCGCCGCGAGCACCGCCACCGTGCGCGCATCGGGTCTGGACAATCGACTCACGTGTCCAGCATGTCGCGACCTGGCCGGCTGTCAACCGCAGAGCCGACCGCCGCGCCGATCGACGTCGATCCGAGCCGTCCCTTCGACAGGGTCTACCGCGCGCACACGGATTGGACAAGAACCGCTACTCTCGGTGTTCCGCAGGCCCTTCCGGTAGCGAGGTCGCCCATGAACTCAGGCAGTTCGCAGTCCCGGCTCCGCTCGATCGCGTCGACGCTGGCGGTCGCCCTCACTCTCGTGCTCGCCGCCGCGGCCGGCTGCGACAGTCGGGAAGAGCCGGACCTGCCCTCCGTGCAGGAAAAGATGCGCGAGACGCACATCTACGGTCAGTCGAAGCTGCGGATCGGTGTCGCCACCAACGAGCCGCTGATGGGTGAGTTGCGAAACGGCCAGCACGTCGGGTTCGACGTCGAGATCGCCCGGTACATCGCGGCCTCCCTCGGCTACGAGGGGGACCAGCGGCTGGAGTTCGTGTCGGTCGCGACCGAGGACCGCATCCCGTCGCTGCAAGGTGGCACCGTCGACCTGGTCGTGTCCAGCTTCTCCATGACCGAGGACCGTAAGCAGTTGGTCAGCTTCGCCGGGCCGTACTTCGTCACCACGCAGGAGGTGATGGTGCCGACCCGACTGAAGGACAGGATCCGCACCATCGAGGATCTGCGCGACCCGGCGTACAAGGTGTGCACCAGCGGCGGCTCCACCACCGAGGCCGAGTTGGAGAAGCACCAGGTCAGGACATTCGTGGTCAAGGACGTCGGTGACTGCGTCGACGGCATCCGAAAGGGGCGGTACGACGCGGTCAGCTCCGACGAGTCGATCCTCGCCGGTTTCCTGGCCAGCTTCCCGAAGGAGTTCGAGATCGTGGACATGCCGTTCGGCACCAGCGAGTTGCTGGGCATCGGCGTGCCGATCGGTGATCCCGCGCTGCGCGACCTGGTCGCGTTCTTCCTGCAGAAGAGCTACGTACAGGGCCGCGACGGAGACGCCAGCCCCTGGCAGACCGCGTACAACCGGACCCTGGGCCCCTGGCTGAAGGCCGACAAGCGTCAGCCGCAGCCGCTGGAGGTGCCGAAGCTTGTCGACTTCGACGACAAGGCGCCCGCGAAGTGAGCGCGGCGCCGACCGCCACCGGCGGCGACGGGCCGGTCCCGCCGCCCCGCACGTCGGTGCCCGGCGGTGACGCGTCGCCGATCGACGATACGGCCGCAGCGCCGCCGGCCGCCGATCGTCCGGTGTCCGGCGCGGATGGTGACGTTGCCTGGCCGGCCGCGGTGCCGGTCGCCGAACCGGCCGTGCCGATCGTCGCCGCGATTGAGCCGGGGCGGGTCCGCTGGGATCCGGCGGAGCGGCGTGCCCGCGCCAGCCAGTCGTTCTGGACGGCGGTGGTGGGCGTGCCGGCGATCTTCTCGGTGCTCCGCCTCGGCGTGGAGGCCGGCGGGGAGCTCCAGACCACCCTGCTGCTGGTGGCCAACGTCGGGCCGGTGAACCTGCTCGCCGGCTTCCTGACCACGGCGGCGCGGCTGCTCTCCACCGGGCTGGTCGCCGTCTTCGCGCTCGGCGCGGTACTGGCCGTCAGCGCGGACCGGCTTCCGCCCGGCACCCGTCGTCGTCCGCTCTTCGCCCGCTGGGCCGACATCACCCCGGCCTGGGTGGTGCTGGCCAGCTTCCTGCTCGCCCTGATCACCTGGCCGTTGCTCTATCTGCCGTTGCTGCTGCCGGCGTTCGTGGCTGCGTTCCAACTGAGCCCGGCGCGGCTGCACGCGCGGGTCGCGCCTCGGTTGCTGCTGATCGGCGCGTTGCTCGCCGGGTACGGCTGGCTGATGCTGCCGACGATGCGCGACGCGATGCGGCAGGGCGACGAGTGGCTGGTGCTGGCGCTCATCGTGGTGCCCCCGCTGCTCGCGCTCTTCGTCGCGGGGCCGCTGCCGGGCCTGGTGATCCGGCCGCTGGCGTCGGTGACCGAGGTGGCGGTGCTCGCCACCCTGGTCTGGGCGGCGGTGCCGGTGATCACCACACCGGTGTTGCCGCTGACCGTCACCACGGTGGGCGCGGAGAGTGGGCCCACCGAGGACGTTCGCGGGCACGTGGTCACCACCGACGACGTCAACATGGTGATCCTTCAGGAACGGGGCGGTGTCCGGTACGTTCCGGTCGGTCTGGTCCGCGCCCAGGTGCTCTGCCCGAGCGAGGAGGAGCTGCCCCGCCACCAACTGCGCATTCACGACTTCCACGTCGAGGATTCGCTGTTGGAGGGCATGGGGCGTCGGGTCCGCCCGGTCCACCGCATCGACGCCGCCTGCCGCACCCCGGCCTGACGCTCGGCCCGCCCCTCCCCGGCGCGGCGATCTTGCAGTTGCTGTCCCGACGTAGCGGGCATTCCGCGCGTATCGGCGACCGAAAGTGCAAGATCGGCGCGAGCGGGGCGCAGCCGCGGCAGCCCAGCGCGCCGTCAGTACGACTTCTCCTGGCCGAGGACATGTTGGGCCACGAAATTGAGGATCATCTCGCGGCTGACCGGGGCGATCCGGCCGGCCCGGACCGCGCCGAGCAGGGTCGCCACCCCGTACTCGGTGGTCATCCCGGCCCCGCCGAGCACCTGTACGGCGGTGTCCACGGCGAGCGCGGCTGCCTCCCCGGCCGCGTACTTGGCCATGTTGCCGGCCACCCCGGCCTCCAGGTCGCGGCCGGCGTCGTACAGGGTGGCCGCCTTCTGGATCATGAGGCGGGCCAGCTCCACCTGCACAGCCGCATGGGCCAGCGGATGCGACACCCCCTGGTGCGAGCCGATGCTCCGACCACCCCAGACCTTGCGGGTGGCGGTGTACTCACTGGCCCGCTCGATGGCGTACCGACCGGTGCCGGCGCCCATCGCGGCCACCGTGATCCGTTCCGGGTTGAGCCCGGCGAAGAGCGCCGGCAGCCCGGCGTCCAACGACTCCCCGAGCAGCGCGTCGGCGGGCAACCGCACGTCGTCCAGGTAGAGCAGGAACTGGTTCTCCGGAGACACGATCTCCATGTCCAGTTTGGACCGGGTCAGCCCGGGCGCGTCGGTCGGCACCAGGAACAGCGCTGGCTTCAACTTGCCGGTGGAGGAATCCTCGGTACGGGCCACCACCAGCACGTGACCGGCCTCGTCGACCCCGGAGATGTAGCACTTGCGGCCGTTGAGCAGCCAACCGTCGCCGTCGCGGCGAGCCACGGTGCCGAGCCGGTGGAAGTTGGAACCGGCCTCCGGCTCGGTGATCGCGAAAACGATCTTCTGGGAGCCGTCGGCGAGGCCCGGCAGGTGCCGCTTGCGCTGCTCCTCGGTGCCGTGCCGACTGAGCACTGTCGCCGCGATGGCGGGGGAGACCACCAGCAGCAGCAGCGGGCAACCCGCCGCCGCCAACTCCTCGCAGACGATGGCCAGCTCGGTGATGCCGCCGCCTCCGCCGCCGTACTCGGTGGGGATGTTGACCCCCAGGTAGCCGAGCCGTCCGGCCTCGGCCCAGAGTTCGGTGGTGTGCTCCCCCGATTTCGCTTTCGCTACAAAATAGGAGTGACCGTAGCGGCGGCCCAACGCCCGCACGGCGTCGCGCAACTGGTCCTGCTCGGGGGTGAGGTCGAAGGTCATCGGGGGTCCTTTTCGTCGACAACGGCCAACACGGCGCCCGTCTGCACCTGACCGCCGGTTGGCACCGGCAACTCGGCGACCACGCCGTCGATCGGGGCGAGCACGGGATGTTCCAGCTTCATCGCTTCCAGCGTGAGCAGCGGATCGCCGGCCGAGACCCGCTGGCCGACCTCGACGTGCACCCGGGTCACCACGCCGGGCAGCGGCGCGAGCAGCGACCCGGCCGCCACCGCCGTGGTGGGCAGCGGGAGGCGCGGCAGCTCGGTCAGGCTCGCCGCCCCGTCCGGGCCGTCCACGAACACATCCGCCCCCACCCGGTGTACGCGGTACGCGCGGCGGACCCCGTCGACGTCGAGCACCGCCCGGTCCGCTGTGGCCTCGACCAGCGCCACCGTCGGTCGCCCGGTCGGCTCCTCCTCCGCCGACGTGCTGGACCAGTCGGCCAGCCGGCCGACCCGGTCCAGCCGGTAGCGGATCTCGATCTCGTCGCCGTCCGGCCCGAGGAAGCGGGTGGTCTGGGGAACGGCGGGCACGTTGCGCCAGCCGGAGGGGAGCCCGGAGAGCACCGGTGCGGTCGCCCGGCGCTGGGCGGCCGTGGCCAGCGCCGCGGCGAGGGCGGTGACCGGCAGCCGGTCGGCGGGCAGCAGCGGAGTGAAGACCTCCGGGTGCCGGTCCAGGAAACCCGTGTCGATCTCCACGGCGGCGAACGCGGGGCTGCGCAGCACCCGGACCAGCAGATCCCGGTTGGTGGTCACCCCGTGCAGCTCGGCCCGGGCCAACGCGCTGGCCAGCAGCCGGGTCGCCTCCGCGCGGGTACGACCCCAGGCCACCAACTTCGCGAGCATCGAGTCGTAGTGCACCCCGACCACCGAGCCGGCCAGCACACCCGAGTCGAGCCGCAGGCCCGGCCCGGCCAGCCCGCCGAACTCGGTCGCCACAGCGCCGACGCTGAACCGGTGCAGGGTCCCGGTGGCCGGCCGCCAACCCGCCGCCGCGTCCTCGGCGCAGAGGCGCACCTCGATCGCGTGCCCGGTGGTCGCCGGCAGGGCCGCCGGCAAGGGCTCACCCTCGGCGACGAGCAGTTGCAGACCCACCAGGTCCAGTCCGGTGCACAACTCGGTGACCGGGTGCTCGACCTGAAGGCGGGTGTTCATCTCCAGGAAGAAGAACTCACCGCCCGGGGCGAGCAGGAACTCCACAGTGCCCGCGCCCAGGTAGGCGACAGCGCGCCCGGCGGCCACCGCCGCCTCGTGCAACGCCGTCCGCACCCGGTCCGGCACCACCGCCGGCGCCTCCTCGACGATCTTCTGGTGCCGCCGCTGGATCGAGCACTCCCGGTCGCCGAGAGCCACCACCCGACCGTGGGCGTCACCGAAGATCTGCACCTCGACGTGCCGGCCGCGCTCGACGTACCGCTCGATGAAGACAGTGCCGTCGCCGAACGCGGCAGCCGCCTCGCGGCCCGCGGAGGCCACGGCCTCGGTCAGTTCGTCAGCGGTCCGGACGATCCGCATGCCCCGGCCACCACCGCCGGCGGACGCCTTCACCAGCACCGGGAAGTCGCTGATCCCGTCGGTGTCGGTCCAGCTCGGCAGCATCGGCACGCCCGCTTCGGCGAGCAGCGCCTTCGCCGCCAGTTTGTCGCCCATCGCGGCGATCACCTTGGCCGGCGGGCCGACCCAGGTCAGACCGGCATCGGTCACCGCCGCCGCGAACTCGGCGTTCTCGGCGAGGAACCCGTAGCCGGGGTGGACGGCGTCCGCGCCGCTGCGCCGGGCCGCCTCCAGGATCACATCGACCCGCAGGTACGTCTCGGCCGGCGAACTCCCCGGCAGGCGTACGGCCTGGTCGGCCTCGGCCACGAACGGCGCGTCGGCGTCCGCGTCCGAGTGCACGGCAACGGTCTGCACGCCCAGTGCGCGGCAGGTGGCGAAGACCCGACGGGCGATCTCGCCCCGGTTGGCCACGAGCAGTCTGTTGATCATGAGTGGCCCCTCTACATCCGGAAGACGCCGAAACCGTCGGCACCCTTCACCGGTCCGTTGTGGATCGCCGATAGGCAGAGCCCGAGGACGGTCCGGGTGTCCCGGGGGTCGATCACCCCGTCGTCGTAGAGCCGGCCGGAGAGGAAGAGCGCGCCCGACTGCGACTCGATCTGCTGCTCGACCATCAAACGCATCGCCGCGTCGGAATCCTCGTCGTAGTCGCGCCCTCGTGCGGCAGCCGCCTGCCGGGCCACGATCGACAGCACCCCCGCGAGCTGCGCCGGGCCCATCACCGCCGACTTAGCGTTCGGCCAGGTGAACAGGAACCTCGGTTCGTACGCGCGGCCGCACATGCCGTAGTTGCCGGCGCCGTAGGAGGCGCCCATGTTCACCGTCAGGTGCGGCACCGTCGAGTTCGACACCGCGTTGACCATCAACGCGCCGTGCTTGATGATGCCGCGCTGCTCGTACTCGGTGCCGACCATGTAGCCGGTGGTGTTCTGCAAGAAGATCAACGGGGTGTCCGAGGCGTTCGCGAGCTGGATGAACTGGGCCGCCTTCTGCGCCTCCGCGCTGAACAGCACCCCCCGGGCGTTCGCCAGCACCCCCACCGGATATCCGTGCAGCTCGCCCCAACCGGTGACCAGCGCGTCCCCGTACGCCGGCTTGAACTCGTCGAAGTCGCTGCCGTCGAGGACCCGGGCCAGCACCTCCCGGGGGTCGAACGGCACCTTCAGGTCGGCGCTGGTGATGCCGAGCAGTTCCTCCGGGTCGTACTTCGGCGGCTGTGGCACCGCCGTCCGCGGTGACGGGCCCCGCTTGCGCCAGTTCAACCGGCGGACGCACTGCCGGGCCAGCCGGATGCCGTCCCGCTCGTCGACGGCCAGGTAGTCGGCGAGCCCGGACGTGCCGGCGTGCATCGCCGCGCCACCCAGCGACTCGTCGTCGGTGACCTCGCCGGTCGCCATCTTCACCAGCGGCGGACCGGCCAGGTAGACCTGTGACCGGTCCCGAATCATGATCACGTGGTCGGACATCCCCGGCACGTACGCGCCACCGGCCGTGGCGTTGCCGAAGACCACGCTGACAGTGGGGATACCGGCCGCCGAGAGCCGGGTGAGGTCACGGAACACCCGACCGCCGGGAATGAAGATCTCCGCCTGGGTGGGCAGGTCCGCCCCGGCCGACTCCACCAGATTGACCATGGGCAGCCGGTTGGCCAGGGCGATCTCGCCGGCCCGCCGGGTCTTCGCCAGCGACCACGGGTTGACAGCGCCGCCGCGCACCGTCGGGTCGTTGGCAACGATCAGGCACTCCACGCCCTCGACGACCCCGATGCCGGTGACCACGCTCGCCCCGACCGGGAAGTCCGAGCCGTACGCGGCTACCGGCGACAACTCCAGGAACGGGCTGTCGGCATCCACCAGCAGCTCGATCCGCTCCCGGGGGAGCAGCTTGCCGCGAGCGTGGTGCCGGGTCACGTACTTCTCGCCGCCACCCGCTCGCGCCTGGTCCAGCGCGGCGTCCAACTCGGTCAAGCGCTCCAGCAACGCCGCCCGGTTCGCCAGGTACGAGGGCGCCGACGGGTCGACCGTGCTGTCCAGGATGGTCACAGGCCCATGCCTTTCGCGATGATCTCGTTCATGATCTCGGTGGTGCCGCCGCCGATGCCGAGGATCCGTGCGTCGCGGTAGTGCCGCTCCACCTCGGCGTCGCGCAGGTAGCCGAACCCGCCGTGCAGCTGCAACGCCTGGTCGACGACGTGGTCGCAGGCGGCCACCGCCACGTTCTTCGCCATCGCCACCTCGGTCACCACCGGCTCGCCGGCCGCCACCCGACCCGCGACCCCGTGCACGTACGACCGGGCTGCCTCGGCCCGGGTGTGCATCTCGGCCAACCGGTACCGGATCAGCTGCCGGCTGGCCAGCGGACGCCCGAAGGTCTCCCGGTCCCGGCACCAGCGCACCGCCAACTCGACGCAGCGCTGCGCTGTCGCGTACGCCTGGGTCGCCAGCGACAGCCGTTCCGCGGCGAAGTGCTGCATGATCGCCAGGAAGCCGGTGTTCTCCGCGCCGATCCGGTTGGCGACCGGCACCCGCACGTCAGCGAAGGACAGCTCGGCGGTGTCCGAGCAGTGCCAGCCCAGCTTCTCCAACCGGCGTCCCACTGTGAACCCGGGTGACCCCTTGTCGATGACCAGCAGGGTGAGCTCACCGCTGCCGGGGAAGTCGGTACACACCGCGGTGGTCACGAAGTCGGCCCGGTGCCCGCTGGTGATGTACGTCTTCGACCCGTTCACCACGTAGTGGTCGCCGTCGCGGCGGGCGGTGGTGCGGATGCCGGCCACGTCCGAACCGCCGTCCGGCTCGGTGATGGCCAGCGCGCCGATCATCGTGCCGGACAGGGTGGGCCGTACGTACCGCTCGATCAGGCTGTCGTCGGCCGGGGACGCGGTGCCGCCGAGCCGGCCGCCCAGCGAGCCACCGGTGCGGGCACCGGCCGCCGCGACCATGTGCGGCAACGCGATCCCGTGCGTGAACAGGGCCGCCACCAGCCCCGACGAGCCGCCGGAGCGGATCAGCTCCTCGGTCACGATGATCGAGTCGAGCAGGTCCCCACCGCTGCCACCCACCGACTCCGGAAAGCCGATGCCGAGCAGGCCGAGCTTCGCGGCGGTCGCGTGCAGCGCCCGGGGCACCTCGCCGGCCCGCTCCCAGTCGTCCAGGTTCGGCAACACCTCCCGGGTCACGAACGCCCGGGTCAGCTCGCGTAGTTGCCGGCGCTCCGGGGTGTCCACGATGCTCATCGGGATGCCCCCGTCGGAAGGTCCGCCGGCAGGTCGACGACCCGGGCGCGCAGCAGCTCGCCGAGCGCCTTGGCCTGCGGGTCGAACCGGGTGGACGCGGCCACCCCGGCACCGAGCAGGCCCTCGATCACGAAGTTGACAGCCCGCAGGTTCGACAGCTCGTAGCGCCGCACCGACAGCGGGGCGGTCTCCGGCACCAGCTCGGCCAGCCGGTCGACTGTCAACCAGGTCCGCAGCCACGCGTACCCGGCGTCGGAACGCGCCCAGACACCGAGGTTGACGTCCCCGGCCTTGTCCCCGGAGCGTGCGCCGACCACCTCGCCGAGCGCCCCGCGTCGGGTCGGGCCGTCGATGGCCGCCTCGCCACCCGGGGCCGATTCGTCCGGCGAGGTGGGGGAAGTGCGGGTCGGTGGGGCGATCGGCACCCGCTCGCCACCGGGTAGCACAGCGACGTGCGCCACCGCGTCCTGCGGCACCGCGTCGGCGGTGAAGACGCCGTACGGTGTCGCGTCACCGGGCAGGGTGGTCAGCGTGCAGCCCGGGTACGAGGCCAGGGCCAACTCCACAGCGGCGGCCGAGAACGCCCGCCCGGCCCGCGCCTTGTCGCCGTCGCGCAGGTGTACGTGCAGCAGGGCGCTGGCCGCCTCGGTGTCGACGGCGTCCGGATGGTCGGTGCGAGCGAGGGTGAACTCCAGCCCGTCCTTGCCCACCGCCTCCTCGACCTGCGCCCGGACCAGGGCCGCCTTCTCCTCGATCTGCAGACCGCACAGGACGAACGTCATCGAGTTGCGGAAGCCGCCGAGGTTGTTGACTCCCACCTTCAGCGTGGGCGGGGGCGGGGTTCCCCGGACGCCGGAGACCCGGACCCGGTCCGCCCCGTCGGGGTGCAGCGTCACAGTGTCCAGTCGGGTGACCACGTCCGGCCCGAGGTACGACGGCCCGCCGATCTCGTAGAGCAGTTGGGCGGTGACGGTTTCCACTGTGACCGCGCCACCGGTGCCCTGATGCTTGGTGAGCACCGACGAGCCGTCGGGGTGCACCTCGGCGATCGGGAACCCGGGCCGGTGGCCGCCGTCGGGCAGCTCGGTGAAGAAGCTGAAGTTGCCGCCGGTGACCTGCGCGCCGCACTCGACGAGGTGCCCCGCGACGGTGGCCCCGGCCAGCTCGTCGAGGTCGTCGCGGCCCCACCCGTACCGGGCGATGGCCGGGCCGACCACCAGCGACGCGTCGGTGACCCGGCCGGTGACCACAACGTCCGCGCCCGCGTCGAGACAGGCGGCGATCCCGAACGCGCCGAGGTAGGCGTTCGCGCTCAACGCGTCCGGTCGCTGGATCCTGTCGCCCTCGACGTACCCGACCTGGGCCGGTAGCCCGAGCCGGTCGGCGAGCTTCCCGATGGCGGCGGCCAGGCCGGCCGGGTTCAGCCCGCCGGCGTTCGTCACGATCCGCACCCCACGGTCGAGGGCGGTGCCGAGGCAGGTCTCCAGTTGCCGCAGGAACGTCTTCGCGTAGCCCAGGTCGGGGTCGCGCACACGGTCCCGGGCCAGGATCAGCATGGTCAACTCAG
This sequence comes from Micromonospora sp. NPDC050795, assembly GCF_044456785.1. Lineage (NCBI taxonomy): Bacteria > Bacillati > Actinomycetota > Actinomycetes > Micromonosporales > Micromonosporaceae > Micromonospora > Micromonospora sp. NPDC050795. The sequence goes on along the minus strand of NZ_JBITGE010000003.1, from coordinate 197,533 downwards.
CGAGGTAGTCGCCGGTCAGCACATCCAGCTCACCGCCGTCGAGCATCTCCCGCCAGGCGGTGAACCGGTCGCCGTAGAAGCCGGAGGCGTTGCCGATGCGGATCATCCCCGTACCCCGATCCCCCCGGCCGGCTGCCGGCCGTCACCCGGCGGCCCGGCGAAGGCCTGAGCCACGTCGAGCCATTCGTCGGCGACCGGCCCGGTGGCGACCAGAGCGAGGTCCGCGCGGTGCCGGCGTTGGGTGACCAGCAGGCAGAAGTCCCGAGCCGGGCCGGTGACCCGGTCGGCGGCGTCCGCCGGACCCCAGCTCCAGGTGTCGCCGCCGGGCCCGACCAGCTCGACCCGGACCGGCGCCGCCGGTGCCTCCCGGCCGTGCGCGGCGAAACCGTGCCCGAGGGTACGCACGCCCAGGTGCGCCACGTGCCGGAGTCGGTCGCTGTCGGGGCGGACCACGCCGAGGGCGTCGGCCACGTCCGCGCCGTGCGCCCAGGTCTCCATGATCCGGGCGGTGGCCATCGAGGTGGCCGACATCCGGGTGCCGTACCAGGGCAGTTTGCCGCCGGCCGGAACGGCGGCCAGTGCGTCGACGAGCGCGGTTCGCCCGGCCCGCCAACGGGCCAGCAGTTCGGCCGGCGGGGCGAGGAATTCCTCGGCGCCGACGTCGACGAGTCGGGTCACGTCCGGCGCGGTGGTGACCGTCGCGTAGAACGCCTCGGGATCGGTCGCGGCCAACAGTGCGACGTGGTCGGTCCAGGCGAGGTGGGCGATCTGATGCCCGATGCTCCAGCCCGGCGCGGGGGTCGGCCTCGCCCAGTCGACCACGGGCAGTGGCACCACCAGGGCGTCCAGCTGGGCGGACTCGTCGGCCAGGTCGGTGAGCAGGTCGCTGAGGTCGACCATGGTGCCTCCGGTCGGTGGTGGCCGGTGCGGCCGGCGGTCAGGGCGTGAGCAGGGTGGCGAGCTGGCGCTTCCAGGTGGTCAACAGGGCGGCCCGGCGGGCGGAGTCGTCGCTGAGCAGGTTGGCCACCCCGAGCCCACGGAGCAGGTCGAGCGTGGCCTGCACCGCTTCGCGGACACCGGGTCGGCGCTCGTCGACACCGAGGAGGGCGACGGTGAGCCGGTGCATCTCCCGCCCGACCGTCGCCTCCAGCGGCACCAGGGCGTCCCGCAGCTCCCGATCGGTGCGGGCGGCGACCCAGAGCTCAAGCGCGGCCACGAACAGCGGCCCGGTGAACGCTACGGCGAGCAGGTCGACGACCCGGTCCAACCGCTGCGGGCCAGCCGGCAGCGCCTCGGCCTCGGTGCGCAACTCGTCGGCCCGGCGCTCAGCCAGATGGGCCACGGCGGCCGTCACCAGCGCCGCCTTCGTCGGGTAGTGGTGCAGCTGTGCCCCACGCGAGACACCGGCCCGCGCCGCGACGACGGTGGTCGTGGTGCCGGACCAGCCGTGCTCGATGAGGCAGTCGACGGTCGCCTCCAGCAGTCGGGCCTGGGTGGCGCGGCTGCGTTCCTGCTGGGGGACACGCGTCGATGCGGTGGGCACGGGAACAGCCTGCTGCCTACGAAACAAACAGTCAAGACTGACTTTTTTGTGGCCCTGCCGGGGTCGGTACGGGCCCTCGCCTGAACCTGGCCCCCGCTCGCTGACCCCGACGCGCGGTGCCCGCTGCACTCGCGGTGCCCGCGGGGGTTCCGCGGACCCGCTGAAGGCTCGCTATGGAGCTGATGCCGTAAACGAATCACCCGTCGACCTGATCAGTCGATCGGATCCTGATGTCGCAAACGATTCAGCTCCAAAGGGACCCCGACCCACGGTCCTCGGCTGCCACCCCGCCTGCCACCCTCCCGCCTGCCACCCCCCACCTGCCACCCTCGGCCGCCACCCAGGGGTTGCCGGCTCAGCGGCCGTCGCGGGGGCCGAAGACGGTCAGCGCGTCTGCGTCGCTGTGCTGGGAGCGCAGGTACTCGTCGGCCCAGGCTGCAGCGTCGGGGAAGGCCGACTCGGCCGCCACCCGGGCGCAGGCCGCGTCCACGTCGAAGGCGGTGCGGCGTAGCTGGACGCCCGGCCCGAGCAGCGCCCACCACGCGCCCGCGCCCCCGTACGGCATGCCGATGCTGCCCGGATTGACCACCAGGCGCCGATCGACCAGCCGGGTGAAGGGCATGTGCGTGTGTCCGCAGACCACCGTGGAGACCTCGGCGGGAAGACCGTCGAACACCTCCGCCCAGCGCGCCATCCGGGAGTCGACGAGCACGACCTCCTCGTCGTCGCGGGGCGTCGCGTGGCAGAACAGCGTCCGCCCGAGGCCGTCGATGTCCAGCGTCGCCGTCGTCGGAAGTGCGGCGAGCCGGGCCACCTGGTCGTCGCGTAGCTGCCCGGCGGCCCAGTTCGACACCTCGATCGACGCCGGGCGACCGGCCCGGGCCTCGACCAGCTCGCGCTCGCAGTTGCCGCCGACCCAGCACACCCGGTCACCCAGATCGGCGAGCACGTCCAGCACCTCGACCGGTTGCGGGCCGGCGGCGATGTCACCGGTGAGCACGATCAGATCGGCGGCGGCCACGTCCGGCTCGGCCAGGACGGCCTCCAGCGCCGGCAGGACGCCGTGGATGTCGGAGAGCACCGCAACACGATTCACCATGGGCCCACCATCACCGCTGACATCCATCGAGGCCAGCGATTCTGCGCCAGGCAGACGGCAGACGTCCCCGCCTGCGGCCGGTGACGGCAGGCGGGGACGCGTTGTACTGCTCAGACGCGGGCGCGGCGGGCCAGGCGCTCCGGGTCCAGGATGATGATGCTCTTGCCGTCCAACCGCAGCCACCCGCGCGACGCGAAGTCGGCCAGCGCCTTGTTGACGGTCTCCCGGGAGGCGCCGACGAGCTGGGCGATCTCCTCCTGGGTGAGGTCGTGGGTCACCCGCAGAACGCCGCCGTCGCGGGTGCCGAAGCGGCCCGCCATCTGGAGCAGGTTCTTGGCGACCCGGCCCGGCACGTCCGTGAAGATCAGGTCGGCGAGCGAGTCGTTGGTCCGACGCAGCCGCCGGGCGAGCACCCGCAGCAGCTGCTCGGCGATCTCCGGGCGGTTGTTGAGCCACGGCCGCAGCGCCTGCTTACGCAGCCGCACCAGCCGGGTGTCGGTCACCGCGGTGGCGGTCGCCGTACGCGGACCCGGGTCGAAGAGCGACAGCTCACCGACCATGTCCGACGGCCCCATCACCGCGATGAGGTTCTGCCGGCCGTCCGCTGCGCGGCGACCAACCTTGATCTTCCCGGACAGCAGGATGTAGAGGCTGTCACCGGGCTCGCCCTCATTGAAGACGATCTCGCCCTTGCGGACCTCGATCGTCTCCATCTCCTTGGCAAGCGCCTCGGCAGCTTCCGGGTCAACACCCTGGAAGATCCCGCTGCGGGCCAGTACCTCGTCCATTGCGCACCTCCGGTTGCGCGTGCCGTCCGTCGGCCGGGGCCGCCGTCCGCTGATCCCCTCGCGCGCCGCCAAGTCTAGGCGCACGTGAGCACGAATCAGAGGTCGCCCCTGGAATCTTGATCGGTGGGCGTAACCTGCCCGACGTGCTGAGCGAGCCGACTCTGACCAGCCGCGCCGAGGACGGGCGGAACGTCCCGCTGCTCGTCTGGCGTGCGGACGTGCCCCTACGGGCGGCCAGCAGTGCCCCGCTGGGCGGTGGCATCGGCGTCCGGAGGTGGGTGTTGAACGCGACGGTCCCGATGTCGTACGACCGGGAGGACCCCGCCGCGCACCTGGCCTCGCTCGCCGCCGAGCTGACCCTCGACGGGCCCGGGATCGGTCTGCTGACCGGCGTCGATGTGGCCGAGGTGGTGGCGCGTAGCGACGCCGGGGTGCGGGCCTGGGCGACGGTCGGGCTCGGTACGCCGGTGCCCGCTGCCGCGCCGCCGGCCGCGCTCAGCCCACGCGTCGGCACCGTCAACATCGTGGTGTACGTGCCGGCACGACTCGCCGACTCCGCGCTGGTCAACGCGGTGTCCACCGCGACCGAGGCGAAGACCCAGGCGATCGCCGAGCTGGGGTTGCCGGGGACCGGCACGCCCACCGACGCGGTCACGGTGCTCTGCCCGGTGGACGGGCCGGAGGCCGCGTACGGCGGGCCACGCTCCACCTGGGGCGCCCCGCTCGCCCGAGCGGTGCACGCGGCGGTGCTCGCCGGTGGTTCCCGGCCGGTCGTGCCGTGGTCCGACCAGCTCAGGGGCGCAAAGTCCAACCGATCGGCTGTCGTTGGCGCGTTTAACGACCGGTAGGGTCGCGGGCGATGTACGCTCCCGCCCCCCTCGCGTCCCGCCCGCGCCGCCGCGTCGCCCTCGGCCTCGCCGCGCTGCTGGCCGCCCTCCTCGTGGCCGGCTGTGCCGACCCCGGTGGTGAGGCACCCGTCTGGCAGCCCGGCGCGGGAGGTGGTGGCACCGGCGCGCCGGTCTCCACGACCGGCCCGAAGGCAACCGGGCCCGCGTCGTCCGGTCAGGGTGGCGCGATCTCGCTCTCCGCCACCGGCGACATCATCATGGGCAACGCGCCCAGTCGGCTGCCCGCCGCCGGCGGTAAGGGCTTCTTCAACTCGGTCACCGACGCGCTCAAGGCCGACCTGGTGATGGGCAACCTGGAGGAGCCGCTGACGGTCGACACGGGCACCGGCAAGTGCGGGGCGAACTCCACCCGCTGCTTCCAGTTCCGCGCCCCGCCGGAGTACGCCGCCCACCTGCGTGACGCCGGCTTCGACGTGCTCAACCAGGCCAACAACCATGGCTACGACTACGGGCCCAAGGGCTACGAGAACACCCAGAAGGCGCTGAAGAAGTACGACCTGGAGCACACCGGCGCGCCGAACGAGATCACCGTGGTGGAGGTCAAGGGCGTCAAGGTCGCCGTCGCCGGCTTCTCGTCGTACGTCTGGTCCAACAGCCTCGTCGACATCGACAAGGCCAAGGCGGTGGTCGCCAAGGCCGCCACCATGGCCGACCTGGTCGTGGTGCAGGTGCACATGGGTGGCGAGGGTGTCGACAAGACCCGGGTGAAGCCGGGCACCGAGATGTTCCTGGGCGAGAACCGGGGCGACCCGGTGAAGTTCTCGCACGCGATGATCGACGCTGGCGCCGACCTGATCGTCGGGCACGGCCCGCACGTGTTGCGCGGGATGGAGTTCTACAAGGGGCGCCTGATCGCGTACAGCCTGGGCAACTTCGCCGGCGGCGGCAACTCGCTGAGCAACGACGGTCGCCTCGGCTGGGGCGGGGTGCTGAAGGTGTCGCTCAAGCCGGACGGCAGCTGGGCCGGCGGCTCGTTCACCTCCACGTACATGAACTCCTCCGGCAAGCCGACCATGGACCCGGACGACCGGGGCCTGGGCCTGGTCACCGAGTTGAGTCGCGCCGACTTCCCGAAGGGCGGCGCTCGCCTCGACGGGCAGGGGAAGATCACGGCGCCGAGCGCCGGCTGACCCGACGGGGAACGTCTGGGGTGCGACGTAGGCTGACCGTCGTGACCAGTAGCCCTCCCGGTGCCAGCGAGACCGATCTCGGGCGCAAACGCCGTGCTCGCAAGATCGGTCGGGTGCTGGCCGAGACACATCCCGACGCGCATTGTGAGCTGGACCACTCCAACGCCCTGGAGTTGGCCGTCGCCACGATCCTGTCCGCCCAGTGCACGGACAAGAAGGTCAACGAGGTCACCCCGAAGCTCTTCGCCCGCTACCCGAGCGCTGCCGCGTACGCCGGCGCCGACCGGGGCGAGATGGAGGAGTTGATCAGGCCCACCGGCTTCTACCGCAACAAGACCGACTCACTGCTCAAGCTCGGTCAGGCCCTTCTCGACCGGTACGACGGCAGGGTCCCGGGGCGGCTCGTCGACCTGGTGACGCTCCCGGGCATCGGCCGCAAGACCGCCAACGTGATTCTGGGCAACGCCTTCGACGTCCCGGGCATCACCGTCGACACGCACTTCCAGCGGCTGGTCCACCGGTGGCGGCTGACCACCGAGACCGACCCGGTCAAGATCGAGCACGCGATCGGCGCGCTGTACGACAAGCGCGACTGGACCATGCTCTCGCACCGGATCATCTTCCACGGGCGACGGGTCTGCCACGCCCGCAAGCCGGCCTGCGGCGCCTGCACGCTCGCGAAGCTCTGCCCCTCGTACGGCACCGGCCCGACCGAGCCGGCCGCCGCCGCGAAGCTGCTCAAGGGCCCTCGGGCGCGCGACCTCGCGGTGGCTGCCGGGGTCGACCCGGATCTGGTGCCCGCGCAGGCGGTCGCTGCGGAGGTGCCGTGAACCGCCGCCTCGCCCTCGCCGTCCTGCCGCTGCTGCTGGCGGTCACCGGTTGCACCAGCGGCACTGCCGACGACGAGCCAGCCCCCCGCCCGGCCGCCGCTGAGCGACCGTCGCCGTTCCGGGACTGTTCGACGCTGAGCACGGCACCCACGGCACCGTCGCCCGGCTCCGGCACGGCGACCCCGGCAACGGCGGTTCCGCCGTCGCCCGGCGCGAGTGCGACGGCCTCCGGTACGCCTGACACGACGGCCCGCGCCGCTGGTGGGTCGGCGCTGCCGGAGCTGACGCTCGCCTGCTTCACCGGCGGTGCTCCCGTCGCCCTCCGGAACGTGGCCGGGCCGGCGGTGATCAACGTGTGGGCCTCCTGGTGCCCGCCGTGCCGCAAGGAGCTGCCCGCCTTCCAACGCCTCAGCGAGCGGGCCACCGGTCAGCTCCAGGTGATCGGGGTCAACAGTCGGGACAGCCGGGGCGGCGCCCAGTCCATCGGTGAGGACTTCGGCGTCCGATTCCCGATCCTGGTGGACCAGGGCGAGGCGCTGCAGCGCGAGCTGAAGCGCAACGCCATTCCGCTGACCCTCTTCGTCGACGGCGACGGTCAGGTCCGGCACATCGACGCCAGCGGCGCTCTCGACGACACCAAGCTCGCCGAGCTGGTCCGCCAGCACCTCGGCCTGGCGGTGCCGGCGTGACCCGTCGGCCACCCGGGTGGATCGATCCGTTGCTGACCCGGCTGGGCACCGCCCGCGCCGAGGACTTCACCCGGCTGACCACGCCGACCGAGGGCGGTCGGGAGAGCGCCGTGCTGGTGCTGCTCGGCGAGCAGCCCGGCGCGGGTCCCGACGTGCTGGTCCTGCAACGCGCCGCCACCCTGCGCAACCATGCCGGCCAGCCCGCCTTTCCCGGGGGTGCGGCCGACCCGGAGGACGCCGACGTCCGCGCCACCGCCCTGCGTGAGGCGAACGAGGAGGTCGGCCTCGACCCGGCCAGCGTGACAGTGCTGGCCGAGCTGCCGAAACTGTGGATTCCGGTCAGCGACTTCGTGGTAACGCCGGTGCTGGCCTGGTGGCACGACCCGCACCCGGTGCACCCACGGGAGCCGGCCGAGGTGGCACACGTCGCCCGCCTGCCGGTCAGCGAACTGGTCGACCCGGCCAACCGACTGCGGGTCCGGCACCCGAGCGGCTGGATCGGGCCGGCGTTCTCGGCGCGCGGAATGCTCGTCTGGGGTTTCACCGCCGGGGTGCTCGCCACCCTGCTCGAAATGGGCGGCTGGGCCCGCCCGTGGTCGCAGGACCGGGTGGTGGAGCTTCCGTCGACCCGGGCGACACCGGCCCCGTCCGCCGGCACCGACGAGGCTGACGAGACCGCCCTGCGCTGACCGCGCGGTCACCATCCGCAAGCGATGGTCATCCGGCGGGCACACTCCCCGTACGCTTGACCCGTGTCCGTCGTGGATCTCGTCCTGCTGCTGCTCATGCTCGTGTTCGCGATCAGCGGATACCGCCAGGGTTTCGTCATCGGTGTCACGTCGTTGTCCGGCTTCTTCCTGGGTCTGCTGCTGGGTCTCCAGCTCGGGCCGCTGTTCGCCAGACAGTTCGTGGACGCCGGCACCCGTGTGCTGATCTCGCTGGTGGCCATCTTCGGGCTGGCAGTGGTCGGGCAGGCACTCGCCGGTTGGCTCGGCTCGCACCTGCGCAAGACGATCACCAGTGACGTGGGCAAACGGGCCGACGACGTCGGTGGGGCGCTCGTCTCGCTGTTCGCGGTGCTCCTGCTCGCCTGGCTGGTCGCCGTGCCGCTCGGCTCGTCCTCGGTGCCCTGGCTCGCCGCCTCGGTCCGCAACAGTGCGTTGATCACGGTGGTCAACCAGATCCTGCCGGAGCAAGCCCACCAGCTGTCCACGGCGCTGGAGGACACCGTCGACACCGACGGGTTCCCGGATGTCTTCGGTGACCTCGCGCCCACCCGGGCCCGGCAGGTCGACCCGCCCGACCCGGCACTGGCCGGCTCGCAGGTGGTGGTCAGCGGTCGGCAGTCGGTCGTTAAGGTGCTCGGCTCCGCGCCCAGCTGCTCACGCCGGATCGAGGGTTCCGGCTTCGTGTACGCGGACGACCGGGTGATGACCAACGCGCACGTGGTGGCCGGCACCCGGTCGGTCGCCGTGGAACTGGGCGGCGAGCGGTACGACGGCAAGGTGGTGGTCTACGACCCGAGCCGGGATCTGGCGGTGCTGCTCGTGCCCGGGCTGCCCGGGCCGTCCCTGCGGTTCGCCGCCGGCAACGCGGGCAGTGGCTCCGACGCGATAGTGCTCGGCTTCCCGCTCGACGGCCCGTACAACGCGCAGTCGGCGCGGGTCCGGGACGTCGACCGGATCAAGGGCCCGGACATCTACTCGTCCAACGAGGTGACCCGGGAGATCTACACGATCCGGGCGCTGGTCCGCAGCGGCAACTCGGGGGGCCCGCTGCTCTCCGCCAACGGCCTGGTGCTCGGTGTGATCTTCGCGGCGGCGTCCGACGACCCGAACACCGGCTTCGCCGTGACGGCGGCCGAGGCCCGCCCGGTGGCGTTGGCCGGTGCCGAACGCAACAGGCAGGTCGGCACCGGCGAGTGCACCTGAGCGTCGCCGCGGGGTCGGCTCAGCCTCGAGCCGGGGCGGGACGCCCGACGGCCGGTAGCTTCGCCCGGCCCCACCGCAGCCCCCGGTCCAGCACGGCACGGGCCATGATCGCGACGCACGTGCCGCCGTTGACGAAGGACGCCACCACGTCGCTCGGGTGGTGCATGCCCCGGTACATCCGGGTCAGCGCCACGCCCAGCGGCACCATCAGCAGCAGCGTCCACCAGGCGACCTTCGCGCCGGTGCTCCGTGCCCGCAGCGCCAGCAGCACCGCGATGCCGACGTAGAGCGCCACCGCCGCCGAGGTGTGCCCGGACGGGAAGCTCGACGTGGGTGGCGAGACGTCCATGTGCTCCACCGCCGGACGCCGCCGGTCGATCGCCAGCGTGGTCAGGAGGAACACCAGCGCCTGGGCGGTCACCGCCGCGCACAGGAACAGCGGCTCGCGCCAGCGCTTCAGCCAGAGCCGTAGCGCCAACGCCACCAGCACGGTGACCACGACGATCATCTGGGTGCTGGCCAGCGTGCTGAACACCAGTGAGACGTTGTTCCAGCCGCCGGTGCGGTCGGCGGCCAACTCTCGGTTCACCGCGTCCTCGACGGTGAACGGCCAGGTACGGGCGAACACCCGGGTGACCAGCACCCCGAGCAGCACCATGAGCCCCAGCAGGAGGGACACCGGCAGCAGCACCCGCCGGAGGATCTGGACCACGGTCTCGGACATGGGTCGCCCAGTACCCGGCCGAGCTCGTCGTCACTCCTCAGGCAGCTCCCGGGTGCCGCTCGACCTCGGGAGCAACGCCGTCGCGGGTCGGCCGGACCGGCCGAAGACCGGTGTGTGCCCGCCAACTGGTGAACGCGGCGGTGGTGGCAGCGACCACCGCCACACCGAGCAACCATCCACCCACCACGTCACTGGTGAAGTGCACGCCCAGCGTCACCCTGCTCAGCCCGGTCACCACTGTGAGCAGGACCGCTGCCACCCAGAGCGCGGCCCGCGCCACCCCGCGCCCGGCGTAGGGCAGGAGCACCAGCAGCAGCACCCCGGCGGCCAGGGTGGCGTTCAGCGCGTGTCCGGAGGGGAACGAGTAGCCGGCGGCCCGGGCCACCGGGTCCAGCAACTCCGGCCGGTCCCGGCCGACCAGCAACTTGAGCAGCGGACCGACCAACCCGCCGACGACCATTGTGGTGGCCGCCCAGATTGCCAGCCGGCGGGCTCCCCGGCGCAGCAACCAGACCACCAGGAGCAGGACCACGGCGCGCAGTGGCATCGGTGCGAACACCTCGGTCCAGCCTCGCATCAGCGCGACCCAGGCCGGGTGATCCTGGGCGTAGTCGTGCAGCGCGTCGGTGACCGCTGTGTCCAGCCGGTGCAGCGGCGCCCAGGCGCCGAGAACCAGCAGGGTGAGCAGCGCGAACGGCACCAGCACCAGGAACGCCGCGACCGCGGCGAGAGTGAGCCGCAGACCCAGCGCATGGTCCGGGTCGAATCGGCGGCGTCGCCAGGACGGCTGGCCGGTGGCAGCGAGGGTGGGCGTCCGGTGCGTACTCATGGGTCCGTTCTACCCGGCCGGGCAGCCGCTCAGGCCTACCGGGCGGTCGCGATCAACGGGTCCGCTGACGCAACCGGCGCACCATCAGGGCCGCACCGGCGACCAGAGCGACGAGGAGCACGACAGTGATCCACAGCTGCTCCGGCGCGGACGTGTCCTGACCGCCCGCCGCCCGCGCCGTCCAGCGACTCTGCTGACCGGATGCGGCGAGACCGAGTGGATCGGCGCCCGCTCCGGCCACCGGATCGTCATCGACCGAGCCGGGCGCCGGACCGAAACCGGTCACGCCCGGCGACGTCTGGTCGTCCAACGGGTTGGCGGTCACCGGCGGCACCTGAGCGGTCAACGCGGCGACCGGGTCGATCACCCCGTACCCGAAGCGGTCGTCCCGCCCGGTCGGGCCCAGGTCCCGGGCGGTGGCCAACAACCGGTTGACCACCTCACCCGCGGGCATCTGCGGATAGCGGGACCGGACCAGCGCTGCGGTCGCCGCCACCAGTGGCGCGGCGAAGCTGGTGCCCTGCACCCGCCAGTACCCGCTCGGAGGCTTGGCGCCGACCAGGCCGCTGGCGGGAGCGGTGAGCACCGTCGCCCGGCCGGTGATCGAGCCGGACCACAGGTTGTCGCTGCTGCGTTCGAGACCGGACACGGCGATCACACCCGGCTCCCGAGCCGGGTACCACACCTTGGTGCTGGTGGAGGTGGCCAGGTTGCCGGTGCAGGCGACCACGACCACGTCCCGGACGAACGCGTAGTCCAGGGCGGCGGCCAGGGCCGGGCTGTCACCACTGCCGCCCAGCGACAGGTTGATCACACGGGCGCCGTTGTCGACGGCCCAGCGGACCCCCTGGGCGACGATCAGCGCGTCGTCGTAACGGTTCTCCTCGTCCAGCACACGGACCGGCAGGATCCGGGCGTCCGGTGCGAGGCCGACCACGCCCCGCTTGTCGTCGTTGCGCCCGGCGATCAGGCCGGCGACGGTGGTGCCGTGACCCACCGGATCCGGGCCCGGCGCACCACCGGGGCCGACCAGGTCCTTGCCAGGAAGCACCTGACCAACCAGGTCGGGGTGGTTGCCGTCCACTCCGGAGTCGACCACCGCCACTGTCACGCCCCGGCCGGTCGAGTTGCGCCACGCCGTTTCGGCCTGCAACTCGTCGAGCTGCCACTGCTCGTCGCGGACCTGGTCGGTGCGGGCGACGGCGTCACCGGGGGCGAACGCCATCGGCGCGCCGGCGAGTTGTCCACCGTTCGTGGGCGCGGCGACCGGCACGACTGCCGCGGTCGGGGCCGCGACGGCAAGCGCCGCGGCCACGCCGAGCAGCGCCCGGCTGGTCGCTCGTCGGGCCGCCGACGGACCGCTGTGCCGCACCCCAGTCACATACCCAGCCATTCATCCCGACGGAACCATGACGCTCGGAGATTACCGGTTTCCCCACCCGTCACGGGAAGAACCGGCGAGTCAGGTCATTGCGGCGGCAGTTGTGCCAACTGAACGAGGCGTACGCCCTCCCGTCGGGTGACCAGCCGACCACGCCCCGGCGGCAGCGGTCCGGGACGCACCGACCCGACGAGTGCGCCCTCCTCGGGGCTGCCCGCCATCACCAGGCCGGCCGTGGACAGCTCCCGCAGGCGCTGCACGATCGGCTCGTACTGGGCCCGGCTCGCCCCACCGGACCGGCGGGCCAGCACCAGGTGCAGCCCGATGTCCCGGGCGTGCGGCAGATGCTCCTCCAGTGCGCGCAACGGGTTCGCCGGCCCCGCCGCCACCAGGTCGTAGTCGTCCACCAGCACGAACAGCTCAGGCCCGGACCACCAGGACCGGTCCCGCAACTGCTGCGGGGTGACCTCCGGCCCGGGAGCCCGCCGTTCCAGGTACCCGGCGGCCGACTCGACCAGGTCGGCGGTGTGAGCCGCCGCGGTGCCGTACCCGATCAGGTGTGGCGTCTCGATGGCACCGAGCAGGCTGCGCCGGTAGTCGACGAGGATCACCCGGGCCTGCTCGGGAGTGAACCGGGTGATGATCGACGTGGCCAGCGCGCGCAGGAACGACGACTTGCCGCACTCCGAGTCCCCGAAGACCACGAAGTGCGGCTCGGTGGCGAAGTCGAGCGACACCGGGCGCAGGTCCGCCTCCGCGATCCCGATCGGCAGCCGCAGCCCGGTCGTCGAGGTGAGGTCCAGATCGGCGTACGGCAGCACCGGCGGGAGCAGCCGCACCCGGGGTGCCCGAGCACCCGCCCACCCGTCGGCGGCCCTCTTGACCAGGTCGGCGGTGTCTGCGCCGGCGGTACCGAGCTGCGGCAGCGCGGTGAGGAAGTGCAGGCCCTCAGCGGTCACCCCTCGGCCGGAGCGCTCCGGCACGTTCGCGGCCGCACGCCGGGCCACCAACGAGTCGGCCGGGTCACCGAGGCGCAGCTCCAGCCGGGAGCCGAACAGGTCCCGGATCGCCGGGCGGAAATCCAACCATCGCAGCCCGGTGGCGACCACGTGCAGCCCGTACGACAGGCCCCGGGTGGCCAGGTCGGTGACGAGGGGCTCCAGGTCGTCGTACTCGCCGCGGATGGTGGTCCACCCGTCGATCACCAGGAACACGTCGCCGTACGGGTCGGTGCCCGGCTGGCCCACGGTCCCCGCCGCCGCTCGACGCTGCCGGTACGCGGCCATCGACTCCACGCCCAGCTCGGCGAAGCGGCGTTCCCGGTCGACCAGCAGGGTGGTCATCTCGCCGACGGTGCGTCGTACGGCGGTCGGGTCGGCGCGGCCGGTCACCCCGCCGACGTGCGGAAGGTCGCGCAGCGCGGCCAACCCGCCGCCGCCGAAGTCGAGACAGTAGACCTGCACCTCGGCCGGTGTGTGGGTGAGCGCCAGCGCGCAGATCAGCGTGCGCAGGGCGGTGGACTTGCCGCTCTGCGGCGCGCCGACCACCGCGACGTGGCCGGCAGCACCGTCCAGCGCCAGCCAGAGCAGGTCCCGACGCTGCTCCAATGGTTTGTCCACCACCGCCATCGGCACGCCGAGTGCCCCGTGCAACTCAGGGTTGCCCACGGTCAGCCCGCGTTTCGGGTGCACCTCGACCGGACCGAGCAGCTCGTCCAGGGCGGGCGGTTGGCCGAGCGGCGGAAGCCAGACCTGGTGCGCCGGCGGGCCCTGCCCGACGAGCCGGTCCACCAGCAGGTCGAGCAGCGTCCTGGTGCCCTCCTCCTCCGCCACGACGGGCAGGGCCGGGGTCGCCGGCTCGGGCACCGGTACGACGTGGGTGGTGAAGGTGAGCAGCCGCGCGCCTCCCTCGGTGGCGACGCCGCCCGGCGCGGCCCGACGGCGGACGGCACCGGAGACGTACGCGGCCTTGAAGCGGGCCAGCGGGTCGGTGCCGGCCCGCAGGTAGCCGTGGCCCGGTGAGCGGGGCAGCTCGTGCGCGTCCGCCACGCCGAGCACCGTCCGGGACTCCAGCGCCGAGAAGGTGCGCAACCCGATCCGGTACGAGAGGTGGGTGTCCAACCCACGGAGCCGGCCCTCCTCCAGGCGCTGGCTGGCGAGCAGCAGGTGCACGCCGAGCGACCGGCCCAGTCGGCCGATCTGCACGAACAGGTCGATGAAGTCGGGCTTGGCGGAGAGCAGCTCCGAGAATTCGTCGCAGATCAGCAGCAACGACGGCAGCGGGGCGAGAGGGCTGCCGGCCGCCCTGGCGCGCTCGTAGTCGCGCACGCTGGCGAAGTTTCCGGCCCGCCGCAGCAACTCCTGGCGGCGGACCAACTCCCCGTTGATCGCGTCCACCATGCGATCGACGAGGGGCAACGCGTCGGCCAGGTTGGTGATCACGGCCGCGGTGTGCGGCAGCCGGTCGAACGAGGTGAAGGTGGCGCCACCCTTGAAGTCGACGAGCACGAAGTTGAGCTGCTCGGAGCTGTGCGTGGCGGCGAGCCCCAGCACCAGCGTGCGCAGCAGCTCGGACTTGCCGGAGCCGGTCGCCCCGATGAGCAGACCGTGCGGGCCCATGCCGTCCTGGGCGGACTCCTTGAGGTCCAGCTCGATGGCCCCGCCGTCCGCGCCCACACCGATCGGCACCCGCAACCGGTCCCGTGCCGAGCGCGGCAACCAGCCCTGTTCCGCGCTGAAGCTCTCCGGGTCACCGAGGCCGAGCAGCTCGGGGAGGCCCAGGTCGGCCTGGAGTGGGGAGTCCGGCCCGCGGGCCGCGCCGGCGAGCCGCAGCGGTGCCAACCGTCGGGCGACCGCCTCGGCGTCGGCCAGGTCCAACTGGTCGGCGGTGCCCACCTCGGCGTGCCCGTCGGACGAGCGCGAGTGCAGCCGCCGGCCGTGCAACTCCAGCAGCAGCGCGTACCGGTCCAGCAGTCGGGGCGGCGGGGTGTCCAGGTCCAGCACGGTGACGGCGTCGATGCCGCCGTCGCCGGTCAGGTCACTGGCACCGGTCAGGTCGCCGCCGTCGAGGACCACCACCACGTGCTGGCCGTCGGTGGCCGGGCCGGCCGGGCTGAACCGGGACCGGGTGGCCAGGACGTCGGCCAGCAGCGACTCCAACTCGGCGGCCGAGCTGGTGACCAGGCGTACCGGGCCGAGCGCGTCGGCGCGGCCGGGATGGTGGGCGTGCGGAAGCCACTTCACCCACTCCCAGCAGGCGCGGCGCTCCGGCCCGGCGCAGACCGCGACGAGCAGCTCGTCGGGGGCGTGGAAGACGGCCAACTGGGTCAGCACGGCCCGGACCAGCGCCTGCGCCGCCGGGTCGCCGGTGGGTGGCCCGCCGGTGGTCGGGGTGGTCGCGGCCCGGCCACGGGCGGCGGATCGCACGTGCACCCGGGCGAAGCTGCGCAGCGACAGCGCCACCGGCAGGTCCGGCACCACCGAGTACGCGTCCAGGAAGCGGCGCAGCGCGCCGGCGGTCATCGGCTCGAGCTCCTCCAGTGGCCGGGTGACCGGTGGGACCAGCGGGGTGGCCAGGGTCTGCGGCCCGACGGCGACCCGCACGACAGCGAAATCGGGGTCGGCGGGGCGCCGTTCCCAGACCCGGTGGCTGTCCACCGTCGACCAGAGCCGGCCCGGATCCGGGTGCCGGTAGTAGAGCCCGGCCCGTTGCTGGCCCGCGGTGCGCCGTACCCGCCGCCGCAGTGTGGCCAGGTGGCGCAGGTACTCCCTGCGGGCGGCCATCATCTCGGACTTCTTCGGGGTGCCGGAGGCGCTGCCCCAGGACGTCACCAGCATCGCCAACGAGGAGAGCCCGAACATGCCGCCCACCACGTACGAGTAGGCCCCGCCGCCCCGGCCGAACATCATCGCCATCGCCACGGTGCCGCCGAGCATGGGCAGCAGCATGAGCAGTTGCTGCCACCGCCCGCCGGTCACCACGGGGATCTCCGGTGGCGCGTCGACCGACAGCTCACCGCCGGGAATCTCCGGCGCTGGTCGGCGCGGTGGGCGCTTGATGACGACGGTGGACACTCGGCCTCCTGACAGCGCTGGGTAACCCGAGCCTGGCTCATGGTAGGTAAAGTCCTGTCGTCCGCGCAGCCTCCGATCCCAGTCGATATGGAGACCAGTCGATGACTACCGGGCTGGCACGCGTCACCATCAGCGCGCCGCAACGACGGGTGGACGTCGCCCTGCCGGAGCAGGTGCCCCTGGCTGAGCTGCTGCCCGACGTGCTCCGGCACGCCGGTGTCGGGCTCGCCGACGACGGCGAGCAGCACGGCGGTTGGGTCCTCCGCCGCACCGACGGGGCGCTGCTGGTGACCGCACAGGCGCTGCTGCCGCAGGGGGTCCGCGACGGTGAGGTGCTGCACCTCGTGCCGGCCCGCGCACACTGGCCCGAGTTGGAGTACGACGACGTCATCGAGGCCATCGCCGACGGTGCTCGCCGCCGCGGCGGCGCCTGGTCGCCGACCGCCACCCGGGCAGCCGGCCTGGCGGGTGCCGCCGTACCGCTCGCGGTCGGACTGCTCGCGCTGCTCGCCGGCGGTCCGACGCAACGGGCCGGCTGGCTGGCGGCCGCCGCGGTGGCGCTGGTGCTCACCGTGGCCGGCACGGTGGCCTCCCGTGCCAACGGCGACGGCACCGCCGGGGCGACGCTCGGCGGCTACGCGCTGCCGTACGCGTTCACGGCCGGTGCCCTGGCCGTCGGCTCCGGTGATCCGGTCGGGCCGATCGGGCCGGCCCGCTGGGTGGGCGCTCCCGAACTGCTGGCCGGCTCGGTCGCGCTGCTGCTGGTGGCGTTGATCGGTCTCCTCGGAGTGGCCAGTCGGCTGCGGGTCTTCGTGGCCGGCGTCACTGTCGGCCTGATCGGCGCGGGGGCCGCGCTCGGTGGGCTGCTGACGACCACTGCCGGTACGGCGGCGGTGCTGCTCAGCGCACTGGTCTTCGCCGTCGGCGTCATCCCGCTGCTGGCCATCCGGCTGGGCAAGCTGCCACTGCCGCCGATCACCCTGCCGGCCGCAACCCCCGCCGAGGAGCCGGAGCGGGTCCGGGATCTGCCGGACCGGGGCCGGGTGCTCGCGGCGGTGATCCGCACCGAGGAGATGCTCACCGGGATGCTCATCGGCCACGCGCTGCTGGTGGTGGCCACAGCGGTCGTCCTCGTGGTCGCCGGTGGCACGGCGGGCCGGGTGCTGGTGGCGGTCACCTCGGCTGTGCTGCTGCTGCGGTCGCGGCTGTTCGTGGCGCTGCGACACCGGGTGCCGACGGTGCTCGCCGGGCTGGCCGGCTACGCGGCGCTGGGTGCCGTGCTGGTCGGTCGGGCCGACGAGACGGGGCGACTGGTGCTGGTTCTGGGCGGGGCGGCGCTGGCCCTGGTGGCGGTCGCCAGCGGCACCGGGTACGCCCGCCGGCCGGTCTCGCCGTACCTCGGAAGGGTCGCGGACCTCACCGACACGGCCCTGGTGGTCGCCGTGGTGCCGATCGCCTGCGCGGTGCTCGACCTGTACGACAGGGCCCGAGGGTTGCTCGGTTGAGCGACCCTCGGGCCCTGTGCGTCAGCGGTCGTCAGTGCATGGACTCGCCGCGCGCCTCGGCGTCGCGGGCCCGCTTGTAGGAGGCGTGGATCTCGGCCTCGGCCTCGGTGCGGCCGACCCAGGTCGCGCCCTCCACCGACTTGCCGGGCTCCAGGTCCTTGTAGACCTCGAAGAAGTGCTGAATCTCCAGGCGGTCGAACTCGCCCAGGTGGTGGATGTCGCGCAGGTGCTCCTGGCGAGGGTCCTCGTAGGGCACGCAGAGGACCTTGTCGTCCCCACCCTTCTCGTCGGTCATCCGGAACATGCCGATGGTGCGGCAGCGGATCAGACAGCCCGGGAAGGTCGGCTCGGGGACCAGCACGAGGGCGTCCAGCGGGTCGCCGTCCTCGCCCAGGGTGCCCTCGATGAACCCGTAGTCGGCCGGGTACTGGGTGGAGGTGAAGAGGGTGCGGTCCAACCGGATCCGGCCGGTCTTGTGGTCCACCTCGTACTTGTTCCGGTGACCTTTGGGGATCTCAACCGTCACGTCGAAATCCATCTGCACGCTCCCTCGTCTGCCCACGCTGGCTAACGGAACCACTGGCGGCCCTCCGGACAGGTGAATGCCCACCCGCCGACTCCGGCCGCCGCATAGTCTTCGGACCGAAGTAGTGTCACCCAAGCCGATTTTCGCTGGGGGAGGAGGGGGTCGTGGGGAGGGAAGATTCACACTACCGCCCGCATGGGGGCTCCGCGCACGGTACCGGACGATCCGGCTCCGGCAGTGCCAAGGGGCGGGTCCCGGTGCCGGAGGCGCACCTCCCACGGCCTCCCGAGGTAACGACCCCGGCACCGGAGACGGTGCCCGAGCGGCCCCCGCCGCTGCCCTGGCGCCCACCGGTCGGGCCGGCATCGCCCGCTCCGAACGCGGGTCGGTTCCCGGTAGCCGGCGGTGACCAACCGGTGAGCGGCCCGCCACACGGCAGTGCCACGGTCCCGGTGAGCCCTGCGCCGCTCAGCCCGTCGTTCGGTCCTGGGCCGACCGCCCCCGACCAAGGTGAGGTCCCCCCGGTGGGGCCGCCGATCTCCGCGTTGCCGGCACCCGCCGACGCCGCGCCAGCGCCCGCACCCGCCGCGCCGCGCCGCCGGAGGCGGCTGCCCCTGGTGCTGGCCGCCGCGCTCCTGCTGGTGCTCGCCAGCGTCGGAGTCGTGATCACCCGTCCCGGCCCGATCGCCGGATGGCTGGGCGACGACGCCGGGTCCGGGCCGAACGCGGTCGGCGTGACTCCGGAACCCGCCCCGTCGGACGTGCTGGGCGGCCCGGATTCGAACGCCCCGGTGCCCACCCCGGACGGGGTTCGGGCCGTGCTCGATCCACTGGTCGGCGTCGCCGCCCTGGGTGACCGGGTGAACGTCTCGGTCGCCGACGTGATCACCGGTCAGACGTTGTTCGCCAAGGGGGCGGACGACGGCACAGTGCCCGCCTCGGTGACGAAGCTGGCGACCGCGGTGACAGTGCTGGCGGCCCGGGGGCCGGGCTACCGGATTCCCACCCGTGCCGTGGCCGGCGCGAAGGCCGGCGAGGTGGTGATCATCGGGGGTGGTGACCCGACCCTCGCGATCAACAAGAAGGGTTACTACCCGGGCGCGGCGCGCCTCGACGATCTGGCCGCCCAGGTGCGTACCGCGCTCGGCGGCACGCCCCCGACCAGTGTCACGGTCGACGGTTCGGTCTACTCCGGCCCGGTCTACGGCCCCGGCTGGGACGACGACATCCCCACCGGCGGTTCGGGGGGCGCGGTGACCGCGCTGATGACCGACGGCGCGCGTACCGACCCGGGCGTCGAGCACGGGTCCGCCCCGCGGTTCGCCGAGCCGGACCTGGCCGCCGGCAAGGCGTTCGCCCGGTTGCTCGGGGTTCCGACCGACTCCGTGAAGCGGGGCACGGCCCCGCCCCAGGCGGCGGCCGGTGCCAGCCCGGCACCGGGCACCGAACTGGGCGTGGTGCAGTCCCCGCCGCTGATCAGGCTGGTCGACGTCATGATCAGCGAGAGTGACAACCTGGTGGCCGAGGCGCTCGCCCGGCAGGTCGCGTTGGCCCGCGGTCAACCCGCCTCGTTCGACGGCGGCGCCGCCGCCATGGACGCCGAGGTGGCGGAGCTGGGCCTGCCCGCCGACGAGATCAGCGTCTCCGACGGCAGCGGCCTGTCCCGGCTCAACCGGATCAGCCCGTCGCTGCTGACCGATCTGATCCGTTTGGCCGCCAGTCCGGACCATCCGGAGCTGGCCGGCGTCTTCGGTGGTCTCCCGGTGGGCGGTTGGTCCGGGACCCTGAACGAGCGCTACCGCACCGCCGCGGGCACCGCCGCGGGCGCGGGCAGCGTCCGGGCCAAGACCGGCACACTGACCGGCGTGCACTCCGTCGCGGGCCTGGTCACCACCGCCGACGGCCGGCTGTTGACCTTCGCGGTGCTCACCGACAAGGTCCCGGGGGACCGGGACACCGCCCAGCCGGCACTGGACCGGATCGCCGCCGCGCTGGCCGGTTGCGGCTGCGGCTGACCGTCGCCAAATCGGGGGCGACGCGGTCGCCATCGGCGTCGATCGAGGGCACGAGCCCGGGCCGGGGTGTCGCGGCACGGGTACGGTGGGTTCATGGCGCAGTTCGTGGACTGGGATCTGGCCGCCGCCACCGCGGGGGCGTTGAGCAAGTCTGGCCCCCGCGTGTCGTACGCGGAAGCCACCGACGTGGTCGGCGACCTGCGTCGGCTGACCGACGAGGCGGCCGGGCACGTGGCCGACTACACGGGGTTGCGGGCGCAGGTGTCGCATCCGCCGGTCCGGGTGGTCGACCGCCGAGACTGGGCCGCGACCAACATCGCCGGTCTCCGCGAGGTGATCACACCGCTGGTGAGTCGGCTCTCCGGCGACAAGCAACCGGGCGCGTTGACCGAGGCGATCGGGTCCCGGCTCACCGGGGTGCAGGCCGGGACGGTGCTGGCCTACCTCTCCGGCCGGGTGCTCGGGCAGTACGAGGTCTTCTCGGCCGACCCGGGCCAGCTGCTGCTGGTCGCACCGAACATCGTCGAGGTGGAGCGCAAGCTCGGCGCCGACCCTCGGGACTTCCGGCTGTGGGTGTGTCTGCACGAGGTCACCCACCGCACCCAGTTCACGGCCGTGCCGTGGATGCGGGCCTATTTCCTCGGCGAGGTGCAGGCGTTCGTCGACGCCTCGTCCAGCGGAAGCGAGCACCTGGTCGAGCGGTTGCGGCGCGGGGTGGCCACGCTGTCCGACGCGGTCCGTGATCCGGAGAGCCGCACCAGCGTGCTGGACATCGTGCAGACCCCGGCGCAGCGGGCCGTACTGGACCGGCTCACCGCGTTGATGACCCTGCTGGAGGGGCACGCCGAGTTCGTGATGGACGGCGTCGGCCCGCAGGTGATCCCGAGCGTGGAGCGGATCCGGGCGTCGTTCAACCGACGCCGGGAGGCGGGCAACCCGCTGGAGAAGGCGATCCGCCGGCTGCTCGGCGTGGACGTCAAGATGCGCCAGTACGCCGAGGGCCGCAAGTTCGTGCACGGGGTGGTGGAACGCGTCGGCATGGACGGCTTCAACTCGATCTTCAACTCGCCGCTGACCCTGCCTCGGCTGTCGGAGTTGGGTGACCCGGACGCCTGGGTCGCCCGCGTGCACGGCCCCGCCGGCACCATCCCGGCCGCTGGCTGACCACCCGCCGGTGGCCGCGCTCGCTCCGCCGGTGGCCGCGATCCGGGTGGCGGTCCGCCGCGCCCTGACCGGTCTGCCGTCCGGCGGGCCGGTGCTGGTCGCCTGCTCCGGTGGTGCCGACTCGCTCGCGCTCGCGGCGGCCACCGCCTTCGTGGCGCCACGGCTGGGCCGCGCCGCGGGGCTCGTCACCGTCGACCACGGCTTGCAGGACGGCTCCGCGGAGCGCGCCGAGGCGGTGGCCACCTGGGGACGAGGGGTCGGGTTCGTGTCGACGACTGTGGTCCGGGTGGAGGTGGCCGGGCGTCCCGGCGGGCCGGAGGCGGCCGCCCGCGAGGCCCGCTACCAGGCGCTGACCGAGGCGGCCCGGCAACAGAACGCCGTCGCGGTGCTCACCGGGCACACCCGTGACGACCAGGCGGAGACGGTGCTGCTCGCGCTCGCCCGGGGCGCCGGCCCGCGAGGGCTGGCTGGAATGCCCGCCCGCCGCGATCTGGGCGGGGTGCCACTGCTGCGTCCGCTGCTGGAAATCGGTCGGGACCAGACCCGCGCCGCCTGCGCCGTCCTCGGGCTGAGCCCGTGGCAGGACCCGCACAACAGCGACCCGTCGTACGCCCGGTCGAGGGTGCGGGGCGACCTTCTGCCGGCGCTGGTGCGGGCGCTCGGGCCAGGTGTTGTGGACAACCTGGCGCGTACCGCCCGGCTGGTGGCCGCCGACAACGCCGCGCTCGACGAGTTGGCGGGAACGGCTCTGGCGGCGGCCCGGTGCCCCGACGGAGGGCTGTCCGTGCCGGCGCTGCTCGGCCTGGTTCCCGCCGTACGCGGCCGGGTGCTGCACTCCTGGGCCCGCGAGTTGGGCGCGCTGCCCGGTGCCCTGTCGCACCGGCACGTGGCCGCTCTGGACGCCCTGGTGACCGATTGGCACGGTCAGGGCCCGACCGACCTGCCCGGCGGTGTACGGGTGCTCCGCCGCGACGGCCGGCTGGCATCGGTGCGCCCCGCCTGACCTGCCGGCCGGTCTCAGCCGCTGAGTGCCCGGTCCCGGAAGGTGGTCCGGTAACTGTGTGGGGTGGCACCGACCCGGCGACTGAAGTGGTGACGCAACGCGGCCGCGTCGCCGAAGCCGGACTGGTCGGCGACCGCCTCCACGCTCAACGGGGTCTCCTCGAGCAGCCGCCGGGCGAGCAGCACCCGCTGGTTGGTGAGCCAGTCGTGTGGGGTGGTGCCGGTCTCGGCGCGGAACCGGCGGGCGAACGTGCGGGGCGCCATGCCGGCGCGGGCGGCCAACTCCTCCACGGTGATCGTCCGGTCCAGGTGGCCCATCAGCCACTCCAGCACCGGTTCGAGGGTGGGTGCCTCGGGCGCCTTCGGGATGGGCGCCTCGACGTACTGGGACTGGCCGCCGTCGCGGTGCGGTGGGACCACCATCCGCCGGGCCAGCCGGGTCGCGGTGGCCGAGCCGTGCTCCTGGCGGATCAGGTGCAGGCACGCGTCGATGCCGGCCGCCGTGCCCGCGCTGGTGAGCAACCGACCGTCCTGGACGTAGAGCGAGTTGCACCGCACCCGGGCGCGCGGGTGCCGGCGTTGCAGCTCGTCGACGTACCGCCAGTGGGTCGTGCACTCACGGTCGTCGAGCAGCCCGGCCTCGCCGAGCAGGAAGGCTCCGGAGCAGACGCTGAACAGGTGCGCTCCGCGGGCGTCGGCCCGGCGGAGCGCGTCGAGTACCGGGCCGGGGACCGTGGTGCCCTGGCTGTGCGCGGGGATGGCCACCAAATCGGCCTCGTCGACCGGGCCGAGGTCGGCGTGTGGGGTGAGGTGGAAGCCGGACGAGGTACGCACGGGAGCGCCGTCCGGGCTGCACACCTGGAAGCGGTAGGCGGGGAAACCGTCGGCTGTCCGGTCGGTGCCGAACACCTCGGCGAGCACGCCGAGCTCGAAGGGAGCGACCTGGTCGAGGGCGAGGACGGCAACGGACCGCAGCATGTGACGAGGGTAACCCGACAGGTGGCAGTAAATCGATGACCACTGGCATTCCTGCCACTGTCCGATCGCTTCGCGAGGTCGCAGACTTGTCTCAGTCCGGTGCGCACCGGCGGCGAAACCGACAGCAATCATGCGAAAGCGAGCGCCGCCATGGAGTTCCTGTTCATCCTCCTGTTCCTCGTCCTCCTCGCCGCCGCCTCGGCGGCAGGCCTCACCGTCGACAGCCACGATTCGGCCGACTGGAAGCCGAGCGACGATGGCCGCCGCTGGCGGTCACGCACCAACTGATGTGATTAGCGTTGTTTGCGCAGAAAATCCTCGGCGGGACCGCGCCAAAAGGTGCGGCCCCGCCGACGGAGTCCATCCGACGTACGGCAGGCTAGGAGTCATGGCTGACGGCTCCTGGTACGACGCCGACATCGACCACGTGATCATCTCCGAGGCGCAGATCCGCGAGAAGACGGCGGAGCTGGCCAAGCAGGTCTCCGCCGACTACTCCCACGTGGGCGACGGGCTTCTGCTGGTGTGCGTACTCAAGGGCGCGGTGATGTTCATGGCGGACTTCGCCCGGGCGCTGGGCCGCAACGGCCCGCCGGCCGAGCTCGACTTCATGGCCATCTCGTCCTACGGCCAGGGCACCACCTCCTCCGGGGTGGTCCGCATCCTCAAGGATCTGGACCGGGACATCGCCGGTCGGCACGTGATCGTCGTCGAGGACATCGTCGACTCCGGGCTCACGCTCTCCTGGCTGCTGCGCTACCTCGAGTCGCGCTCGGCGGCGAGCGTCGAGGTGGTCGCCCTGTTCCGCAAGCCGGACGCCGTGAAGGTGCCGGTACCGGTGAAGTACGTCGGCTTCGACATCCCCACCGAGTTCGTGGTCGGTTACGGCCTCGACTTCGCCGAGCGCTACCGGGAGCTGCCGTACGTCGGGGTGCTCAAGCCCGAGGTCTACGCCCGCTCCTGACGCCGGGCCGACCCGTCGCGACGGCCCGCGGGTCGACATGAGCCCGACTTGTATCGGCATCCATCAAGCCGACGTTCAGCGCGCTCTCAGCTGATGCGGTTACCGTGTAGCACGGTGGCCCGGAGGTTCCTCCGCGCTCGACCCACTCGATCGCGTGACCGGGCGCTCGGGTGGCCGAGCCGGACTCCCCGCCACGCCGGCTTCCACCCGGACTCGCCGTACGTTGGCTGCGGGGCTGGTGGGCCTGCCCACGGTGCGTGTCGTCGATGTCGAAGGCACGTCAAGTGCGGAGGCTCGCAGGTTCGCTGCTGGCGTACACGGTCTTTTGATGGTGCACGAGTGCGGGGCTCGCAAGCTCACTCCTCGCGTACACGGTGTACCGTCGAATGACCGCGGCGCGGTAGTTTTCGCGCCTCGGGGTCGAGTCGGCCCGCACGGCGGCTCCGGCCGCCGCTCAACGCGGCGACACCATCAGACGGTCAGGACGTCGATCAGGAGGATGCGGGCGCCCCGGCGCTCGACAACAGTATGGAACGTACGCGTTTCTTCCGCCGACCGGTGGTCTGGATCATCCTGGTCATCCTCGGCGCCGTTGTGCTCAGTCAGCTGTTCACCAGTGGTCCCAGCTACCACCGCGTGGACACTTCCGTTGCGCTCGATCAACTGCACACCGCCAAGATCAACAAGGTGGTCTTCCAGGACAAGGAGCAGACGCTCCAGCTGGACCTGGCCCAGAAGACCAAGTTCGGCAAGACCGAGACCAACAAGATCGAGGCCCAGTTCCCGTACCAGGCCGGCGACCAGATCTGGAACGAGGTGCTGGACGCCAAGGCGAACAACCGGGTCACCGGCCCGGCCGACGCCAAGGTCTCCTCGGACAGCATCTGGGTGAGCCTGCTGGTCAACCTGCTGCCGATCGCGCTGCTCGTGCTCCTGCTGCTGTTCTTCATGTCGCAGATGCAGGGCGGCGGCTCCCGGGTGCTCAACTTCGGCAAGTCCAAGGCCAAGATGATCACCAAGGACACTCCGAAGACGACCTTCGCGGACGTCGCGGGTGCCGAGGAGGCCGTCGAAGAGCTGTACGAGATCAAGGACTTCCTGCAGAACCCGGCCAAGTACCAGGCCCTCGGCGCCAAGATCCCGAAGGGCGTGCTGCTGTTCGGCCCGCCCGGCACCGGCAAGACGCTGCTGGCCCGCGCGGTCGCCGGCGAGGCCGGCGTGCCCTTCTACTCCATCTCCGGCTCCGACTTCGTGGAGATGTTCGTCGGTGTCGGCGCCAGCCGGGTCCGTGACCTGTTCGAGCAGGCCAAGACGAACGCCCCGGCGATCGTCTTCGTCGACGAGATCGACGCCGTCGGCCGGCACCGTGGCGCCGGCATGGGCGGCGGCCACGACGAGCGGGAGCAGACGCTCAACCAGCTGCTCGTCGAGATGGACGGCTTCGACACCAAGGGCGGGGTCATCCTGATCGCGGCCACCAACCGGCCGGACATCCTCGACCCGGCGCTGCTGCGCCCGGGCCGGTTCGACCGGCAGATCCCGGTGGACGCCCCCGACATGGAGGGCCGCAAGGCCATCCTGCGGGTGCACGCCAAGGGCAAGCCGTTCACGCCCGACGTCGACCTCGACGCGGTGGCCCGTCGCACGCCGGGCTTCAGCGGCGCCGACCTGGCCAACGTGATCAACGAGTCGGCCCTGCTCACCGCTCGCAAGGAGCAGCGGGCGATCACCAACGACTCGTTGGAAGAGTCGATCGACCGGGTGGTCGCCGGTCCGCAGCGGCGGACCCGCGTCATGAGCGACAACGAGAAGAAGATCACCGCGTACCACGAGGGTGGCCACGCGTTGGTCGCCTGGGCGCTGCCGCACGCCGCGCCGGTGCACAAGGTGACGATCCTGTCCCGTGGCCGCTCGCTGGGCCACACCCTGGTGCTCCCCACCGAAGACAAGTACACGCAGACCCGCGCCGAAATGATCGACACCCTGGCGTACGCGCTGGGCGGTCGCGCCGCCGAGGAACTGGTCTTCCACGAGCCGACCACCGGTGCCGGCAATGACATCGAGAAGGCCACCCAACTGGCCCGCGCGATGATCACCCAGTACGGCATGAGCTCCAAGCTCGGCGCGATCAAGTACGGCACCAGCGGGGACGAGCCGTTCCTCGGCCGCAACATGGGCCACGAGCGGGACTACTCGGACTCGGTGGCCGCCGAGATCGACGGCGAGATGCGGGCACTGGTCGAGCTGGCGCACGACGAGGCCTGGGAGATCCTGGTGGAATACCGGGACGTCCTGGACAACATCGTGCTCGAGCTGATGGAGAAGGAAACCCTCTCCACTGCCGACATGGCGCGGATCTGCTCCCGGGTGGTCAAGCGCCCGCCGCTGGCGCCGTACAACGGCTTCGGCAAGCGCCAGCCCTCCACCGAGCCGCCCGTGCTCACCCCTTCGGAGAAGGACAAGCTCAAGGCGCAGGCCCAGGCCGACGGCGCGCAGGCGTCGGTCGGGGGCGTGGCGCCGTCCAACAACTCGGACGGCACGCACTGAGCAACGACCCGACGGCCAGCTCCCCACACCGGGAGCTGGCCGTCTCCGCGACCGAACCCGACGGCGACGACGAGCTGGACTACGTGGCCGCGCGGCTGATCAGCGGCAAGCTGACCGGCCGGCCCGTCGAAGACGCTGTCGACCTCGGCCGGATCGAGAAGGCCGTCCGCGAGATCCTGATCGCGGTCGGCGAGGACCCGGACCGCGACGGACTCCAGCAGACCCCGGCCCGGGTCGCCCGCGCGTACGCCGAACTCTTCGCCGGCCTGCGGGTCGACCCGGCCCAGGTGCTCAGCACCACCTTCGAGGCCAACCACGAAGAGCTGGTCATCGTCCGGGACATCGACGTGATGAGCCTCTGTGAGCACCACCTGCTGCCCTTCCGCGGCAGCGCGCACATCGGCTACATCCCGGGCCCCGACGGGCGGATCACCGGCCTGTCCAAGTTGGCCCGACTCGTCGAGGTCTTCGCCCGTCGTCCGCAGGTGCAGGAACGGCTCACCTCGCAGGTCGCCGACCTGCTGATGAGCAAACTCGCGCCACGCGGCGTCGTCGTCGTGCTCGAATGCGAACACATGTGCATGGCGATGCGCGGCATCCAGAAGTCCGGTGCCAAGACCATCACGTCGGCCGTACGCGGCATCCTGCAGTCCGACTCCAAGTCGCGGGCCGAGGCGATGGCGCTGATCATCCCCCGCTGAGATCCCGTCGCACCACGGCCGGCCGACACCCAACCGGGACGGCCGGCCGTCGCGTTTCCGCTGGGTGTTTGTCAGCCAGCGAGCAGGGCCAGCAGCAGGCCGGCCGTGGCCAGCACCGCCGGCACCAGGCACACCAACGCGCCGAAACGCACCGTACGGTCCAGCCGCTCGGTGGGGCTGACCCGGAACAACCGGCCGATGCCGATCCAACCGGCGACGAACGCGACCGCCGGCATCGGCAGCCCGCAGATCAACGCCGCCACGGTGGCCGGTCCCACCCCCGTCGCCGCCAGAACCACGACCTGGATCAGCGGCACCAACAGCGCGAACGGCCCGTACACCAGGAGGTTGCGCGCCCTCGCGGGCCAAGACCCCGGCCGGAACCGGCGGCGCGCGGCCAGCGCCCCGTCCGCCGCCTCGGCCCAGCCACGCGCGGTCCGTAGCGCCGCCAACACGGCCGCCGGGCCACCCGCCATCGACCGGGCCGCCTCCGTCAGCTCCGGCGGTGACGGCACCAGGGAGATCGCCGGTACGCCCAAATCGCGCAACCGTTCCTGCTGACTCGCCAGCCCGGTACGGAGCACCGTCAACTCCTCCCGGGCGGCCTCCGCCGAGCGGGCCTGCTCACCGGCGGCGGCAGCCGCACCCCGGCGTACCCCGTCCAGCTGGCGAGCGGCCGCTAGATACTCCGTCCAGGCATTGCCGGGCTCGACCGCCCGCGGCGTGGCGTCCCCGGCCGCCGCGGCTGCCCGCTGACGCCCCGGCCCGGTCACCGTCGCGATCGAATCCACCTCGACACCCTCCACGTGCGCCACCCGATCAGCCGGCCACGTCGGCGAACGGCACCAGGACCGTGCCGCGCTCGTCCGGGCCGTCCCAGAGCACCGCCCGGTCGGGGCGCACCTGCCACTCGACCGGCCGACCGAAGACCGCCGTGAGCTGCGCGACCGGCACGTCCAGCACGGCCACCGCCGCCAGCTTGTCGACCTCACCCGCCGGCTCGAACAACGCGGCGAACGGCGGCACCGCCCGCCACCAGCCCAGCAGATGTCGCCCCGCCGGCGGCCCGTCCCGTAGAAGCGACCGCAGCCGGTCCAGCGGCAGCTCCCGGGGACCCGGCCGGTCCAGCCCGAAGACCACCAGATACGTCGGCAGGTCGTCGGCCGCGTCCGCGAGCAGCGTCGGCAGATCCACCAGATCCGCCGAATGGCGGGCCGCCAGATCGGCCGTCAACGCCTCCGCCAGGACCCGGGCCCCGGGATCCGGTGCCGCCACCAGGAAGCGGGCACTGCCCGGCGCGTGGTGAGCCGACGTGCTCCGCGCCGCCGTCGCCAACAGCCCACCCGCCGCGGTGCCCGACCCCAACACCGCGAGGTTGCGCCCAGCCGCCGGCCCCAACGGCACGGCGACCGTCGAGCGGGCCACGTCCACCGCCCGGCCCAACAGGGCGGCCGGCCCGTGAGCCTGTCCCGCCAGGGCCGCCCGGTGGCGCGGATCATTGCCCAGCAGCGGGCGGGCGTAACCCGCGAAGACCACCGGCGGCACCGATCCCGCCGGACGGGCCTCCCACAACTCGTGCCGCAGCTTCTCCACGACCTCCGGATGATCCTGCGGGTCCGGGTGACGGATCAACCGCTCGTGACCCCGGATCGCGCCCCGTGGGCCGCCGAGCCCGCCGGCCGTGTTCACCACCGCGCTGCCCACCGGCAGACCGGCCGCCGAGTCGTTGGTCGGCTCCAACACCGGACTGCCACCCGGCAGCGCCACCCGCACCGGGAACTGCCCGAGCACCGAATCTCGATGACCAGCATCCGCGCGCGCACTCAGCCCCAACTCGCCAGCACCCGCCAGGACCAGATGCACGCCGTACGCCCGACCCGCCCGGGCCAGCCCGTCCAACTGGGCGGCCACCTCGGCGGCCAGCCGGTCCCGCTCGGCGAAGAGCACCGGCACATTGTCCACCACACAGACGATCCGGGGCAGCGGCTGGTGCTGACGCAGCTCCGCGAAGCGTTGCCCCCCGGCCCGAGCACCCGCCTCCGTGCGGCGCTGCACCTCGGCCGTCAACTCGTCCAGCAGATCCCGGACGTACTCCCGGTCGGCGGCCATCGCCGCCGCGCGCACCTGCGGAACCCACGACCGGTCCCGCTCGGTCTGCAGGAACTCCACGAAGGACTCGCCGTCGCCGAGATCCGCCAGGTAGAACGCCACGTCGTCCGGGCCGTACCGGGCGGCCAGGCCGAGCAACGCGGTGGTCAGGAACGCCGCCCGGCCCGCCGCGGACCGGCCGCTCACCAGCCAGTGCGGGGTCAACTCGGTGAAGCCCAACGGCACCGACCGGCCCCCGGCATCGCCGACGGTCGTGGTCAACCCGTCGGCCGAGTCCGATTCCCACAGTCGCTCACCCGTCGGCGGCAGCAGCGCACCCAACGCCAACCGGGAACCCGCCTCCACCTGCTCGGCGAGCCGCCGACAAACCGCGTCGACCAGCTCGGCCGGCGGGTCCGACTCGACGAAGACCGGCGAGTTCAAACCGCCCGGCGGATCAGCGCCCGGCCCGGCGAACGACGCCCCCGGCGGATCGCCGAGCAGCGCGTACGCATTCCGCAACGCCAGCGCAGTGGTGTGCGGCAGCGGTGCCCGGGCCGAGTACGGGCCGGCGGGCGGCCAACCCGCCACCACCAGGTGCAGCCCAGCAGCCGGCCCCTGCTCGGCCAACGTCTCGATGCGCGCCAGATCGGTCGGGCCTGTCGACTCCGGAAGCGCGGCCACCACCAGCAACAGCGTCCGATCGTGGCGGCGTCGCCCACTCGCCCCCGGCGTCACCCACTGCTCCGCCTCGGTCAGCACCGCGCGCAGACCCACCACGTCCACCGCCGGTGGCGGCAACAGGCCAGCATCAGCGAGTGCCCCGAACGGCGTCAGCACAGCCCCGGTGGCATCCACAGCGCGAATCAGCAGGGCACCCGCCGGAGCCGCACCCAACAACCGCAGAAGTACGGCCCGGAGCAACCCCGCAACCCGTGGCTCCCGTGCGTCAGCGTCCACGCTGAGGTGACCGGTGCCGACAAGTGGCACCAACGCGGGGAAACGAGCATCGTCCAACGGTGCCGCAGTACCTACCCGAACGAACGGCGGCGGACCATCACCGGCCGGCGAGTCCACGGTGAGTGAGTCCAGTGCAGCGCCCGACCAGCCCGGCGCCAGCAAGGCCGCAGCCGTCCGCAACCGGTCGGCCACCTCGTACTGGCGACGCTGATCGGCCGGAGCCGGCCGCGTCTCGTCCAGGATCCCGGCAGCCGCGGTCGCGACGGCCGACGCCCGACGGTGCAGGGCTGCGGCGCGGTTTGTGCGAGCCTTCTGACCGGCCACCGCGTCCACCCCCTCTACCCGAGGTTGGCAACCCCTCCCCGAGCAGAGACGGTATCCCAGCCGACGGTCCTCCTCCGGGAGGTGCCTCGGCGCTGCGCCGGTGTTGTCGTGGATCTCACCGGTGGGGGGGTCCGTCACGATCCGCTGGATCTGAGGCATTGGCTCCGGAGCGTCCAGCCGATAACTTCAGGAGGTGGAATCAGTGCAGCCCCCCGCCGGTTCCCAGGTCTCCCGCGTACCGGCCCAGCGGACACCGTCCGAGCAGCTGCCGCCCGCCCCGGCAACGCCGGCACCGCAGCCGCCACGCCGCCGAATGCGGACGGTGCTCACGGTTGTCGCTGGCGTGCTCGCCCTGCTCTGCCTCGGAGGGGTCGCCACCGCCGTGGTCTGGTACAACCGCGCCTCGACACCCGACCGCAGCACCCCGGACGTCGCGGTGATCAATTACCTTCAGGCGACGCTCGTCTCCCGCGACCCAAACCGAGCGGGGTTGTTCACCTGTGAGGGCGCAGTCCCCTCGGTCGATGAGTTCGCTGCGGACGTTGCCGGACGTGAGCGGGAACTTGGCGTCTCTTTTTCAATCAACATCGAAGACGTTGCCGTTACTGAGACTGCCGGCGCCGACGCCACCGTTGTCGCTGTCATTCGGCGGAGTGCCGCAATTGACGGAATTCATCAGAGCTTGACAGACACGTGGCGGTTCGAGTTGAACGACCGGGACGGCTGGCGTGTTTGTGCTGGCTCCCGGATTAGTTGACTTTCATTCAATCCACAGGAGATGCACCGGCACCTCCAGGGTGGTGGGTGACTGACCGCGCCAGGCCCAGCGGTACCACTCCACCTCGGGTGTGACTCGCACGCAGATGTCCCCTTCGGCACCCGAGTAGGTCTCGGTGACCGCTCGAAGGTCACGGTGCTCCAGGCCGCCCTCGACGTGCACCACCCGCCGACCGGTGACCGCGTCCGCTTCGAAGACCGGCGTGGGGGTCCGGTGTGCCGGGCCGTCCAGCGAGACCAACCGGATGCCCGTGTCCCGGGCGTCGTCCACTGCCGGCCGGCTGCCGACCGTCTCCACCCAGACCCGCTCCACGGGCACCAACGGCGCGAACACCTCGACCTGGTCGGCTTCGGCCCGGTACCACTCGTGCTCGGGGATCACCGGCACGTAGGTCCGGGCGCTCTGCACGACCCGGTCGTCCGCGCGCAGGTCCCCGCGCCAACCCATCCCGGGCAACCCGACCAGCACCCGTCGGCCGCGTAGCTCGACCCGCTCAGTCGCGGGGACGATGGTCAGCGGTCTCGGCGGCTGCGGTGCCCAGTCCGGCTGGTCGGCGAAGGGGTCAGGTAGCGGCCCGGTCATACAGGTGCTGGCCTCACTCAGCGGCGCGCAGCGGGGCACCCCGCTCGCGCATGAACGGGACCGGGTTCACCGCGCCAGACGCGTTACGGTCGTTGCGCAGGTGCACCTCGAAGTGCAGGTGCGGGCCGGAGGAGTTGCCACTGCTGCCGACCTTGCCGATCACCTGACCGGCCGTCACGATCTGATCCTTCTTGACGAAGGGCTGAACCACCATGTGGCAGTACCGGGTGATGTAGCCGCCGGCGTGCAGCAGGTCGACGAACCAGCCGCAGCCCCCCTTGCCGGGAAATCCGTCGACGTTGCAGTCTTCTCGGCCGCGATCGTCCTCGTCGCAGGTGGAGACCAACACCCGACCAGTCGCTGCGGCGCGGATCTCGGTGCCCTTGGCCGCGCCGATGTCGACTCCGTTGTGGCGGGGTCGGCTGGCGGTGCGGAAACCGGAGCCGACTCCGCCGGGGATCGGCGCGGTCCAGCCGGAGGCGGCGATCTGACCGCGTTCGGCCGCGTTGCACACCGCCTTGCCGTTGATCTCCACGGTGCGGGCGGCCCCGCCGGCCAGTGCGTCCACGATCCGGCTGGCTACCTCTTCGTGCTTGGCGTACGCGTCCGGGTAAGCGCTGACCTGGACCCGCTGCGCGACCACGGTCAGTGGTCGTTGTTGCCAGCTCCCTACCTTCACCAGCTTCTCGTAGAACTTGCGGGCCGCGTAGGCGGGGTTCAACCGCTCGGCGACACTGCCCCACCCCGGCCGCTGCTGGAACAGGCCCAGCGAGTCGTGGTCCGCGCCAACGCCCTCGTGTGGCAGGGCCAGGGATTCGGGTACGCCGCTGTTGGCGAGGTTGCGCAGGGCGGACTCCTGCATCGCGGTGGCGAGGGCGACCACCCAGCCTCGCGAGGGCACGCCCATGTCCTGGCCGACCTTGATGATGATCGCGGCATTGCGGACCTGTGTGTCGCCGTACTGGGCGAATCGCGGCAGCTTGCCCGCGATGTTCACCGCTCGGACCGGCCCGCACTCCATGCCTGCCATGGTGTCGCCGTTCTCGGCGTCGTCGCCTCCGAGCCCGGTGAGGAAGAACGCCGCGGTGCCGCCGGTGCAGCAGAGCAGAAGCAGCATCCCGGTGAGCACCGCGGCGACCACACCGAGCCGGAGGGGGCCCCGGCGGGTTCTGGCATTACCAACGTCGCTCATGGCCGCTCCCAGTCCAGAACGTCGACCAGCCAACCGCCATCGGAGGTAACCAGCTCCAACCGGAGCCCGCCGGCATCAAGGGGTAGCAGCAACTCGACGAACGTCTCGGTCCGCTCTCGCATGGTTGGAGGACCGGTGACCTTCTCGGCCGGCACGCTCTCGGGCTCGGCACCGGTCAACTTCTCCCTCAGCGCCGGCGTGGAAAGTGGCCGCAGACCAGCCTGCCACTCTTCGGTGGTCATCCCGGGACTGCCCAGCCATGCCTTGGCGAAGCGGTCGGCGGTCTGTTCGGGCGTGCGGGCGCCGGGCGACGTCACGGGTGACGGTGGAGGCGCGCTGTTGAGCAGACCGTCGTCGCCGGCCGTCGGGTCCACCGTGATGATCGGCCCATCCGGACGGCTGCTCAACCCATCGGCTGAGTCACCCGGGCTGGAGATCAGCCTGGCCGCCCCGAGCACACCGACGACCACCACCCCGATCACGAGCGCAACGCCCAGCCGGGACCGCAGCGCCCGGGTGAAGAGAAATTCCAGTGCCCGTCGCATCGCCGTCACCTCGCCTCTGAGCGCACCCGAGGTCCGGTGCGATCCGGTACACGCTCTGTGGAGCCTGGGCGGTAGACCACGAACGACGGGTTCTCAGCCGGAACATCCGGCTCGGTCCAGGTCGCCGGCTGTCGGCGTCGGGGCTGCGGGGCGGTTGGGCGGCTCCGACCCCTGCCCTCCTCCGCCGGCGCCTCATCGGGCCGCTCTCGGCCGTCCGGGCGCGCCGTGTCTGCGCGCCGGCCCTCGGCCGCAGCCGTCGGTACCGGAGCCGGATCCTCCCGCCGCGCCTCCGGGCGTAGTCGGGTCTGTTCCGCGGTGGGGGACCGTCGACGTCCGCCCACCGGCTCGGCGGTGCCGCCCGGCTCGGCCACGTCCAGCCGAGCGGCGGTCCGCATGTCGCGGAAGAACCGGCGGTGCCAGGACCCGGCCGAACTGACCGCTTCGCTGCTGTCCTTGCCACCGAGTTGCGTGATCCGCCGGTACGGCCGCAGCAGCAGCCACCCGACCACCCCGCAGAGCCAGACCAGCACCACCTGGAGCCAACCCGGCATGGTGGGGGTGCTCATGATCAGGTCGACGGCGAACAGGTAGATGGCTGCCCCGGTACCGAAGATGGCGATGTTGAACAGCGCGGCGACCACGGCGTTCGCCAATCGCCGCAGGCCGGAGCTGGCTGGCCGTAGTAGACCGATGGTGCCCAGGATGGGTGCCGCGATCACCGCCCAACGGAAGATCAGGAAACCCAGCAGGACCAGTAGCGACGCGGTCAGGTCGAACATCGCAAAGAGCAGAGCCGCGAGCACGGCGATGAAACCAGCGCCGACCCGATCCATATCGCGAACACCCTGGAGATATTCGTACGCCTCTGGGTCCTCGGCCTTGATCTGCTGCGCCACCCGGGCCCACTGCTGCTGCTTGGCCTTGATCGTCGCTTCTCGGGCCGCCGAGCTGGCGCGCATTGACTTGGCTTCGCCCCACGTCAAAGATTTTGCATCGTAAAGCGCGGGGCCGTATTTGAGCGCAGTCTCGCTTTCTGCCGAACCTAATACGCCCCGGAGCCAATTCCGGTACAGCATTGTCTCGGTAGCGGTGTCGCTGGCTCGGACGGCGGGGGTTCGCAGGTCCTTGCAACGGTCAGGATCGATGCAGCGCCCAGGGTCCGGCTCCTTCGCCTGCGGCCCAACGGCGTCATGCACCACTCCCAGGCTGGTGACAAGTGCGCCGTCGGCGATGTTCGCTGACTTGACCGGCCACGCAGCCAGCGCCGTGACCGCGACCATCACCAGCAGCGCCCAGCCTGCAGTGGTCATCGCGTTGCTCATGTCTGACTGTCGGGACCGCCAGAGTAGATAGAGCCCCACCACACACAGGGTGACGATCCCGAAGACGCTGAACACCTTCTGGTACACGGCCTTGGTCGCCTGTTCGACAAGCGGGTCGGCCCATCCCCACATCGAACCGGGGTCCCAGGCGCGCTCTCTGAGCGCATTAGATGCACCAATGATCGCTGTTGCGGCCATGAACTCGCCATTGGCGATCGTCGTGGTGAACTTGTAGTCCGGGTGGAGCACGCTTGAGGCGCAGCCACCGTCGATGTCATAGGTGTTATAGCTGTAGCCGCCGTAGCCATAGAGGCTGTACCGACCAGCTACTCCGTTCGTGGCTTCCGTCGGTGGTGCGGCGGCGAACCAGCCGGCGAGCCCGGAGTCCGGCGTACCCGGGGTTGGTGCGTTGCGACAAGTGACCTGGTCTTCGCTGACCGCTTGTAGCTTTGCCACGCAGGCGCGGAAGTCGGCTTGCCATTCGGCGGTCGTGCAGAGGTCGGCGCGGGCCTGGGCGGTGGGCGGTGCGGCGGCTGCGGCCTCCGCGCCGATCAGCGGCCAGGTGAGGGTAGCCCCGGCCAGTACGCCAAGGGCGAGCAGGAACGACGCGATCCTTGCCCAGGCCCTAGCCATGTCACGCCTCCAGATCCGGCAGGGGGATGCTCGGTAGGACTCCGGCCGCCGCGGCGATCGCGGCTGGCGTCGTGTCGAGGTGGTCCAGCAGTCCTTCGACGTACGAGACGTCGACTCGGACCTTCTGCACCCGTCCGTCCACGTCGCGCATCACGAACTCGCGGAAGCCGAGCCGGCTGGACGAGCTGGCGTCGGCGGCGGAGAGCGAGGCGAGGGTGGCTTCGTACCCGTCGTTGACCGGCACCCGCAGCAGTCGTAGCGCTTCGGAGGCGATCTCGGCGTCCTCGGCGATGCGGCCGACGAAGACGGTGGAGACGAGGTTCTGCACGTCGAGGCCGAGGATGTCGCGGGGGTTCTGGGAGGCGACCAGTGCGGCCAGGTTCCACTTGCGGGAGTCGCGGGCGAGTCGGACCAGGAAGGAGCGCCCGGACCGCCAGCCTTCCATGAAGTGTGCCTCGTCGAGGCCGACGAGTTTGCGGGATGACATCGAGCCGCCGTAGCAGCGCCGGACGGCGAGCCGGTGCGCGGTGTGCAGCATCGGCAGGGCCAGTGCTTCCTCGGCTGACCAGTACTCGCGTTCGATCTTGAGGTCGGGCAACCGTAGCCCGGCCATGGTGATCACGGTGAGTGCGGCGTCGGCACCGAGCAGCCCTTCCGGCGGTCGGCCGAAGAAGAGCATGGCCAGGGGCATCTCGGCGGTGTCCAGCAGGAGGTTGGCCAGTTCCTTGCCGGCGTCGTCGTCGAGCCGTCCGAGGCAGCTCACCACGTCGTCCAGGGTGGAGGTCTCCTCGGCGGGGACCTGGCGGACCGCGTGTCGGAAGAGGGTGGCGGTCGACGCCTCCCTGGCCACCTGCGGCGGGACGAGCATCATGCAGATGTCCTGGACCAGCATCCGCCGCTCGGCCCGGGCGTTGGAGACGGCGATCTCGAACTCGCGGTCGCCGGCGGCCCCGCTGCCGAACTCGGAGCGCAGCGGCGTCGGGATCAGCGAGTAGGGCGCCAGGGTGCCGTGTTCCGAGCCGGTCAGGTTCAACACCCGGGAGTACGGCCGCAGCTCGGGCATCGCGCAGAGGCGGGCCAGCGGGCCGGACGGGTCGAGCAGGGTCACCTGGACACCTCGGCGGGCGGCCAGGTAGCCCAGGGCGCCGAGCAGGGTGGACTTACCACCGCCTGGTTCGGCGACGAAGACCGCGAGCCCGGAGCGTTCCCGGACCTCCATGGGGAAGTGCAGGTCGAGGAAGACCGGGCGGCGGCAGGTGCCGGCGGTACGGCCGATCAGGTCGCCCCGCCGGTCGCCCACGTTGGACGCGGCCTGGGGCAGCGCGGCGGCGAGCAACGGCACCGGCATGCGACGCACGTAGCCGGTGTTGGCGATCGGCTCGCCGGGGATGAACTCGCGGGCCAGCCAGTCCTGGTTCTTAGGGTGCTGCAGCGAGATGCGCAGCTCCCGGGAGTAGAGCTGGATGAGCCGGCGGGCCCGCTCCAGGCATTCCTCCCTGGTCCGGCCGCCGACCGCGATCCGGTGCCAGCCGTGCGCACGGGCCGAGTCGACCGGGAGACCGGTGGTCATCTCGTCGCCGATCACCAGGGCGCGCTTGGCCAGCCGTTCCAGCTCCGGCGGGGCGTCGATGCCGTGTTCGGCGTAGTCGAGCTGTTGCGAGCGGATCATCCGCAGCCGGTGTTCCAGGTTACGGAAGGAGTCGCCGGAGCCGAGGATGTCGACGCGGGTGGAGATCTCCATCGGCCAGGGCAGCCGCTCGTGGAAGTGCAGCCAGGGCTCGTGCCGTTCCGGGATCTCCAGCGGCTCCATCCGGCCGACGGCGAGCACGGCCACGTGCCGCTCCTCGCCGGTCATCCGGTTGACCAGCTTGACCGTCGAGCCGTACGGGGTGCGGTAGCGCTCGACCTGCTCGGTCATGGCGAGCAGGTCGCCGCGCTCCCAGCGCCCGTCGGTGACGGGGGAGAGGGTGCTCGGCGGGGACATGCACAGCGCCACCGAGCGGTAGAGCAGCCATTCCAGCTCCTGGGCGGTGACCCGTCGGCCGCGCATGCCGAATGCCCCGAGCACCTCGTCGAACTGTTCCACGGTGCGGCCGAGCTTGCGGCGCTCGCCATCGGCGGTGCCTCGCCCGAAGGTGCGCAGCAGCCGCTCGGTGAGCGAGTCGCCGAGGGACCGCCGGGCGAAGGTGACACCGAGGTAGGTCTGACCCTCGGCGTGGTTGACCGCCATGAGGTGGCGTTGGGCGGCGACGAGGTGGTCGGCCCAGCCGGTGGTGCCGGGAACGTCGGGCAGCGGCGCCGCCGTGTGCGTGTCGATGGTGCGAGCCCACTCGTCGGCGGGGAACGGCCGGGTGGTGCGGCGCAGGTGCAGTCGGAAGCCGGCCAGGCCGGCGTACTGCTCGGAGATCGCCGACAGCAGCGCCTCGCGTTCGGCGTCCGGCCGGAACGCCCAGCGGACCTCGGGCAGCCAGTACCAGGCGGTGACGGTGTTCGGTGTGAAGGTGAGGTGGCCGGCGATCTCGGTGATGGCCAGTTCGACCGACGGATCCCGATCCCCGAATTTGATCTTCGGAGCGCGAACCCGGGTCGGCTTGATCGGTCGGTCCGGTCGGCTCGCCGTGCGCTGTCGAGGTGCGGCGACCTCCTTACCGGGGGCTGCGGTGCCGGTGCTCCTGGGTCGATCCGGGTCGGTGGCCCGACGCGCGGTGCGCTCGAGAGCTGGCCGATTCGCAGATGTGATCATCCCCGGCTGCTCCGGCGGAGCCGTGGACCGGCTGGCGGCCGTCGGCTGGGGCTGCGCCTGAGCCGCCGGTCGGGCCGCTGGCGCCGCTGGGGGGCGGCCACTCGGCGCGGTGCTGGCAGGTCGGCGGGCGGAGCCGGCGGTCGCGGACGGACCGCCGGCGGCCGGATCGGGCTCATCGGACGGACGCCCCATCGGCCGTCGATCCCCGGCCTGATGCGGCACCCGGGACTCGCTGACCGGGTGGCCGCCCCCGTGCCGAGGGTCGACGGGTGCGCCACTGTTGTCGGCGGGGGTCCACGGTGGCTCGAGCTCGGGAACCGCGCGAGCGGGTGCCGGGCCGGCGGTTGGTGGCGGCTGATGCGGGATCGCCGGCTGCTCGCGGGTGCTCGGGCCGGCCGTGACGGCTCGCGGCGTGCCGGGTCGCCCTCCGCCGCCGAAGAGGTCCAGGAAGGGGGAGTCGATGTCGGCGTTCTCGCCGGCCGACACGGCGGTGGGCTCGGCGGGTGGCGTCCGGCGGGGAACCGGCCGGGGTGCCTGGAACACGCCGACAGCACCGTGGCCGGGTGACGTCACCAGCGCGGGGTCGAGGGCGACCTCGTCCTCGTCCTCGATGTAGTCGAACGAGTGCGCACGGTGACCGACCGGTGCGCCAGGGCGGCTGGCCGGTGAGCCCGGCGTGGAGGAGCGGCTCATGCGATCGCCTCGGCGGCTGTCGGCAGACCCATGCCCGCGTCCTGCGACGGGCCGTTCGACATACGTCCGGTCATGCCAGTTCCTCCCGAATCCTGATCCGGCTGCCGACCAGGCGCGGATCGCGCTGCTCGACCGCCGGCTCCCGGGTGCGTCGCCAGTCGGTCAGTGCGGTGCGGATGACCACCCGCGCCGGCCGATCGGGGTCGACGTGCCGGAAGATGAACGACGTGGTCACGATGGCGAGCGCGATCTCCCACGCGGGGAAGAGCTCGACCGTCAACGTGAACAGCCAGTGGATGAACATGTAGAGGGGGACCAGCAACATGAAGAGCCCGTACTGGGCGTAGGGCAGGTGGACC
The DNA here is from genome assembly GCF_044456785.1 of Micromonospora sp. NPDC050795. Classification (NCBI taxonomy): domain Bacteria; kingdom Bacillati; phylum Actinomycetota; class Actinomycetes; order Micromonosporales; family Micromonosporaceae; genus Micromonospora; species Micromonospora sp. NPDC050795. Next base: position 157,987 of record NZ_JBITGE010000003.1, on the reverse strand, counting down.
GGAAGGGTGTAACCGGGCGGCCCGAGGTAGACCAGGCGGGCCCGGTAGATGTCGTCGTCGGTGCGCAGCCGCATCTGGTGAACGCGCCTATTCGAAGATCAGGTCGATCAGGTAATCGCCGACGAAGAAGAGTGTTGCCGCGCCCGCGATGAAGGCGAGCCCGACGATGGCGATCGCGGAGCTGGTCAGCACCTTGGAGATCTCGCCTCGGCTGGCACGGCCGATGAAGATGACGCCCAGGACGGCGAGCAGGATCGGCGCGATCTTGCTGGCGAAGAAGGTGACGACACCGCTGGTGTCGATCCCCTTCGGTGCCGGCTCCGCGAGTGGAGTCGACGCCAGGGTGGAGAGCGCGTGGGCGACGCCGGACGACGCCGTCTCCATGAGCTCGTAGGCGATCACTGGAACCTCCCCATAGCGCGGCCGGCGATGCCGCGGCGGTGCAATAGGCAAGCCTGGCGGGAAAAGTGCTCCACAGGGCATGGCGTTCTTGACCCTGTGTTCGTTACTCACCACGGAGGGTGGCGAGGTTTGGGCGGATTTTCCCCGCTTCGGCCCTCCCTCCAAGCTTCGCCATCTCGATGCTGGCCAATTCCAAAGCGTACGGGCCGCCCCGGATTGCGACAAGCCGCGAAGGGACTGCCCGATACTGCCCGGATGACCGATCGTACACCTGTTCCAATCGGCACGTCAGGGGTAGTGGTGCGGGGCCCACCCGGGTCGCTGGGTGCCGCCGCCGCGACCGGTACCGTCTAGTCGTGACCGATCTGGTGCGGGCTTCGGGCCCGGTGGTGATGGGCGTCCTCAACGTCACACCGGACTCCTTCTCCGACGGCGGACGGTACGCCGACCTGGACGCCGCCGTCGGACACGGCGTCCGTCTGCGGGACGCCGGAGCGCACCTGGTCGACATCGGTGGCGAGTCGACCCGTCCGGGCGCCGCGCGGATCGACGCCGAGACCGAGGCCGAGCGGGTGTTGCCGGTCATTCGCGAGCTGACCGCCGCCGGTGTGGCGGTCAGCGTCGACACCAGCCGCGCGCGGGTCGCGGAGGCCGCCCTGGCCGCCGGCGCGGCGGTGGTCAACGACGTCTCCGGTGGCCTGGCCGACCCGGACATGGCCCGGGTGGTCCGCGACGCGCACTGCCCCTGGGTGCTGATGCACTGGCGTGGGCACTCCCGTGCCATGCGCGATCTGGCCACCTACACGGACGTGGTGGCCGACGTCCGGGCCGAGCTGTCCCAACGGATCGACACGGCGCTGGCCGCCGGGGTGGCCGCCGACCGACTCATCGTCGACCCCGGGCTCGGCTTCGCCAAGACGGCCGCGCACAACTGGGAGCTCAGTGCCCGCCTGCCGGAGTTGCTGGATCTCGGCTACCCGCTGCTCTTCGGGGCGAGCCGCAAGTCGTACCTCGGTGGGTTGCTCGCCGCCGCGGACGGTACGCCGCGGCCGACCGCCCAGCGGGAGGCGGCCACCGTGGCCACCAGTGTGCTGGCGGTCGCCGCGGGCGCCTGGGGCGTACGCGTGCACGACGTGCGGGCCACCGCCGACGCGCTCGCCGTCTGGGCGGCGACCGGCAGCCCCCGCCTGGCCGTGCCGCCGCACGACAGGACGTTGACGCAACACAATCACGAGCATGGGGTACGGCGATGACGACGGACCGGATCCAGCTGACCGGCCTGCGGGCGCGCGGCCGGCACGGGGTGTACGACTTCGAGCGCGTTCAGGGGCAGGACTTCGTGGTCGACGCCGTCCTGGAGCTGGACCTCGGCCCGGCCGCCGCCAGTGACGACGTTGCCGCCACGGTGCACTACGGCGAGCTGGCCGAACGCCTGGTCGCGGTGGTGACCGGCGAGCCGGTCAACCTGATCGAGACCCTGGCGGACCGGCTCCTCGCGGTCTGCCTGGCAGACGTTCGGGTCGACGCCGCGACGGTCACAGTGCACAAGCCCGAGGCGCCGGTGCCGCACACCTTCACCGACGTGGCCGTCACCATGACCCGGGCGCGTACCCGGTGACCCGGGCGATTCTCTCGCTCGGCAGCAACCTGGGCGACCGCCTGGAGCACCTGCGTACGGCCGTCACCACCCTCGGCGACGCGGTGCTCGTGCTCTCCGGGGTGTACGAGACTCCACCGTGGGGCGACACCGATCAGCCCGCGTACCTCAACGCGGTGGTGCTCGTGCAGGACGAGAGCGCGACCCCCCGCGACTGGCTGGAACGGGCCCGCGACGCGGAGCGCGCGGCCGGCCGGGTCCGGGACCCGCAGCGGCGGTTCGGGCCGCGCACCCTGGACGTGGACGTGATCGCGGTCTGGGGCGACGACGACGAGCCGGTGCTCAGCGACGAGGAGGAGCTGACCCTGCCGCACCCCCGGGCGCACCTGCGCGCCTTCGTGCTGCGTCCGTGGATCGACATCCAGCCGTACGGACGGCTGCCCGGTCACGGCTGGCTGACCGACCTGCTGACCACCGGCCCTGCGGCGGACGGGGCGTTGGAACTGCGTCCCCGGCCGGAGTTGGCGTTAGAGTCGACGGCATGACCGAGCGGAACCGGCCGGCATGACGCAGGCGAAGCCCCCACCCCGCGGGTCGGGCCCGGACGGGTCGCGGATGGGCCCCACCCGGATCTCGACCCTGGTCGTGGCCGGCCTGGCTGCGGCGGCGGTGGCCTGGCTGCTGATCAGCACCCTCTACTACAGCGGGATTCCCCGGCTGCCCTGGCTGCCGGTGGTGACGCTGGCCGGGCTCGCCGTGCTGGAGGCGTACGCCGCGATCAACACCCGGGGCCGGATCGAGCGCAAGCCGGGTCGGGAGCCGGTCAATCCGCTGCTGGTCGCCCGCTTCGTGGTGCTGGCCAAGGCGTCGGCGCTGGCCGCCGCGATCTTCGCGGGCTTCTACGCGGGGCTCACCGGCTGGCTCTTCGTGGAGACCACCCGCGCCGCCCTGGACGATCGACCGGCCGCCGGCGGAGGCCTGCTCGCCTCGCTGGCACTGGTCGGTGCCGCGCTCTGGTTGGAGCGCTCCTGCCGGGTGCCGGAACGCCCGGACGACGAGCGCGAGCAGGACCCCCGGGAGAGCCGCCCCGGCCAGCGCTGAGCAGGGGGTTACGCCCGGCTGCGGTCGCGGGTACGGTGCCTGCGATCGGAGAGCAAGGGCCGCCCAGGGTCCGTCCGTGCGCCGGACTGGGGACGGTCGGCCACTGGGGAGGCGGCGTCATGGGTTACGAAGCAGCGGGCCGGGACCGGTCGGCCGAACCCTCTTCCGGGGTGCCGGCCGCCGTTCTGGACAACGTCTTCGACGATCCCACCCACGGTGAGCCCGGCCGGGATCGGATCGGCGTACACCTGGGGTGGGAGCTGCTGCTGTTGGCCGGGCTGGCCGCCGTGAGTTGGCTGCTCTGGCGGGAGGATCCGGCCGCGGTGCGCGACGAGAACCTGCGCACGCTCCTGATCGACGCGGTCGGGCTGGGGTTGCTCGCCCTGGCCGCAGGGTTGAGTCTGCGGACTGCCGCGCCGAACCTGGCCGTCGGCCCGATCGCGGTGGCCGCCGCCCTGCACTACGCCGAGCAGGGTGACCGGGGTCTGCCGGCGTCGCTCGGCCCGGCCGTGGCGGTCGCCGCGGTGGGCGGGCTGGCGCTGGCGCTGGCCGTGGTGGTGCTGCACGTGCCGGGCTGGGCGGCCAGCCTGGCCGGTGCCGCCGCCGTGGTGGTGTACATCGAACGCCGATCGGCGCCCGTGCTGGTGCAGGGCGACTACGACCCCAGCGGCAGCGCCGGTTACCTGTTCGCCGGGTTCGCCGCGGTGGCCGTCCTGGGTGGGCTGTTCGGCGCGATCCGGGCGATCCGTCGGCTCGTCGGCCGATACCGACCGATCGCCGATCCGGCCCGTCGGCGGGGCGCGGTCGCCGCCGTGGTGACCGCCGCCGCGCTTGTCGTCTCCACCGTGCTGGCCGCTCTGGCCGGCATGCTGCTCGCCGCCAACGACCCCGGGCCGGTGGCGCCCACCTCGGGGCTGGACTGGACGGTGCTGGCCGTCGGCGTGGCCCTGCTCGCCGGCACCAGCGCGTACGGCCGCCGGGGCGGTGTGTTCGGCACACTGTTGGCGGTCGGCCTGGTCACCGTCTTCCAGGTGTACGCGTCGGAGCGCGGCTGGACGCTGAGCAACTGGGTGGTCGGTGGGGCCGCGCTCGGCGTCGGGTTGCTGGCGACCCGGCTGGTCGAGACGCTCGGGCGGCCCCGACCGGGCAGGCTAGAGCGGCCCGAGCCGGTCAGTGACGGCACGATCAGCTCGGGCTGGACCACGCCCCAGCCGCAGTCCGTCGACAACTGGCCTCCCACGCTGCCGACCCAGGCCGCGCCACAGCCGATCGACCCGTGGCGGGATCCGCGGTGGGAGGACGGCCCACGACGGTGGGACACCGACGAGCGGTGAGCCGCGTCGCGTCCGCCGAGCCGGAGCTGATCTCGACCGTTAGGCTCGGCGACATGACCGACTCACCTGCCGCCGCCCCGGGCGGAACCTCGTTCGAGGAGCTTGACGCGCTGTCCACCGAGGAGCTGCGGGAGCGGGCGTTCGCCCTCGCCCGGGAGCGTCGGGACGTGAAGTTCTACTGGTCGGTGCTGCGCCACCTGCCGAACGCGGACGAGGCAACGGTGCTGGACGGCGCCCCGAACTCGATCGGCCCGACGATCGACGAGGCCAACGCGCTGTGGCGGGAGCTGACCGGTCACGGCTACGAGGAGTCGGCGCCGCTGCTGCGGGCCGCCTTCATCGACTACCTGATGAAGCACTGAGCCGCTCGGGGCAGCCCAGGTCCGCCCGAGCCACCGGTTCGGGGCCTGGGCGCATCGCGTCGCTCGTGCACCGTTCCGGCCCGGTCAGCCGCTACGGCACGGCCGCCGGCACCGGCGCGCTCGCCGTGTTGCTGCTGGTCGGCATCTGCGGCAGCCCGGCGTACACCGGCTGGGCCGTCACAGTGACCGACCCGGAGTCGGCCGGGGCCTTCTACGCGCGCCTGCTCGCCTGGCCGGCCTGGAGGCTCGACGCGGACGGGCAGGCCGGCGGGTTGTTCGCCGCCGACCTGCGAGCCGTGCTGCTGGTGGTCCTCGCCGTGGCGCTGCTCTACCTGTTGCCCGCCGCCCAGGTCGCCCGGGTGCCCGGCCCGGTCAGCCAGTTCTTCTCCGGCTGGGCCGCGTACGTGCTGGCTGGCGGGTTGGCCGCGGTGTTGGCGGCGCTGCTGGGCCCGGCACCGTCACTGCTGGGGGCCCTTCAGGACGCCAGCACCGGTGCCGGTTACGGCTTCCTCACCGGTTGGATCATCGGCATCGCCAGCCTCGGCGGTCGCGCCTGACCCCGCCTCGACCGTCGCCCTGACCACACCGAGGTGTGGCCAGGCGCGACGGTCGTACGTGCGCCGGGGCAGGTCAGCTGGTCGGGCGGCCGAGGTCGAGGAGGCGCTGCCGGCTGAGCGCGCCCACCGGCCGGCCGGCGTCGGTCACGAGGAGCCGGTCCCGGCCCGAGGTGAGCAGGACCGCCAACGCGTCGTACGCCGAGCCGTCCACGGAGACGGTGGGCAGGTCCGGTGCGGCGTCCTCGGGCACCGGCTCCAGCGCCTCCCGGTCGAGCGGGGTGACCGCCAACCGGCGGATGCCCCGGTCGGCGCCGACGAACTCGCGTACGAACGCGGTGGCGGGTGCGCCGAGCAGCGCGGCCGGGGTGTCGTACTGCTCCAGGTGCCCGCCCTCGGAGAGGACCGCGATCCGGTCACCGAGTCGGACGGCCTCGTCGAGGTCGTGGGTGACCAGCACGATCGTCTTGCGCACCTCGGCCTGGAGGCGCAGGAACTCCTCCTGGAGGCGGGCCCGGACGATCGGGTCGACGGCCGAGAACGGCTCGTCCATCAACAGCACCACCGGATCGGCGGCGAGCGCCCGGGCCACCCCGACCCGCTGCCGCTGGCCACCCGACAGCTCGTGCGGGTAGCGACCGCCGAACTCGGCCGGGTCCAGGCCGACCAGGTCGAGCAACTCGTCGACCCGGGCCCGGGTCTGGCTCTTGGGCCAGCGGAGCAGGCCCGGCACGGTGGCCACGTTGGCCCGCACGGTCTGGTGTGGAAAGAGGCCGACGTTCTGGATCACGTATCCGATTCGACGGCGCAGCCGAACGGGGTCGACGTTCGTGACGTCCTCGTCGCCGAGCGTGATGCGACCGGCGGTCGGCTCGATCAGGCGATTGATCATCCGCAGCACGGTCGACTTGCCGCAGCCGGACGGGCCGATCAGCACCACCAGCTCGCCGGCCCGGACCTCCAGGCTGAGGTCCCGGACAGCTTCGGTGCCGTTCGGGTAGCGCTTCTGGATGCCGTCCAGGGAGATCGATGCCGCGCGAGGGGATTGGGTCACGTCGGCAGCCTCCGGGGTAACGTCCACGTATGTCCTTCCGCCTGAGCTACCGGGCCGACCCGGGTAACCCCTGGTTCTCCTGGCAGTACGTGCGGGACAACTCTGACACGATCCTCGCCGCGGTGCGCGAACACGCCTCCCTCACCGGGCGAGCGGTGTTGATCGCGGTGTTGATCGCCCTGCCGTTGTCCGTGTTGGCGTACTGGGTCCGTCCGCTCGCCGGTCCGATCCTCGCCGTCAGCGGGGTGGTCTACACCATCCCGTCGTTGGCGCTCTTCGCGTTCATCGCCCCCTACCTGGGCACCGGTGCGACCACGGTGCTGGTCGGGCTGGTCCTCTACGCGCTGCTGCTGATCGTGCGCAACGTGGTGGCCGGTCTCAACCAGGTGCCCCCGGAGGTTCGCGAGGCCGCCGAGGGCATGGGATACGGCCGCTGGAGGCGGCTGTTCCGGATCGACCTCCCGCTGGCGTTGCCGGGCATCGTGACCGGCGTACGGCTGGCGACCGTCTCGACGGTGGCGTTGGTCACGGTCGGGGTGCTGGTCGGCCACGGCGGGCTCGGGCAGCTCATCTTCGCGGGCTTCCAGAACAACCTCTACAAGGCCGAGATCATGACCGCCACGCTGCTCTGCGTGGCCCTCGCGCTCGTGTTGGACCTTCTGCTCGTCCTGGTCGCCCGGCTGGTGACCCCCTGGTCCGCCCGGAGGGCACGGTGACCGTCGCGGCGAATCCGATCGGCCAGGCCATCACCTGGATCAACGACCCGTTGAACTGGACCAACCCGGGCGGCCTGCTGGACCGGCTCGGTGAGCACCTGACCATCTCGGCCCTGGCGGTGGCGCTTGGCTGCCTGGTGGCCTGGCCGTTGGGGCTCTGGTTGGGGCACCTCGGCCGAGGTGGCGGCCTGGTGGTGCTGGTGTCCAACGCCACCCTGGCCATCCCCACCCTGGCGCTGCTCACCATCCTGCCGGTGGTCTTCGCCAGCGGCTTCGGGCAGACGCCGGTCGTGCTGGCGCTCGCCGTCTTCGCCGTGCCGCCGCTGCTGGCCAACGCGTACACCGGGGTGCGGCAGGTCGACCCGGAGGCCCGCGACGCGGCCCGGGGAATGGGCCTGTCCGGTGGGCAGTTGCTGCGCCGCGTCGAGTTGCCGCTCGCGGTGCCCTACCTGGCGGCCGGTTTCCGGACCGCCGCGGTCCAGGTGATCGCGACCGCCGCGCTTGCCTCGTTCGTCAACGGCGGCGGCCTCGGCCAGATCATCCGGACCGGCTTCGGGAGCGGTATCGCGGCCGGCGGCGGTCAGATCGTCGCGGGCGGTGTGCTGGTGGCCGGGCTCGCGCTGCTGGCCGAGGTGGTCCTCGGCGGGGTCGAACGCCTGGTCACTCCCCGTCCGCTGCGGCGCGGACGGCAACGGACGGGTCGGCCCCGGCCGGCGGACGCCACCGGAAGTGCCTGACCCGTCCGGGTGAACCCCGCGTCAAGCCAACTACCTGCGTTCGTCTGATCGGTGACGATGAGGTGACGAAGTCCATCCCGAGTTGTCGGTCGGTTGCGGAGCATGTTGGGTGGACATTCGCGGGCGGCCAACAGTCAGGATCGCCCGTCGGACACGCGGCCGGCCCGGGACGGGCCGCGCCGGGACACGGAAGGCGGGCACATGCGCGCACGTACACGCTTGGCGATCGGGGCGGTCAGCGCCGTCGCCGGGGCAGCACTGCTCACCGGCTGCGGTGATGCCGGCTCGTCCGGCACCGACGCACCCCAGACCAGCGCCTCCGGCGCCGGGTGCGCCCCGGTCGCCGGCCAGCAGCTCATCGCTCTGCAGGACGACAAGAAGCTCCAGAACTCCGACAACGTCATCCCGGCGGTCAACAGCAAGGCGGCCAACCCGCAGCTGATCGCCGCACTGGACAAGGTCTCCGCAGCACTCGACACCCCGAAGCTGATCCAGCTCAACAAGGCCGTCAACGAGGACCGCAAGACCCCCAAGGTGGCGGCCGAGGAGTTCGCCAGTGCGAACAACCTCACCGCGGGCATCGCCAAGGGCCCGGGTGGCGACATCACTGTGGGCGCCGGTAACTTCGCCGAGAGTCAGATCCTCGGCGAGCTGTACCGGATCGCGCTCAGCGCCGCCGGCTACCAGGTCAAGGTGCAGCAGATCGGCAACCGCGAGTTGTACGAGCCGGCGCTGCAGAAGGGTGAGATCCAGGTCGTCCCGGAGTACGCGGCGACCATGGCCGAGTTCCTCAACGCCAAGGAAAAGGGCGGCACTCCTCCGCCGATCTCCTCGCCCGACATCAACACCACGCTCACCGCGCTCAGGGCTCAGGGCGACAAGGTTGGCATCACCTTCGGCACCCCGGCGGCCGCGCAGGACCAGAACGCCTTCGCCGTCACCCAGGCGTTCGCCGACAAGTACGGCGTACGGACCCTCTCCGAGCTGGCCGCGAAGTGCTCCGGCAGTGCGACGGTGCTGGGTGGCCCGCCGGAGTGCGAGCAGCAGCGTGCGTTCTGCCTGCCGGGTCTGCAGAAGACGTACGGGCTGTCGGTGGGCAAGTTCTCCTCGCTGGACCAGGGCGGGCCGCTGACCAAGAGCGGTCTGCGCGACGGCTCGATCAGTGTGGGCCTGATCTTCTCCTCGGACAGCGTGTTCGCCACCAGCTGAGCCCTCGCCGGGCGTGCTGAGGACGCCCCCGCCCCGGACCGGGCGGGGGCGTCCGCGCGTCCCGGGACCCCGTTCCCTCCGGCGAAGCTCGTCGGTAGGCTGCACATCCATGCCAGCCCCGGCCACCTCTGACGCTCGGCGTCAACCACCGCTGCTGACCATGCTCTTCTGGGCGGGCGTCGCTCTCGCGCCGGTGGCGGCGCTGATCCTGCTGGTGGCCGACGGCAATGGCCCGTTGCGTTTCGCCGCGGTGCTCGCCATCCTCGCGGTGGTGCTGATCGGCCTCTCCATCGCGTTGCGGCCCGACGGCGAGGGCGCTTCGGCCCGCAGCGACGAGTTGCTGGCCGAGATCGAGGAGCTGCGTCGGGAGTTGCGCGGCGAGATCGTGGCCGCCGCCCAGCGCGGTAACCAGGCACTCGACCAGGCGCAACGGGCCCAGGAGGGGATCGCCGCAGTACGCCGCCGTCTCGACGCCAGTGGTGCCGCCCTCGCCGGTGCCGCCCCCTCCGTCGAGCCGGCGGGTGCCGGACGGGCCCGGGTCGCCGCCGTCGAGCCGCCGGTGGACGCCACGCCGGTGGCCCGTAACCGGGCCGACGCGCCGGCCGGCCGCGCCCGGGTTTCCGGCCCCGACGACGCGCCCCGCTGGGGGCGCGCCGGGCACCCGGACGACGACGAGCCGGCGTACGCCCGGGAGGCCCCCGAGCAGCCCGCTGCCGGTATGTACGGCGGGGAACGACCGGCCGCCACCGCGTACGGCTCAGCTCGCCCCCGGGAGCACGACCGCCCCGAGGCGGCACACCGGCCGGGTGGCGTGGTCCGGCACACCGAGACCGTTCACGTCACCACCCGACACACGGTGGTGGACGGCGGCCCGGCCGAGCCGGCCGGGCGTTACGGCGGCGGGTACGCCGGTCAGTGGACTCCACCCGCGCAGGAGTGGACCCGGGGCGGCGACGCCGATCAGCCCCCTCGGCCCGCCGGCCGGGCGAGGCACGAGCCGGAGCAGCACCCCCGAGCCGGGTACGGCGACGAGGCGGGCTGGACGGGCCGCCGCGACGAACCGGAGTGGACGGATCGGCGCGACGCGTACGCCCAGCCCGACGAGCCAGCCCCGCCGGCCCGGTCACACCGCAGCCCGGAGAGGCCGGCGGCGGAATCCTGGGACAGCCCGGACGATCGGGGCTGGTCGGAGCAGCGCGACCGGGCGGGCGCCCCGGCGCCGCAGGCCGGGCCGCCGTTGCGGGCCGACGACACCGGCGAGTACTGGTCTCAGCTGCGGGCCGGTGACCGGTGGGCTGCCGTCCGCGACGACGAGAACGGTCGGGAGCTGCGCGTCGGCGAACGTCGGGCCGAGGTGCACGCCGACGCCAGCGGCACCGAGTACCGGGTGGCCGACCGCTGGGCCGCCGTCCGTCACGAGGAGCCGCGCCGTCACGACGACGCCGGCCGCTACGAGGAGCCGCGCCGTCACGAGGACGCCGGCCGCTACGAGGACGCCGGCCGCTATGAAGACGCCGGCCGCTACGAGGACGCCGGCCGGTATGAGGAACCGCGCCGCCACGACGGTGGTCGGCGGGCCGAGCCGGAAAGGCCGGCGCTGCCGGTGGGCGGTGTGCCGATGCCGGACGAGTGGCGCCCACCGCGCCAACGCGGCCAGCAGGCGGAACCCGCGCCCGAACGGACCGGCCGGCGGCGGGTCGACGAGCGTTACGGCTACCCGCCGCAGGACGACGTGCCGCGTGCCGGGGGCGCGCCGCCCACCGACCGCTGGCGGTGACCGGTCAGGCGGCTCGCGTCACTTGTCGATGTCGCCGACCACGAAGAACATCGAGCCGAGGATCGCGATCAGGTCGGGGACCAGGCAGCCGGGAAGCAGGGTGGCCAACGCCTGCACGTTCGCGTACGAGGCGGTGCGCAACTTCAACCGCCACGGTGTCTTCTCACCCCGCGACACCAGGTAGTAGCCGTTGATGCCGAGCGGGTTCTCCGTCCAGGCGTACGTGTGCCCCTCCGGCGCCTTGAGCACCTTCGGCAGCCGGGTGTTGATCGGCCCGGTCAGCCGGTCCACCCGGTCGAGGCACTGCTCGGCGAGGTCCAGTGACGCGTACACCTGGTCGAGCAGTACCTCGAAGCGGGCGTGGCAGTCGCCGGCGGTCTTGGTGACCACCGGCACGTCCAGCTCGTCGTACGCCAGGTAGGGGTCGTCGCGGCGCAGGTCCAGGTCGAGCCCGGACGCGCGGGCCACCGGCCCGGACGCGCCGAACGCGGCGGCGTCCGCGGCGGACAGCACGCCCACGCCGACGGTGCGGGCCAGGAAGATCTCGTTACGCCGGATCAGGTGGTCCAGGTCGGGCAACCGGCGGCGTACCTCGCCGATCGCCGCGCGGGCCCGCCCGGTCCACCCGTACGGGACCTCCTCCTTGAGGCCACCCACCCGGTTGAACATGTAGTGGATCCGGCCACCGGAAACCTCCTCCATCACCGCCTGGATGGTCTCGCGTTCCCGGAAGGCGTAGAAGATCGGCGTGATCGCCCCGATCTCCAACGGGTACGAGCCGAGGAACATCAGGTGGTTCAGCACCCGGTTCAGCTCCGCCAGGGCCATTCGCAGCCAGGTGGCCCGCTCCGGCACCTCCATGCCCATCAGGCGTTCCACAGCGAGCACCACGCCCAGCTCGTTGGAGAACGCCGAGAGCCAGTCGTGCCGGTTGGCCAGCACGATGATCTGCCGGTAGTCACGCACCTCGAAGAGCTTCTCCGCGCCCCGGTGCATGTAACCGACGATCGGTTCACAGGCGACCACCCGCTCGCCGTCGAGCACCAGCTTCAACCGCAGCACGCCGTGTGTGGAGGGGTGCTGCGGACCGATGTTCAGCACCATGTCGGTGCCGAGTTGCTGATCACCGGTGCCGGGGATCAGCCCGGCCCCGGTGCCGACGGTCAGTTCACGGAGGTCCCCGGCGTCGGTGGTCATGCCCGTCATCGTGCCACGGCCGACCCGAGCGGGATGCCGACCGGCTGGCGCAACCACCAGTGCCCGCCGAGCCCGGCCGGGTCGGTCAGCTCGGCCACCGCCGACGCGGCGGCCAGCGTCCGCACGTAGCCGACCGGGTCGGTGCCGGCCAGGCTGAGCGGTGGTCGCCCGCCGTCGGCCCCGAGCGCCCGCAGCGCCTCCCGCTGCAGGACCAGGGAGTACGCGCACCGGGCGACCACCGCACCAGCGGAGGCGACCGAGTCCATGGCCACGTGCGCTGTGACGTCACTCGACCCGTCGGGCACCGGAGGCACCTGCCGCCCACCCCGGTACCCGGTCAACGTCCCGTCCACAGGTCGGTCGCCGATCAGGTGACCGTAGTCGACTGCCACCGCCAGCCCTCGGCTGATCTTTCGCACCGCCTCGGCCCAGGCCTCATCTCTGCTGCGGCCGATCTCGGCTCGTAGGTAGTCACTGTGGGGGGTTGCCCCGAAACCCGACTCGCTGTCGCTTGTCGCGCCCGTCCAGGTCACCTCCGGATTCGGCGCACGGTCCGTACTGGGCAGGCTCGTGGGGCTGAGCCACCACTTTGTGAGCCAATCAAGATCGTCGAGGCTGACCACATCACCGATCGATTCGGCACCGCTCTCCGGGTCGACCAGCACGTATCGCCAGCCATCTTCGGAATGCACAGCCACGTCGAGGGGGACGTTGTCCAGCCACTCGGTGGCGAGCAGCACTCCCGTGATCCCGGTAGGGATCTCGGACGTCCAGTTGATCTCCTTGGGCAGGTTCTCCGGGCGGGGCGCGTACTCGACGGCTGTGAAGCGGACGCGTTCGGCGAGCGACGGGGGGACGGCGGCCAACGACGGCCCGTCGGGTGCCGGGCGGGCGGAGGTCGTGGAAGTCAGGGTTTCCGGGGAGCCCGACCACGCAGCGATCAAGCGTGACCGCCCGGAGTGGGCGGGCTCCCCGGAAACCCCCACCGCGAGCCCGGTGGGATCGTGAGCGAGCCCGGCGAGAGTCCGTAGCAGCTCGCCCCGCCCCGCCCCCACGTCGACCACGTCGAACCGCGCCGGGTGCCCGAGGGCTGCGTCGACCTGGGTGAGCAGGCGCAGCAGCGCGGTGGCGAAGGCCGGGGAGGCGTGCACGCTGGTGCGGAAGTGGTCGGCCGGGCCGGTGCCGGCGACGAAGAAGCCGCCCGGCCCGTAGAGGGCTTGGCCCATCGCGTCTCGCCAGGCGATCGACATCAGTTCACTCCGAATGCAGCGGGCGCGGCGCACGGTGATCAGGTGATGAAAAGTAGGTCAGAAACGCTCCGGTTACCTACTTTTCAGCACTTGATCATGGGTGCGGGGGGAACGCGCTGGTCTGGGCGGTCGGGGACGGTGGTGAAGGGCACTTGAGGTGGTGGTGAAGGTTTTCACACATGCTTGTCCGGGTTCGGTGGGCCGGGCGCATACTTGCGATCGACCGGTACCCCTTCTCGAGGACTGGATCGTCGTCATGAGCGCACCGTTGCGCCCGCGTCCGGCCGCCCCGCACGGGCCCGCCGTTCTCGGTGCCTCCGCCACTCCCGCCACCTCCCGTCTGCTCACCGTCGGTGTCGTTGGCGCCGGTCGGGTCGGTGCCGTGCTGGGTGCCGCGCTCGCCGCCGCCGGGCACCGGGTGGTCGCCGTCTCCGGCAGCTCCGGAGCCAGCCGCGCCCGCCTCGCGCTGCTGTTGCCCGAGGTGCCCCGTCGCCCGGTCACCGCCGTGGCCCACGCCGCCGCCGACCTGCTGCTTCTCGCGGTGCCGGACGACAGGCTGGCCGGTGTGGTGACCGACCTCGCCGAGCGGGGCGCGCTGCACCCGGGCCAGATCGTCGCGCACACCTCGGGGGCGCACGGCCTGGCCGTGCTCGGGCCGGCCGTCGCGGCCGGCGCCCGGCCACTCGCTCTGCACCCCGCGATGACCTTCACCGGTACGCCGGACGACCTGGCCCGGCTGGACGGCATCTCCTACGGGGTGACCGCCCCGGCGGAGCTGCGCCCGCTGGCTGCCCGACTGGTCGCCGACCTCGGTGGCGTGCCCGAGTGGGTGGCCGAGTCGGACCGACCGCTCTACCACGCCGCGCTGGCCCACGGCGCGAACCACCTGGTGACCCTTGTCAACGAGGCGACCGACCGGTTGCGGGACGCCGGGGTGGCCCGGCCGGAGAAGGTGCTCGCCCCGCTGCTGCGGGCCGCCCTGGAGAATGCGCTGCGGCTCGGTGACGACGCGTTGACCGGTCCGGTCTCCCGTGGCGACGCGGGCACCGTGCAGCGGCACCTGGCCCGGTTGGCGGTCACCGCACCGGAATCCGTCCCCGCGTATCTGGCGTTGGCCCGTCGTACCGCCGACCGGGCGATCGCCGCTGGCCGGTTGCGGCCGGTGGACGCACAGTCGCTGCTCGGCGTACTGGCCGACAGCGGTCGGGAGGTGGCCGCATGACCCAGGTGGTGCACACGCGCGCCGAGTTGGCCGAGGGCCGGGCCGGGCTGAAGGGCACTGTCGGGGTGGTGATGACCATGGGCGCGCTGCACTCCGGGCACGAGACGTTGCTGCGCGCGGCCCGGGAACAGGCCGACCACGTGCTGGTAACGGTCTTCGTGAACCCGTTGCAGTTCGGGCCGAACGAGGACTTCGACCGCTACCCGCGCACCCTTGAGGCCGATCTGGAGGTGTGCCGGCGGGCGGGCGCCGATCTGGTCTTCGCCCCGTCGGTGGCGGACATGTACCCGGATGGTCAGCCCCGCGTACGCCTCGATCCGGGCCAGCTCGGCGCCGAGCTGGAGGGGGCGAGTCGCCCCGGCTTCTTTCACGGGGTGCTCACTGTGGTGCTGAAGCTGCTTCAGCTCACCCGACCGGACCTGGCGTTCTTCGGCGAGAAGGACTACCAGCAGCTCACCCTGGTCCGGCGGATGGCCCGCGACCTGGACGTGCCGGTCGAGGTGGTCGGCGTGCCGACCGTTCGGGAGCCGGATGGGCTGGCTCTCTCCAGCCGCAACCGTTACCTGAGTGAGCCGGAGCGGGCCGCCGCGCTGAGTCTGTCCGCCGCGCTGCGGGCCGGCGCGCAGGCCGCCGACGACGGTCTGGACGCGGGGGCGGTACTGACCGCCGCGCATGCCGCGTTCGGTTCCGGTACGCCCGGTGCCCGCCTCGACTACCTGGTGCTCACCGATCCCGAGTTGGAACCGGGGCCGGTGGCTGGGCCGGCCCGGCTGGTGATCGCCGCCTGGGTGGGCGCCACCCGGTTGATCGACAACGCGGCGATCCACCTCGCCCCGCGCCCCTGACCCGGCCGCACCACCCCCACCGATAACCGCGAAAGGCCACTGAAGATGTTGCGGACCATGCTCAAGTCGAAGATCCACCGAGCCACGGTGACCCAGGCCGACCTGCACTACGTCGGTTCGGTGACCGTGGACGAGGATCTGCTCGACGCCGCCGACCTGCTCCCCGGCGAGCAGGTGGCGATCGTGGACATCACCAACGGCGCCCGGCTGGAGACGTACGTGATCCCGGGCGAGCGGGGCAGCGGCGTGGTCGGCATCAACGGCGCCGCCGCGCACCTGGTGCACCCCGGTGACCTGGTCATCCTGATCTCGTATGGGCAGATGGACGACGCCGAGGCCCGGACGTACCGGCCACGGGTCGTGCACGTCGACGCCGACAACCGGGTGATCGAGTTGGGTACCGACCCGGCTGCGGCGGCGCCTGGAACGGCCGGTGGCCCGGTGCCCAGCCCGTTGGCCGTGTCCGGAGTCTGATCCCCCGTACCGTGATTCCGGTCTGTTACCGGAAGGTCAATCCCGGTTACCCTGGGCACGCTGGCGGAAGCCGGTCGGTGGCTGGGGGAGGCCGCGATGAGCCGTGCCATGACGACCCTGTTCGCCGCTGCCGTGACGGCAGTGCTGCTGGTGGGCTGCGCCGGGTCCGGCGGCCTGGACGGTGATCTGACCGACGACTGGGCGGCGTTGCCGGCGCCGTCGGCGTTCACCCCGGCCGCCGGTGTGTGTCATGCCGCCGACTTCACCGATGTGGTCAGCCTGGCCAGTTATGAGCCGGTGGACTGCGCCGGGCCGCACCGTTTGGAGACGGTGCACGTCGGGGCTTTCCCGGCCGAGCGGGCGGCCGCTCCGGCGGGTGGTTCGGCCGAGCTGCGGGGTGCGTTCGCCGAGTGCGACAGCCGGGCGACCCGCTACGTGGGTGACGAATGGCGGTCCGGCCGGCTGCGGCTGTCGGTGGCGCTGCCCAACGGGCCGGGCTGGGCGGCGGGTTCCCGGTGGTTCCGCTGCGACCTCACCGAGCTGACCACCGTCGAGGCGGCGGCGACCGTGGTGGTCCGGTCGGGCAGTCTGCGGGACGCGTTGAAGGGGCCCACCGGGCTGCGCCTCGGTTGCCAGCAGACCCGCGGTGGAGCCGGCCGGGGTGTGCAGACGCTGACCCCGGTGGAGTGCGCTAAAAAGCACGACGCCGAGTTCGTCGGGGTGTGGCGCGCACCGGACCTGGCGTACCCGACCCGGGACGCCGACTGGCTGCCGCTCTACACGGGTTGTCGTAGCGTCCTGGCCCGGTACGCGGGCGTGCCCGACGACGCCACGTTGCGCTTCCGCAGCGGTGTGGTGGTCCGTCCGCCGGGGGCGGGGCGGTGGAAGGTCGGTGATCGGGGCGTCCGCTGCTATCTGTGGCTCAGCGACCGTACGGTGACCGCCTCGCTGAAGGGCGCGGGCCCGGCTGGTCTGCCGGTCCGGACGAAGTGACCGCGGCCTGACGGTCGGCGCGGCGAGGCGCGGGACGGACGGGGTCGCCCAAAACACTCGTCCCGCCCCCGCCGCCCAGGGCGAGGATGGTTCGGGTTGACTGGGGGGATGGACCTTCCGACCGTCGACCTGCCTGCCCTGCCCGCGCTGCTGGCCGCGCCCGCGCCCGGCTGGGTGGAGACCACCGACGTGATCGTGGTGGGTTCCGGCGTGGCCGGGTTGACCGCTGCGCTGCACCTGCGGGAGGCCGGTCTGCACGTCACGGTGGTCACCAAGGTCAACATTGACGACGGCTCGACCCGGTGGGCGCAGGGTGGCATCGCCGCCGTGCTCGACCCGGCCGACACCCCGGCGGCGCATGCCCGGGACACCGAGGTAGCCGGGGTCGGGCTGTGCGACCCGGCGGCGGTCCGGGTGCTGGTCGAGGAGGGCCCGACCCGACTCCGTGAGTTGATCCGGATCGGCGCCGAGTTCGATCGGCACCCGGACGGCTCGCTGATGCTGACCCGCGAGGGCGGGCACCGGGCGGACCGGATCGTGCACGCCGGCGGCGACGCCACCGGCGCGGAGGTGCAGCGGGCCCTGCATGCCGCGGTGCAGCGCGACCCGTGGATCCGGCTGGTCGAGCACGCCCTCGTGCTGGATCTCCTGCGCGCGCCGGGCGACGGTCCGGACGGGCTCGGCCCGGCCTGCGGGATCACCCTGCACGTGCTGGGTGAGGGCAGCGAGGACGGCGTCGGCGCGCTGCTGGCCCGTGCCGTCGTGCTCGCCACCGGTGGCATGGGGCAGATCTTCTCGGCCACCACCAACCCGGCGGTCTCCACGGGGGACGGGGTGGCGCTGGCGCTGCGGGCCGGCGCGGCCGTGACCGACGTGGAGTTCGTCCAGTTCCACCCGACTGCCCTGATCACCCCGTCCGGCGCGGGGGTGCCCGGGGCGGGGCACGCGCAGCAGCCGCTGGTATCGGAGGCGTTGCGTGGCGAGGGCGCGTACCTGGTGGACGGGGACGGCAAGAGGTTCATGGTGGGCCAGCACGAGTTGGCTGAGCTGGCACCCCGGGACGTGGTGGCCAAGGGCATCCACCGGGTGCTGCTGGCCACCGGCGCGGACCACGTCTTCCTCGACGCACGGCACCTGGGCGGCGACTTCCTGGCCGGTCGGTTCCCCACCATCGTGGCGTCCTGCCTGGCGATCGGCGTCGACCCGGCGACCGATCTGATCCCGGTGGCGCCGGCCGCCCACTACGCCTCCGGCGGGGTCCGGACCGACCTGCGCGGCCGTACCTCCATCCCGGGCCTCTACGCCTGCGGCGAGGTGGCCTGCACGGGTGTGCACGGCGCGAACCGGCTGGCCAGCAACTCGCTGCTGGAGGGTCTGGTCTTCTCCCGGCGGATCGCCGAGGACATCGCGGCCGGCCTGCCCGAGCAGGCCCAGCCGGCGGAGACCGGCGCGTGGCGTGGCGGAACGGGTTGGGTGCTGCCCGCGGAGGTGACGCCGACCCTGCAACGGGCGATGACCCGGGGGGCGGGGGTGCTCCGATCCGCGGCGACGTTGGCCGGGACGGCCGGCACGTTGACCGACCTGGGCGTGGCCCGGGGCCGGCCGCGTACCGCCGACTGGGAGGCGACGAACCTGCTCACCGTGGCGTCGACGCTGGTTGCCGCCGCGTACGCCCGTGGTGAGACCCGGGGCTGCCACTGGCGGGAGGACTTCCCGACGGCCGACGAACGGTGGCTGGGCCATCTGGTCGGCGCGGTCGGGGCGCAGGGCCGGGTGACGCAACAGTGGGAGGGAAACTCGTGATCGAGTCGACGGAGACGGCGTTGCGGGCGGCGGGGTTGGATCCGGCGCACGTACGTCAGGTGATCGAGGGCGCGCTGGTGGAGGATCTGGGCCCGGATTTCCTGGACGTCACAAGCGTGGCGACCATTCCGGCGGATCAGACCGACACCGCCGACCTGGTGGCCCGCGCGGACGGGGTGTTGGCCGGTATGGCGGTGGCCGCTGCCGTGTTCGAGCTGGTGGGCGAGGTGACGGGCTTCGGTCGTACCGTCGAGGTGTCGGTGCTGGCCCGCGACGGCGAGCGGGTGGCCCGCGGCGACGTGCTGGCGACGGTGACGGGTCCGACCCGGCTGCTGCTGACGGCCGAGCGGACGGCGCTCAACCTGCTCTGCCGGATGTCCGGGGTGGCCACCCACACCCGCGCCTGGGCGGACGCGCTGGCCGGTTCGAAGGCGATGGTGCTGGACACCCGAAAGACGACGCCGGGCCTGCGGGCGCTGGAGAAGTACGCGGTGCGGGCCGGCGGCGGCACCAACAAGCGGATGGGCCTCTACGACGTCGCCATGATCAAGGACAACCACAAGCTGGCGGCCGGGGGCATCACCGCTGCCTTCCGGCGGGTCCGGGAGGCTTTCCCGGAGGTGCCGGTGCAGGTCGAGGTGACCACCGTCGACGAGGCGGTGGAGGCGGTGGAGGCCGGGGCGGACTTCCTGCTCTGCGACAACATGACGCCGGAGGTGCTGGCCGGGGCGGTGGCCGCGGTGGGTGACCGGGCGGAGTTGGAGGCGACCGGCGGGCTGACCCTGGAGGTGGCCGGCCGGTACGCGGCCACCGGCGTGGACTTCCTCTCGGTGGGCGCGCTGACGCACTCGTCGCCGATCCTGGACATCGCGCTGGACCTGCGCAGCGAGTAGTTGTCTAGGCTGCGTGCGTGCTGCTCTGCATCGACATCGGAAACACCAACACCGTGCTGGCGACCTTCGACGGCGACAAGCTGGTGCACTCCTGGCGGATCAAGACCGATGCCCGCTCGACGGCGGACGAGCTGGGCCTGATGTTCCGGGGTCTGCTCGCCGGGGACAACGTCGAGATCACCGGTGTGGCCGCCTGCTCCACGGTGCCGGCCGCGCTGCGGTCGTTGCGCACCATGCTCGGCCGCTACTACGCGGAGGTGCCGAGTGTCGTCGTCGAGCCGGGCGTGCGGACCGGCGTGCAGTTGGCGATCGACAACCCCAAGGAGGTGGGCTCCGACCGGGTGGTGAACACCCTGGCGGCGTACACCCTCTACGGCGGTCCGTCGATCGTTGTGGACTTCGGCACGACCACCAACTTCGACGTGATCAGCGAGCGTGGTGAGTTCCTCGGCGGCGCGTTCGCCCCGGGCATCGAGATCTCCTTCGACGCGCTGGCCGCCCGGGCCGCGCAACTACGCAAGGTCGAGGCCACCAAGCCTCGCTCGGTGATCGGCAAGAACACCGTGGAGTGCCTCCAGGCCGGCCTGTACTTCGGCTTCGCCGGGCAGGTGGACCGGATCGTCGAGCGGATGACCGAGGAGCTGGGCGAGGTGCGGGCGGTGATCGCCACCGGCGGCCTCGCCTCTCTGGTGATCAACGAGTGTCGCAGCATCACCCACCACGAGCCGATGATCACGCTGATCGGTCTGCGGATGGTCTACGACCGCAACACCTGACCCCGGCCGCCGCCGGGCCGGCCTCCGTGCGGGGGTCAGGGCCGCCGGGCGCGCAGCACCAGCGTCCGGTACGGCAGTTCGATGGTGTCCCGCCCCGCCAGGGCGGGATGCGTGTCCAGGAGGTCGCTCAGTTCCCGCTCGACCCGCCGTTGATCGTCGGTGGAGGCGGTGAGCCAGTACGAGCGGGTGCGGACCATGCCGAGCAGCTCGTCCGGCGTGAGCGTGGTGCGGTGCGTGAACTCGCGCTTCTCGACGGCGCCGAACGCGGTGCCGAAGTCGGGGCGCTCTCCGAAGACCTGACTGGTCGACTTGTCCCCGAAGTGCGCGATGCGACCCAGCTCGGCCACCCAGTCGACGCTGCCGTCCCGAATGTTCCAGATGGGGGCGAAGGTGCCGCCGGGGCGGAGCACCCGGGCGATCTCGGCGTGCGCGGGCCCCCGGTCGAACCAGTGGTACGCCGTCCCCACCAGCACCGCGTCCACCGTCGCGTCGGGCAGCGGCATGGCCTCGGCGCTGCCCGCCAGCGCCGTCGTGCCCGGGGTGCTGGCCGCGAACTGCGCCCGCATCCCCGGATCGGGCTCGACCGGTACGACCTCGTGACCCAGGGCCAGCACAGCGCGGGTCAGGATGCCGGTGCCCGCCGCGAGATCGACCACCCGGGCTTCGCTCAGCCCGTCGAGCGCCCAGCGGACCGCGGCCTCGGGATAGCGTGGCCGAAACCGGTCGTAATCACTCGCGGCGACACCGAACGACAGGGCGTGAGTGTGATCGACCATGACGGGCAGGTTATCCCGTAACGGCCTCAGGCGCGCTTGAGTACGCTCGGCCCTGACCCCCTGTATCTCCGTGACGAGGAAGCGTGCCGTGACCGAGCAGAACCCCGTGCCAGTGGACCCCGCCGACGACCTTCCCGAGCAGATGAAGGTCCGCCGGGAGAAGCGGGACCGGATGCTCGCCGAGGGCGTCGAGCCCTACCCGGTCGGCTTCCCCCGCACGACGACCCTGGCGCAGGTCCGGGCGGCCTACGCCGACCTGCCCACCGACACCGCGACCGGCGACCAGGTCGCTGTCACCGGCCGGGTGATCTTCGTACGCAACACGGGCAAGCTCTGCTTCGCCACCCTCCGGGACGGCGACGGCACCGAGTTGCAGGCGATGCTCTCACTGGACCGGGTCGGGCCGGAGCGGCTGGAGGCGTGGAAGCGCCTCGTCGACCTCGGCGACCACGTCGGCGTCACCGGCGAGGTGATCACCAGCCGTCGGGGTGAGCTGTCGGTGTTGGCCCAGCAATGGGAAATGACCGCCAAGGCGCTGCGACCGTTGCCGGTGGCCCACAAGCCCCTCTCCGAGGAGGCACGCGTCCGGCAGCGTTATGTCGACCTGATTGTCCGGCCGCAGGCACGGGAGATGGTGCGCACCCGGGCAGCCGCGGTGCGCAGTCTGCGCGATTCACTGCACGGGCAGGGCTTCATCGAGGTGGAAACGCCGATGTTGCAACTGCTGCATGGCGGCGCGACGGCCCGACCGTTCGTGACCCACAGCAATGCGTTGAACACCGATCTGTATCTGCGAATCGCTCCCGAACTGTTTCTCAAGCGCGCTGTGGTCGGCGGCGTCGACCGCGTCTTCGAGATCAACCGCAACTTCCGTAATGAGGGTGTCGACTCTTCGCACTCGCCGGAGTTCGCGATGCTGGAGACGTACCAGGCGTACGGCGACTACAACACGATCGGCGAGCTGACCCGTAATCTCGTGCAACAGGCCGCCATCGCGGTGAGCGGTTCGACGGTGGTGACCCACGCCGACGGGCGGGAGTTCGACCTGGGTGGCGAGTGGCGGTCGGTGACACTCTTCGGCGTGCTTTCCGAAGCACTCGGCGAGGAGGTCACGGTCCGCACCGACCGGACCCGTCTGGTGGAGTACGCGGACAAGGTGGGATTGGCGGTCGACCCGAAGTGGGGGCCGGGCAAGCTGGCCGAGGAACTGTTCGAGGAACTGGTCGTTCCCAGCCTTGAGGCACCCACCTTCGTGCGGGACTACCCGGAGGAGACCAGCCCGCTCACCCGGGGCCACCGCAGCGAGCCGGGTCTGGCCGAGAAGTGGGACCTCTTCGTGCTCGGTTTCGAGCTGGGCACCGGGTATTCCGAGTTGGTCGACCCGATCGTGCAGCGGGAGCGGCTGGTGGCCCAGGCGCAGCTCGCGGCTCGCGGCGACGACGAGGCGATGCGTCTCGACGAGGACTTTCTTCGGGCGATGGAGTATGGAATGCCGCCGGCCGGCGGTATGGGAATGGGAATCGACCGCCTCTTGATGGCCCTGACCGGCCTCGGAATTCGGGAAACGATCCTCTTCCCGTTGGTCCGCCCGGAGTAGTCCCGTCCGCTCGTACGCCGAGCCGTAACCGGAGCCTATTGACGCGACGAGCAGCGCGGGGGTTATTGTGCTCTCGTTAGCAGGAGCACCCTGCTCGAAAGGAATGTGGGACGTGGCCAAGCAGATCATTCACAAGCTGGTCGATGACCTGGACGGCGGGGACGCGGACGAGACCGTCAAGTTCGCCCTCGACGGCGTTCAGTACGAGATCGACCTGTCGAGCGCCAACGCCGCGAAATTGCGCGATGCATTTGCGTCGTACGTGGGTGCCGGCACCAAGGTCGGCCGCGGCGGTGTCGTGATCGGTGGGCGGGCTGCCCGCGGTCGGGGTGGCGCGACCGCCGATCGGGAACAGAACAAGGCGATCCGGGAGTGGGCCAAGAAGGCCGGCAAGGACATCTCGGACCGGGGTCGTATCCCGCAGGAGATCGTGGACGAGTTCCACGCGAAGCGCTGATCAGTCAGCAGCTTGGTGGCGAGCCGCCACCTCAGGCGACACCGACGCCGGGCCGGAGGAGTCCTCCGGGCCGGCGTCGCCGTATCCGGACGGCGTCGTCGTGCCCGTTCGGGGCCGGGAAGCATTCCGAGCCCACCTGCGTTGTCCACAACCAGTGGAACAGCTGTCCACAGCCTGTGGACAACCTTCCCCAAGGGCCGGCGCGGCGCTCGTCTCGACCGCCGGTCCGCCCTCCGGGGCCTCCCGGAGCGCTTCGGGACCCCGGATCGGGCTTCCGTCGAGTCAGTCGGATTTCGCTCTGCGCGTAGCGACAGGGCTACCGGAACACCTCCTGAGCGCGGACGGTTGTTCAAAACGACGTGGAACCGACCCAGAGCAGAGACACACGACCTCAGCGGAGTCGGTCAGCGACGATAGAGTAAGGAGGCACGGACGCCCGTCCTGGACGTTCGTGCACCGGCCCCGCCAAGATCTTGACCATCAAGGCGCACGGCACGTGAGGAGCACGAGGGCATGTTCGAGCGGTTCACCGACCGAGCGCGACGGGTTGTCGTCCTGGCCCAAGAAGAGGCCCGGATGCTCAACCACAACTACATCGGTACGGAACACATCCTGCTGGGCCTGATCCACGAAGGTGAAGGCGTCGCGGCAAAGGCCCTGGAGAGCCTCGGCATCTCCCTGGAGGGCGTCCGCCAGCAGGTCGAGGAGATCATCGGCCAGGGCCAGCAGGCGCCGAGCGGGCACATCCCGTTCACGCCGCGGGCCAAGAAGGTGCTGGAGCTGTCGCTGCGCGAGGCGCTGCAGCTCGGCCACAACTACATCGGCACCGAGCACATCCTGCTCGGGCTGATCCGTGAGGGCGAGGGCGTCGCCGCCCAGGTGCTGGTCAAGCTCGGCGCCGACCTCAACCGGGTCCGCCAGCAGGTGATCCAGCTGCTCTCCGGCTACCAGGGCAAGGAGCCTGCCGCGGCGGGCGCCGCGCCGGGTGAGGCCGCGCCGTCGACCAGCCTGGTGCTGGACCAGTTCGGCCGCAACCTGACCCAGGCCGCCCGCGAGGGCAAGCTCGACCCGGTCATCGGGCGCGAGAAGGAAATCGAGCGGGTCATGCAGGTGCTCTCCCGCCGTACCAAGAACAACCCGGTCCTGATCGGTGAGCCCGGCGTCGGTAAGACCGCCGTGGTGGAGGGCCTGTCCCAGAAGATCATCAAGGGCGAGGTGCCCGAGACCCTCAAGGACAAGCAGCTCTACACGCTCGACCTGGGCGCGCTCGTCGCCGGTTCCCGCTACCGCGGTGACTTCGAGGAGCGCCTCAAGAAGGTGCTCAAGGAGATCCGCACCCGCGGCGACATCATCCTGTTCATCGACGAGATCCACACCCTGGTGGGTGCGGGTGCCGCCGAGGGCGCGATCGACGCCGCGAGCATCCTCAAGCCGATGCTGGCCCGTGGTGAGCTGCAGACCATCGGTGCCACCACGCTCGACGAGTACCGCAAGCACCTGGAGAAGGACGCCGCTCTCGAGCGCCGCTTCCAGCCGATCCAGGTGGGTGAGCCGTCGCTGGCCCACACCATCGAGATCCTCAAGGGCCTGCGGGACCGCTACGAGGCTCACCACCGCGTCTCGATCACGGACGCCGCCCTCGTGGCTGCCGCGACTCTGGCCGACCGGTACATCTCCGACCGCTTCCTCCCGGACAAGGCGATCGACCTGATCGACGAGGCCGGTGCCCGGATGCGGATCCGTCGGATGACCGCGCCGCCAGACCTGCGTGACTTCGACGAGCGCATCGCCCAGGTGCGTCGCGACAAGGAGTCCGCGATCGACGCGCAGGACTTCGAGCGCGCCGCCCAGCTGCGCGACAAGGAGAAGCAGCTCCTCGGCCAGAAGGCTCAGCGGGAGAAGGAGTGGAAGGCCGGTGACCTGGACGTCGTCAGCGAGGTCGACGACGAGCAGATCGCCGAGGTTCTCGGCAACTGGACCGGCATCCCGGTCTACAAGCTGACCGAGGAGGAGACCTCGCGCCTGCTGCGCATGGAGGACGAGCTGCACAAGCGCGTCATCGGCCAGGAGGACGCGGTCAAGGCGGTCTCGAAGGCGATCCGGCGTACCCGGGCCGGCCTGAAGGACCCGAAGCGCCCGTCGGGCTCGTTCATCTTCGCCGGCCCGTCCGGTGTCGGTAAGACCGAGCTGTCCAAGGCGCTCGCCGAGTTCCTCTTCGGCAGCGAGGACGCCCTCATCCAGCTGGACATGTCCGAGTTCCACGACCGTTACACGGTCTCCCGGCTCGTGGGTGCCCCTCCCGGCTACGTCGGCTACGACGAGGGCGGGCAGCTGACCGAGAAGGTGCGGCGTCGGCCGTTCTCGGTGGTCCTCTTCGACGAGATCGAGAAGGCCCACCCGGACGTGTTCAACACGCTCCTGCAGATCCTCGAAGACGGTCGGCTCACCGACGGTCAGGGTCGGATCGTGGACTTCAAGAACACGGTCATCATCCTGACCACCAACCTGGGCACCCGTGACGTCGCCAAGGCGGTGTCGCTGGGCTTCCAGCAGTCGGAGGACTCCGAGTCCACCTACGACCGGATGAAGCAGAAGGTCAACGACGAGCTCAAGCAGCACTTCCGGCCTGAGTTCCTCAACCGGATCGACGACACCATCGTCTTCCACCAGCTGCGTCAGACCGAGATCCTCTCGATCGTGGACATCATGATCCAGCGGATCGAGGGCCAGCTGCGGAACAAGGACATGGGTCTGGAGCTGACCGACAACGCCAAGAAGTACCTGGCCGCGAAGGGCTTCGACCCGGTGCTCGGTGCCCGTCCGCTTCGTCGCACGATCCAGCGCGACATCGAGGACAACCTCTCCGAGCGGATCCTGTTCAACGAGCTGACCCCGGGTCAGATCGTCGTGGTGGACTGCGAGGGCGACCCGGACGACATCGACAAGTCCAAGCTCGTCTTCCGGGGCTCGGAAAAGCCGATCGAAGTTCCGGACGCCGTCCCGGCCGACCTCGGTGGCACTGCCGCTGGCACCGCCGCCGCAGGCGTGGACGAGTAACACAACCAGCAAGGGGCGGGGCCCCGGTGGCGCAAGCCACCGGGGCCCCGCCTTTTCGTGCCCCCACACCGCCCCGCCGCCGTCCCCGCTCGCGCCCTCCCGGCCCGCCTCCAGGTCGCTCACGCCCTGTCGGCCAGCCGTGCGGCCGTGCGGCGGTGCCCGCCGTGCCCGCCGTCCCCGCCGTGCTGCCGTGCCGCGGTGCCCGCCGTGCCCGCCGTGCTGCCGTGCCGCGGTGCCGGACACACCCTGCTGTCTGCATGCGGGCGCTCGCAGGCTGCCGCGCCCGGCAAGGTCCTCACAACATCAGGGAAGGTGCTGCCTCCGGACGCCGCGAGGCAGCACCTTCCCTGACGTTGTGGGGCGTGATGGTGAGCTGCCGGCGGCCTCGTTCCCCGTGAAGGCCTCGGCTGCCAAGATCGCGCAGCAACCTGGATGTAGTGGCATCCGGTGCGCCCGACACCACTACATCCAGGATCGAGCACGATCTTGAGGTGAAAGGCGCGGATCGCGGCCTTTGCGTGCCGGGTGGGCCGAGCGAGCGTGCGGGCCGGGCGTGCGGGCCGGGCGGGCGTGCGGGCCGAGCGGGCGTGCGGGCCGGGCGTGCGGGCCGGGCGGGCGTGCGGGCCGGGCGGGCGTGCGGGCCGGGCGTGCGGGCCGGGCGGGCGTGCGGGTCGGGTGTGCGGGCCGGGCGGGCGTGTGGGTCGGGTGTGCAGGCGGTCGCGCGGCCCATGGGTTGGCGCGCAGGATGCGCCCGTGGAAGGTCAGGTGGTGAGGTCTGCTGTTGGCAGGGACGGGCCGTCACCGGCCAGGCGGAAGGAGTCGGTGCCGGCGGGTTCGACCAGCCCGTCCTGCACCAGCCCGGCTAGGGCGCGGGCGCGTTGCACGTCGTCGGTCCAGACCTGGTCCAACCGCTGGTGTGGGACCGGCCCGGTGCTGTCCCGGAGCACTCCGAGCAACAGACCGCGGACCTGTCGGTCGGTGCCCGCGTACCGCTGGGGTCGGCGGGTCGGCCCGGCCGGCGCCTCCTGGCCGGACGCCCGCCAGGCGCAGACCGACTCGACGGGGCAGGCGGTGCAGCGCGGTGACCGGGCCGTGCAGATCACTGCGCCCAGTTCCATGAACGCGGCGCTGGCCAGTGCTGCCGCGGCCGGTTCGGTCGGTAGCAGCTCTTCGGTGGCGACGAGGTCCGCTGGCCGGGTGACGGGCCCGGCGTCCGGTTCGCCGGCTACCGCCCGGCACACCACCCGCCGTACGTTGGTGTCGACGACCGGGTGCCGCTGCCCGTATGCGAAGGCCGCCACCGCCCGAGCGGTGTACGTGCCGACGCCGGGCAGCGCGAGCAGTTGCTCCAGCCGGTCCGGCACCTGTCCGCCGTGCCGGTCGACAATCGCGACCGCGCATTCGCGTAGCCGGACCGCCCGGCGGGGGTAGCCGAGGCGTCCCCACATCCGGATCGCCTCGGCCGGGGTGTCCGCCGCCAACGCGGCCGGGTCGGGCCAGCGGGCCAGCCAGGCCTGCCAGGCCGGCACCACCCGGACCACCGGTGTCTGCTGGAGCATGACCTCGCTGACCAGGATGGCCCACGGGGTGACGCCGGGCTCGCGCCACGGCAGGTCACGGGCGTGCTGCTGGAACCACCGGCTGACCAGGGTTGCGAAGTCGGGTTGAGTCATGGCGTCGTCGATGATGTCACGCCCGGCGTTCCCGTTGGGTGGGCGGCTCGGGCGGGGTGCCACGTCCTCGTTCGGCGGGCGGGGGAGAATGCGCGGATGAACGAGCTCGCGATCACCGTCATCGGTCGGGACCGGCCGGGCATCGTGGCCGACGTCGCGGAGGTGCTGGCCCGACTGGGCGCGAACCTCACCGACAGCACGATGACGCGGCTGCGGGGGTATTTCGCGATGACCCTCATCTGCACCGGCCCGGCCGCCGCCGAGGTCGAGGCCGCACTGGCGTCGCTGGCCGCCGAGGGCCAGCTGCTGGCGACGGTACGCGCGGTCACCCCGGACGGCGATGTTCCTCCGGTGGGTGAGCCGTACGTGATGGCGGTGCACGGTTCGGACCGGATGGGGATCGTCGCGGCGATGACGCGGGTGCTGGTGGACGCCGGGGGGAATGTCACCGACCTGAGTACCCGGTTGACCGGTGCGCTCTACGTGGTCCTGGCGGAGGTCGAGTTGCCGGCCGGTGTGGCGGAGACTCTGCTCGACCGGCTGCACCGGACGGCTGCCGAGCTGGGCGTGGAGGTCACCCTCCGCCCGGCGGACCCGGACCTGTTGTGACCGGCGAGGAGCGTGGGCCGGAGGTCGGCCTGGGGGAGTGGACTCCGGAGTCACTGGACGTGCCGGGCGAGGTGCGGGTGGTGGTGTCCGCCCCGCATCCGGTGCTGAGTCGGGCCGCGGACGAGGTCGACCCCACGGCAAAGGAGACGGTCCAACTCGCGGCCGACCTGATCGCCACGATGAAGGTCTCGCCGGGCTGCGTGGGGTTGGCCGCGCCGCAGGTCGGGGTGGGCGCTCGGGTTTTCGCCGTCGACGTGACCGGGCACCCCAAGGCGGTGACGGTGCACGGCACCTTCGTGTTGTGCAACGCGCGTGTGGTCGAGGCGACGCGGTGGAAGCCGGGCCGGGAGGGCTGCATGTCGGTGCCGGACCTGACCGGTGACGTGAAGCGGGCCAGCCGGCTGGTGGTGGAGGGTGATCTGCCGGGCAGCGGCGAGCCGGTCCGGCTGGTGACCGACGGCTTCGAGGCTCGGGCGTTGCAGCACGAGATCGACCACTGTGCGGGGCTGCTCTTCCTGGACCGGGTGGCCGGTGCGCACGCGGTCTATCAGCGCAAGGTCTACCTGTGACGGGGTGGCGGACCGTCCGCAGTGGAGGGTGGCGCGGGTGCCTCGGAGTGGCTCCGGCGCGTCGCGCCGCACTGCCGGGTACGGCGCGGCTACGGTGGAGGGCATCATGCGTCTGACGGTCGGCCCCCTGGCACCCGCCGTGTACTGGCGGCGTCGCGCCGTCGTACTCGGAGCGGGGTTCCTGTTCCTGATTGTCCTGCTCTACTCCTGTACCGGTTCGGGTCGTTCCGGCGACAGGGATCCGAAGGCGGGAGGGTCGCCGTCGGCGACGTCCGCCGCGACGTCAGGCCCCGCCGGGCCGGTGCTGACACCGCAGACCGGCGCTCCGTCGTCGTCCGCGTCCGCTGATTCGGGCGCGACGAGTCCGAGCCCGGCGATCACCAGCAACACACCTCCGCTGGGCGCGGCGGCCGGTTCGGAGGACGACGGCACCTGCACCGACGGCGAGATCAGCGTGGTCTCGTCGGCGAGCCCGACCTCGGTGCAGCGGGGCGCGGTGGTCGAGCTGCAACTGAGGATCAAGAACACGTCGGACCGGACGTGCAGTCGCAACGTCGGCGCCGACCTCCAGGAGATCTTCATCAAGTCCGGGGCCGAGAAGGTCTGGTCGTCGGACACCTGCGGCAAGGTCGAGGGCTCGGACGTGCAGTCCTTCACGCCGAATTTCGAGCGCTCCTACCAGGTGCCCTGGAACGGGCGGGACACCAGCCGTTGTGACGGCGCGCTGGCCGGAGGACCGTTCCCGCCGGTCGGGTCGTACCAGGTGTTCGCCCGGGTCGGCACTAAGCTCAGCGACCCGGTGAAGCTCACCGTCACCGGCTGAGCCGGGTCAGACGTAACGTTCCAGGATGGATGCCTCGGCTAGCCGAGACAGCCCCTCACGGACGCCGCGGGCCCGGGCGTCGCCGACCCCCTCGACGGCTTGCAGGTCCTCCACTGTCGCGCCGAGCAGACGCTGGAGGCTGCCGAAGTGCAGCACCAGGCGATCGACCACTGCCACCGGCAGCCGGGGCACCTTGGCCAGCAGTCGGAAGCCACGCGGGCTGACCGCGGCGTCGAGCGCGTCGGACGCGGCCGGGTAGCCGATGGCCTTGGCCACCGACACCAGGTCGATCAGCTCGGTGGCACCGAGCAGGTCCAGCTCGACGAGAGCCTCGTCCAGGGTGCGCGACTTGCGGCCGACGGGGAGGTAGTCCCGGATGACCAGCGTCCGGTCGGCGTCGACGCCGGCCATCAGCTCGTCGAGTTGCAGGGCGAGCAGGCGGCCGTCGGTGCCCAGCTCCACCACGTAGCCGGCGATCTCGTCGGCGATCCGGCGAACCATCTCCAGCCGCTGCACCACTGCCACCGCGTCCCGCACGGTGACCAGATCCTCGATCTCCAGGGCGGAGAGCGTGCCGGAGACCTCGTCCAGCCGGAGCTTGTAGCGCTCCAGGGTGGCGAGCGCCTGGTTGGCGCGGGAGAGGATGGCCGCCGAGTCGTCGAGCACGTGCCGTTGGCCGTTGACGTAGAGGCTGATGATCCGCATGGACTGGCTGACCGAGATGACCGGGTAGCCGGTCTGGCGGGCCACCCGCTCGGCGGTGCGGTGCCGGGTGCCGGACTCTTCGGTCGGGATGGACGGGTCGGGCATCAGGTGCACTGCCGCCCGGACGATCCTGGTGCCGTCGCTGGAGAGCACGACAGCGCCGTCCATCTTGCACAGCTCGCGCACCCGGGTCGCGGAGAACTCCACGTCCAGCGGGAAGCCGCCGGTGCAGAGGCCCTCGACCACCTTGTCGTAGCCCAGCACGATGAGCGCGCCCGTGCGACCCCGCAGGATGCGCTCCAGACCGTCGCGCAGCGCGGTGCCCGGGGCCATCAGGGCGAGATTGGCCCGTAGCGGATCTCCGGCGCTCCCGGCGGCCCCCGCAGTCACGCTCACGCTGATCGGGCGGGCGGGCGAGCCCACGGCGCCGGTGCGGGCCTGGGGCGGCGCGCCGGCTGGCTTGGTGGTATCGCGGTCGATCGGCACGGGCACAGTCTACGGACTGCCGTGCGGTGGGTGCTGTCGTGGTTACTGTGATGTGTC
The DNA here is from genome assembly GCF_044456785.1 of Micromonospora sp. NPDC050795. Lineage (NCBI taxonomy): Bacteria > Bacillati > Actinomycetota > Actinomycetes > Micromonosporales > Micromonosporaceae > Micromonospora > Micromonospora sp. NPDC050795. The sequence continues at coordinate 126,882 of NZ_JBITGE010000003.1, read as the reverse complement.
ACGATGCCGCCCTTTCCAACGTTTCCCGCTTGCGACGTGCTGTCCGGTTTCGCCGCCCTCGTCGGCACGGTGGGTCACTCGGCGGACGCGCGAGCCGCATGGTGCAGCGCCGAACGGACGTCGGTGACCTCGGTCACCCGCATCTGCTCGGGGCCGGCGCCGGTGCTGGTCGGGCCGCAGCCGGGCGGCACCAGAGCCACCTTGAACCCCAGCCGGGCGGCCTCGGCCAGCCGGCGCGGCACCGCCCCGACCCGGCGCACCTCGCCGGTCAGCCCCACCTCACCGATCGCCACCAGGTGCGGCGCGATCGCCAGGTTGAGCCCGCCGGAGGCGACCGCCAGAGCCACCGCCAGGTCGGCGGCCGGCTCCACCACCCGGATCCCGCCCACCGTGGCGGCGAAGACCTCCCGGTCGTGCAGGGTCAGCCGTTCGGTGCGCCGTTGCAGCACCGCGAGCACCATCGCCAGTCGCGCCGAGTCGAGACCGGAGACGGTGCGTCGGGGAGAGCCCGCCACTGTCGCGCCGATCAACGCCTGCACCTCGGTGACCAGGGCCCGCCGCCCCTCCATGGCCACCGTCACGCAGGTGCCCGGGACCGGTTCCGCGTAGCGGGTCAGAAACAGCCCGGACGGGTCGGCCAGGCTGCTGATGCCGCCCTCGTGCATCTCGAAACAGCCGACCTCGTCGGCCGCGCCGAACCTGTTCTTCACGCCGCGCACCAGGCGCAGCGACGAATGCTTGTCGCCCTCGAAGTGCAGCACCACATCGACCAGGTGCTCCAGCACCCGAGGCCCGGCCACCTGGCCGTCCTTGGTGACGTGCCCGACCAGCACGGTGGCGATGCCCCGCTCCTTGGCGACCGAGACCAGCGCGGCGGTGACCGCGCGGACCTGGGTCACCCCACCGGGCACACCCTCGGTGCCGGTGGTCGAGATGGTCTGCACCGAGTCGAGCACCAACAGGCCCGGCTTGACCGCGTCGAGGTGACCGAGCACCGAGCCGAGGTCGCTCTCCGCGGCGAGGTAGAGCCGCTCGTGCAGGGTGCCCATCCGCTCGGCGCGCAGACGCACCTGACTGACCGACTCTTCGCCGCTGACCACCAGCGAGGGGCTGCCGGCGCCGACCGCCCACTGCTGCGCCACATCGAGAAGGAGGGTCGACTTGCCCACGCCGGGCTCGCCGGCGAGCAGCACCACGGCACCCGGGACCAGGCCGCCACCGAGCACCCGGTCGAGCTCGCTCACCCCGGTGGGCACCGCGCGGGCCGGAGCGGCGCTGATGGTGGCGATCGGTCGGGCCGGCTCGGACGGCATCCGGGAGCTGACCACCCGACCGGAGACCGTCGGGCCGGTCACCGTGTGCTCGACCACGGCCCCCCACTCGCCGCACTCCGGGCAGCGCCCCACCCACTTGGGCGGCTGGTGCCCGCAGGCGTCGCACTGGTAGGCCGGGCGCGGCTCGCGGGCGGCGGACCGACCCCGGGGGGCACCGGCCGTGCCGCCACGCGGAGGTGTCGATCGGGAGGTGGTCACATCAGGACGCTAGCCCTCGCGTACGACGAAAACACCCCGGCGTGGTAGTCACCACGCCGGGGCGTTCGTCGATGTGCGGGTCGGTCACTCGTGGGTCGTGCCGCCCTCGTTGCCCTCGTAGCCACCCTCGCGCTCGATGATCGGCGACGGAGGGGCCGCCGGGGTGAGCGGCACCGCGATCGGCGCCTGCCCGGTGACCGTGTTGCCGTTGCCGAAGTCGAAGGTCACGACGACGTTCTGGCCGGAGCGCAGCGCCTCGGTCAGGCCGATCAGCCGGAGCTGTGTGGTGGCCTCGGAGTTGAACTGGATGTAGCTCAGCGGCGCCAGCTCGATCCGGGCCGGCTGACCCGGGGCGGCGGGGCTGGCCGAACCGGACGCCCGCGCCGACTCCGGGGCGGACGGGGTGGCCGAGGACGATCCGGTCTCGGAGGGCGTCGCCGACGGGCTCGGCGAACCGGACGTCGAGTTCGACGGGCTGGCCGAACTGGACGGCGACGGGCTCATGGAGGCGGACTCCGAGGCGGACGGCGACGGGCTCGCCGAGCCGCCGCTGATCACCACCTCGCGGGCGCTCTCCGTGGTGACGGTGACCGTCACGGTTTCCTTGGAGTCGTTGTAGATCACAGCGCCGAGCCCCGCGTCCTGCCCGGCCTTGTAACCCTCGGTGCCCGGGTAGTCCACGAGCAGGCCCCGCACGGAGAAGGAACCGTTGTTGGTCGTGAGGTTGACGCCCTGGACCGACGGCTCCTTCAACGCGGTCTCGGCGATCTGACCGGTGCCGCATCCCGAAGCCAGCAGGCTGGCCGCCGCAATCCCGGACAGCAACAGGGCCGCCCGCCGGGATCCCCTGATCGAGCGCGTCACGTCGGTCCTCCTCGTCACAATCCCCACCCGGGCCGTACGCCGGGCACGGTGGCCATACCCGCGCAGACCGCGCTCCAGGGTAGTTGGGACTGATCGAGGCCCGCACGCGGACCCGGCAATGCCACCTGCCCGGGTGGCGTTCACACCACCCGACCGCTCGCTACCAGCAGAACCACGTCGATGAGGGCCACCAGCATCACCGCCCGGAAGGCCGCCACCGGCCGCCGGCCCGTCCGGATCGCCGAGCGTCCGGCGTACCAGCTCAGTGGCGGCACCACGGCGGCCGTGCCGACCGCCGCCCAGCCGATCGCCGACGGCGGCCCGGGCGGCCCGAGAACCAGCGTCGCGGTCGCCGCGAGGAGGAGACCCGCCGCGGCCACCCGGCTGCCGGCGGCACCGAGCCGGTGGGGCAGGCCGCGCACGCCGGTGAGGGCGTCGTCGGCAAGGTCGGGCAGCACGTTGGCGAAGTGGGCGCCGGCGCCCAGGCAGGCCGCCGCCGTCACCAGCCAGACCGGCGGGGACGACTGGCCGGGCAGCGCCAGCACCACGAAGGCGGGCAGCGCACCGAACGACACGGCGTAGGGCAGCACCGAGAACGCGGTCGCCTTGAGCGGCCAGTCGTAGAGCAGGGCCGAGACCAGGGCGAGCGTCAGCCAGAAGGCCGCCACCGGGTTCGTGGTCAGCGCCAGCAGCGGGCAGGCCACCGCGGCCACCGCGGCGGCCCAGGCCGTGACGCGCCGACCGACCGCACCACTGGCGACCGGTTTGTCGGTACGCCCCACAGTGGCGTCCCGCTCGGCGTCCAGCGCGTCGTTGGTCCACCCGACGGCGAGCTGGCTGGCCAGTACGGCGAGCACCACCGAGACGATTCCGGTCGGCCGGTGGCCCACTCCCCAGGCCAGCAGACCGGCCACCGTGGTCACCGCTGCGGCCGGTTCCGGATGGCTTGCCCTGACCAGCCCTAACACCCTCGACGACATAAGGGAAGTCTGGTCGTTACCGAGCAGTCGTGCCACGCTCGGTTCCATGCGAGACGTGGCTGCGGCCGGGGCGTCCACCGGTCGGAGGGTGCTGCCGCGAAACGATCCGCGTCAGTACGACGACCTGGCCGGTGAGTGGTGGCGGCCGGACGGCGCGTTCGCGATGCTGCACTGGCTGGCTGAGGCCCGCGCCGCGCTGGTGCCGCCGGCCACCCGTCCGGGCGCGTTGCTCGTCGACCTGGGTTGCGGCGCCGGCCTGCTCGCGCCGCACCTGGCGGGCAAGGGCTACCGCCACGTCGGGGTGGATCTGACCCGCTCGGCACTCGTCCAGGCGGCCGAGCACGGGGTGCGGGTGGTCCAGGGTGACGCCACGGCGGTGCCGCTGCCTGACGGCTGCGCCGACGTGGTCTCGGCCGGTGAGTTGCTGGAGCACGTGCCGGCCTGGCCGCGCGCGGTGGCCGAGGCGTGTCGGCTGCTGCGCCCGGGCGGCGTGCTGGTGCTGGACACCCTCAACGACACGGCGCTGGCCCGGCTCGTCGCGGTCCGGATCGCCGAGCGCCTGCCGACGGTGCCCCGCGGCATCCACGATCCACAGTTGTTCGTGGACGCGCGGGCGCTGGTGGCCGAGTGCGCCCGCCACGGTGTCGGCCTGAGTCTGCGGGGCATCCGTCCGCAGGTCGGCGGCATGCTCGGCTGGCTGCTGCGCCGCGCTCGCGCGAGCCGAACGGCCGGTCCGGTGTCCGCCGGCCGCGCGCCGCGCATCGTGGCGACCCGCTCCACCGCAGTGCTGTACCAGGGCCGGGGGGTCCGCAAAGGATAGTCGGGCCGTGGCGGGGTATGGAACGCCGAGGAGGAACGAGATGACGGTGCACGCGCTTGAGGCAGCACGCCGGTTGGCGCCGCGGTTCGCCGCGCGGGCGGCCGAGCACGACCGGGACGGTTCCTTCCCCGTGGACGACTTCGCCGACCTGCGCGAGGCCGGCCTGTTCGGGCTGATGGTGCCCCGGGCGCTCGGCGGTCTGGGCGCCACCTTCGCCGAGTACGCAGCGGTGGCCACTGAGCTTGCCCGGGGTAACGGTGCGACCGCCCTGGTGTTCAACATGCACGCTTCGGTGACCGGCGCGCTGGGCGCTGTCACCGAGGAGTTGGCCGAGGCGCTGGGCGTACCCGACGAGGCGCTGGCCGCCCGCGACCGGCTGCTCAGCGCGGCGGCGCAGGGCTCCTGGTACGCGGTCGCGATGAGCGAGCGGGGCGCGGGTGCCCGGCTGTCCCAGCTGACCACTGCGTACGAGCCGACGGACGGGGGCTGGCACCTCAAGGGCAGCAAGACCTTCTGCTCCGGGGCCGGGCACGCGGACGGCTACCTGGTGGCGGCGCGCAGCGCGGCCGACCAGTCGGTGGTGTCGCAGTTCCTGGTGCCGGCTGGCGACGGGCTGACCGTGGAGCCGACCTGGGACTCGCTCGGCATGCGCGCCACCTCCTCCCACGACCTGCACCTGGACGTCACGGTGCCCGCCGACCGGCTGCTCGGCGGGGTGGAGGGGCTTGCGCTGGTGGTCGCGCAGCTGATGCCGCACTGGTTGGTGGCCAGCTATGCGGCCGTCTACGTGGGGGTCGCCCGCGCGGCGATCGACGCGGCGGCCGAGCACCTGAACGCCCGCAACCTGGCCGGTCTGCCGGCGGTGCGGGCCAGGCTGGGTCGGGCGGACGCGGCGACGGCCGCCGCGCAACTGGTGGTTGCCGAGGCGGCCCGCCGGGTGGACGAGGCGCCCGGTGACGAGGAGACCAACCGTTGGGTGTGGCGGGCGAAGCTGCTTGCCGGCACCACGGCCGCCGAGGTGGCGGCGTCGGTGCTGGAGGCGGCGGGCACCTCGGCCACCCGCCGTGGTCATCCGCTGGAGCGGCTCTACCGCGACGCCCGATGCGGCTCGCTGCACCCGGCCACGTCTGATGTCTGCGCCGACTGGCTCGGCATCGCCGCGCTGGGCGGCGACCCGGATCGTGACGGATCGGCACCACGTTGGTGAGCCCGCGCCACCGGGCTCGCGCGAAGGAAGGACCAGCCGACGTGGCTGGTGGGACGGCCAGGGGGAGGACAGCATCTGACGAGAGGTGGGGATCGTGTCCGTACCAGTGATCGCGGGGCTCGGGACAGCGCAGCCGCCGTCCGCTTCGCAGGGCGAGTTGTGGGAGGGCTTCTTCTCCCGGCACTTCTCCGGCACCACCCGGTCGTTGGCCCAGCGAATCTTCGCCAACTCGGGGGTGACCCGGCGGCAGGCCGCGGTCAATCCGCTGCTGGAGGACGTCTCGGACTGGCCGACCGAGCGCCGGATGCGCCGCTACCAGGTGGAGGCGCTGCCGTTGGGCAAGGAGGCGGTGGGTCGGGCGTTGACCGCTGCCGGGCTGAGCGCCGGCGACATCGGGCTGTTCATCGTCTGCTCCTGCACCGGGTACGCCACCCCGGGGCTGGACATCCTGCTCGCCCGGGACCTGGGCATGGCCCCGGAAACCCAACGGATGTTCATCGGCCACATGGGCTGTTACGCGGCGTTGCCGGGGCTCGGCGCGGCGAGTGACTTCGTCACCGCCCGGGGGCGTCCGGCGCTGCTGCTGTGCGCGGAGCTGACGAGCCTGCACATCCAGCCGTCCAGCGCCCGGGTGGACACCCAGCAGATCGTCTCCCACGCGCTGTTCTCGGACGCCGCGGTCGCCGCGGTGGTCGTGCCGGGCGGCTCGGGGTACGCGGTGCGCGAGGTCACCGCCGTCACCGACACCTCGACGGCTGACCACATGACCTGGGACGTCACCGACGCCGGCTTCCGGATGGGGTTGTCGCCGAAGGTGCCGCAGGTGCTGTCGAGGCACGTCCGGGGGCTGGTCGACGATCTGCTGGCCCGGCACGGCGTCACCAGCTCCGAGGTGGACGGTTGGGCCGTGCACCCGGGCGGGCCGAGGATCCTCAACGTCGTGGAACGGGAGTTGGCGCTGCCACCGCTGGGGCTGGCGGCGTCCCGGGCGACGCTCGACGAGCACGGCAACTGCTCGTCGCCGACCGTCCTGCTGATCCTGGACCGGTTGGCTCGGGCGACACCGGCGGCTCGGCGCATCGTCATGTTGGCCTTCGGTCCCGGCCTAACCCTGTACGCCGCCCTGCTCGATCGACAGGGCTGAACCTCGTCGGGCTGGCCGGTACGCTCGGGAGGTGGATGTGACGGCGGACGACCGGCTGCGCTCGGTGGTGCTGTTCGGTGCCGCGGCGGCCGCCCTGGTCGTGGGCGGCTGGTGGTGGCACTCGGCCGCGCCCTCGTCGACGGCCGGGACGGCTGCCTCTGCCACGGCGACGCCGAGCGCCGAGGCGAGCGTCAGCACCCCTCTGGAACGTCTCATCGCGGCTGAGGAGCCCGAAGAGCGGATCACGGCGCGGATGGACCCGGACACCGGCGCGGTCATCCGGGTGGAGAGCAGTCCGCATGCGGTGATCGACCCGGCGACGGGCTCGATCACCGACATCGAGGGCGATCCGGCGCTGCTCTTCCCCTCGGGTGACCTGCCCCCGTTCAACGAGACCGTCTGGCGGGAGCAGCGGGAGCTCGCTGCCGGCCAGGAAGTGACCCGGCAGGCCAACGACAGCGGTGCCCGCTACCTGCTCCAGTACCGGTGCACCCGGCCCGGCACGCTGGCGCTCACGAGCGACGAGGCCAAGATCAACGGTCAGCTACGGATCGACTGCGACGGCACGATCGCCAACGCCGAGGTGCTGCCCTTTGGCGGGCCGTTCCGGTTGTCGCTGTCGGCCGGCGACCGGCCCGTCGACATCCAGGCGCAACTCGTCGTGCTGTCCGGGTAGGCGCGGCCGGCTCAGGCGGCCAGGGCGTTCAGGTCGCTCCGGTAGGAGTCGCTGGTGCCCACCTCGGGCAGCACCCGGGTCACGATGCCGGCCCGGTCGACGAGCAGGGCGGTGGCGGTGCCGGAGCGGGCCGGCTGGCCCAGGAACGAACGCAGGCCCCCGGCGGGGTCGGCCAGGGCGCGAGCCTGCCGCTCGATGGTGGGCCCGGCTGGCACCGTCCGCCCTCCGCTGACGGTGATTACGGAGACGCCGGCGGGAGCGGCCGCCAGGGCGTCGGTGACCCGGTCCGGGCAGGGGCAGGCGTCCAACAGGATGATCATGGCGGGTAGCAGGCCGCGCAGTGGCACGGGCTCGTCGTCCGCGCCGACCAGGTCCAGTGCGGGCAGCGCCCGGCCGGCGAGGGTCGCGGGTGGCGAGTAGGGGGCCGGGGTCGGCCGGTCGGCTCCGCGGTTGGCGCGTGGCCAGGTGACCGCCAGTAGGCCGGCCAGCGTGGTGAGGACCGCCACCAACAGGACCGCCAGCGGTAGGCCCAGGGCCCGGTAACCGCCCGGGAGGCCGTCGGCCCGGCGCAGCTCACGGCGGATCTGAGCGGCCTCGGCGGCCAGCGCGGAGGCGTCGTCGGGAACCACCACGCGGCCCCATTCGGGCGGTAGGCCGGGCAGGCCGTCGGCTGGCCCGTGACCCTCTGCGTCCGGCTTGCCCATCGGACCCCCTGGAAGCGTCTCGAGAGCTGAGTGCGGCTCGGTCTCCAGGGTCGCGCACCAGGGGCTCCTCGCGCTACATCTGGGCGCGGTCCTGCTGGCCGGGCTACCATGGGAGGAGCGCATAGCCCTTGATCTCGACGTTCTGTTCACCCGTACCGGCCAGTCATTTGTTCGTTACGGAGCGTGTTCGAACCATCGGTTTGACCGCCTGTCAAGCTGAAGCAAGACCTCTCACAGGGCCCCTGAGCTGCGCCAATGGTCAGGACATCGGAGAGACATCAGTGCCTGACCGTGTTACTCTAGACACAGCGAAAGGGGTTTCGAACCTATGGTTTTCAGTGTCGGCGAGACCGTTGTTTACCCCCACCACGGGGCCGCACTCATCGAGGCAATCGAGACTCGGGTCATCAAGGGCGAGCCTAAGAAATACCTCGTCCTGAGGGTCGCGCAGGGTGACCTGACGGTCCGGGTGCCGGCCGAGAACGCCGAGATCGTGGGTGTGCGCGAGGTGGTCGGCGAAGAAGGCCTCGGTAAGGTCTTCGACGTTCTGCGGGCTCCGCACACCGAGGAGCCGACCAACTGGTCGCGGCGTTACAAGGCCAATCTGGAAAAGCTGGCTTCCGGCAACCCGCTGAAGGTCGCCGAGGTCGTGCGTGACCTGTGGCGCCGGGAGCGGGAGCGGGGCCTGTCTGCGGGCGAGAAGCGGATGCTCGCCAAGGCCCGCGACATTCTCGTCGGCGAGGTCGCGCTGGCCGAGAAGAGCACCAAGGACGAGGCGGAGACGCTGCTCGACAAGGTCCTCACCGAGGCCTAGTCCGCACAGCATCGTCGTACCCACTTCGTAGTGAAGAAACCACCGAGGACCGCGACGTGACCGCGCAGCTCAATCCGCGCGGTGACGTCGCGGTCCTCGTGCCTGCGGCGGGTGCCGGCGTACGGCTCGGCCCCGGCCGACCCAAGGCGCTGCGTCTGCTCGCCGGTGAACCGCTGTTGGTGCACGCCGTGCGTCGACTGGCCGCCGCGCCGTCGGTGCACACCATCGTGGTGGCCGCGCCGGCCGCCGAGGTGCAGGCCGTCCGCGAGCTGTTGGCCCCGGTCGCCCCGGTGACCGTGGTGCCCGGTGGTGCCGAACGGCAGGCGTCTGTGACCGCCGCGCTGGCCGCGGTGCCCCCCGGTCCGACGATCGTCCTGGTGCACGATGCCGCCCGGGCGCTCACCCCGCCTGAGCTGGTCGAATCCGTCGCGGCGGCGGTACGAGGCGGGTGCGACGCGGTGATCCCGGTCCTGCCGGTCGTCGACACGATCAAGGAAGTCGGTGCCGACGAGGTGGTGCTCGGCACCGTCGACCGTTCCGCACTGCGGGCGGTGCAGACCCCGCAGGGTTTCCGTCGGGTCGTGCTCAGCGCCGCCCACGCCGCCGCCGGTGACTCCCTCACCGACGACGCCGGGCTGGTCGAGAAGCAGGGCGTCGCGGTGAGCTGCGTGCCCGGCTCGGAGTACGCACTGAAAATCACCCGGCCGTTCGACCTGGCTCTGGCCGAGCATCTGCTTGCCTCGGCCGGTTGACGCGTACCCTCTGATCATGATCGTTCCCCGGGTGGCCATCGGCACCGACGTGCACGCGTTCGAGCCGGGACGACCGTGCTGGGTGGCCGGGCTGTTCTGGCCCGATCAGGACGGCCTCGCCGGGCACTCCGACGCCGACGTGGCCGCGCACGCCGCCTGCAACGCCCTGCTCTCCGCCGCCGGTCTCGGTGATCTCGGTTCCGCCTTCGGGGTGGGCCAGCCGGAGTGGGCCGGCGCGTCCGGGGTGGCTCTGCTGACCGAGACGGCCCGTCGGGTGCGCGCCGCCGGCCTGGAGATCGGCAACGTGTCCGTGCAGGTCATCGGCAACCGTCCCAAGATCGGCCGGCGCCGCGAGGAGGCGCAGGAGGTGCTCTCCGCCGCGGTCGGCGCCCCGGTCACCGTCTCGGCGGCGACCACCGACGGGCTCGGCTTCGCCGGCCGTGAGGAGGGGTTGACCGGGGTCGCGGTGGCCCTGGTGTACGACGCGCCGGCCGCCTAAGCTCGCCGCGATGTCCAGCGACCCTGCCCCCGACCAGTCCGCCGCCGACGGCTACGTCCAGCGGGCCCAACTCCTCGCCGAACTCGGCCGCTACGACGAGGCGGCCGGGGAGCTGGCCTACGGGTTGGCCCTCCAGCCGGATGACGTCGACGCGCTCACCATGCTGGCCCGGGTGCACCTGGCCGCCGACCGCCCGACCGAGGCGCTCACCGCCGCCGACACGGCCCTGGCAGCCGCACCGGAGGCCCTGCCACCGCTGGTCGCCAGAGGCATGGCCCTGTCCGACCTGGAGCGCTACGGCGAGTCGGCGGCCACCGCCGACCGGATCCTCACCCTCGGCCCGGCCGACGCGTACGCCCAGCGGAGCGCGGCGGCGATCCTGGCCGGCGCCCGCAACGGTCAGCCGGCGCTGAACGCGGCCTGGCGCGGTGTCGAGTTGGCTCCGCAGGAGCCGCAGGCGCACCTGGTGCTCAGCCTGGTCGCCGCCCGCCTGGACCTGTTCGACCTGGCCGAGCGGGCCTACCGGGAGGCGCTGCGGCTCGACCCGCGGATCGGCGAGGCCGGCCACGACGTGGGTGTCATGCGGCTGGAGCAGCGCCGCTGGTCGGAGGCGTTGGAGCACGTCGCCGAGGCGGTGACGGTCAGCCCGAGGCGGATCGACTCGCCACGAACCCTCGCGTACGGGCTGCACCGCCTGGTCCTCTACGGCGCGGGCTGGTCGCTGGTGGCGGCGGTGCTGGTCGCGTTCGCGGCGTCGGCGAACGACGGGTTCTCCCGCGTCCTGGCGGTGCTCGCCGCGCTCACCGGCGGGATCATCGTCTGGCAGCTCGCGGCCCGGCTGCCCGGGCTGACCCGGTCCGTCCTGCCCGCCCTGTTGCACTCGGACCGGGCGATGGCCCTGGCCGTCTACGCCGTGGCCGCCGCGCCGCTGCTGCTGCTGGTGTACGCCGTGGTCGGCTCCCCGTGGCCGCTGGTGCTGGCCATCGCCACCACAGCGGTAGCCGAGTTCGCCGTCTTCACCCGAACCGCCATCCGGTAACCACCAAAGCGTCGGGCCGCGCCCGCCAGGATGATCCACAAGCGTCGTTCAGCTCGACCGGCCCAGGGTTTCGCCGGAGCCCGACCGCGTCGGGATCAAGCCTGACCGCCCAGAGCGGGCGGGCTCCGGCGAAACCCCCAACGGCGACTAAACAGAACGCGCCCAGGTCCAGGCGTACCCCTCGTCTTCGCAGGAGCTGGCGGCGTCGCAGAGGTCCAGCGGGCGGAAGGTGTCGACCATGACGGCCAGCTCGTCGAAGTAGTCCGCGCCGATGGAGCGCTCGGCGGCTCCCGGCTGGGGGCCGTGGGTGAAGCCGGACGGGTGCAGGGAGATCGAGCCCTGCTCGATGCCGGAGCCGCGCCGCGCCTCGTAGTTGCCCCCGGTGTAGAAGAGCATCTCGTCGGAGTCGACGTTGTGGTGGTTGTACGGCACCGGGATCGACTGTGGGTGATAGTCGACCTTGCGGGGCACGAACGAGCAGATGACGAAGTTGGGCCCCTGGAAGGTCTGGTGCACCGGCGGGGGCTGGTGGATGCGGCCGGTGATCGGCTCGAAGTCGTGGATGGAGAACGCCCACGGGTAGAGGTGCCCGTCCCAGCCGACCACGTCGAACGGGTGGTTGGCGTAGACGTAACGGGTCCAGCCGCGCCGGTGCCGGACCAGCACCTCGACCTCCTCGCCGTCGACGAGCAGCGGGGCGTCGGGACCGCGGACGTCCCGCTCGCAGTACGGCGAGTGCTCCAGGAACTGGCCGCGTACGGAGAGGTACCGCTTGGGCGGGCCGATGTGCCCCGACGCCTCGACGGCGAGCAGTCGGACGGGTTGGTCGCCGGTGGGCACCAGCCGGTGGATGGTCGAGGTGGGGATGACGACGTAGTCGCCGGCGACCGCGTCCAGCACGCCGAACGGGGACTCGACCCGCAGGGTGCCCGACTCGACGTAGAGGCAGTGGTCGCCGGTGGCGTCGCGGAACAGCGGTGAGGGTCGGTCGGCGAGGACGTAACCGATCCGTACGTCGTCGTTGGCGAGCAGGTACTGCCGGCCGAGGATGGGGTCGGAACCGCCGGTGTCCAGTTTGTGGGTGCGCAGGTGGCGGGGCTTGAGCGGCAGGTTCGGCGCCCGGGTGAAGGTGGGCGGGGTGAACTCGTCGGCGGCCAGGATCGCGGTTGGCGCGTGCCGGTGGTAAGCAGGGACGAGTCGGAGGAGAAGCCCTCCTGGCCCATCAGCTCCTCGGCGTAGAGGCTGCCGTCGGGCTGCCGGAACTGGGTGTGGCGCTTGCGCGGCACCTCGCCGACGCTGCGGTAGTACGGCATCTCGCCTCCCGATATTTCCCGTTCACCGGCCGAAGGCGTCCGATAATCGGACGCTGTTGTCCGTTCCTCGTAGCGTCCCGTACATTCTTGTTCCGTGTCAACGCAGGTGCCAGCACTCCTCCACGGCCTGGTGGACGACGCCGCCGTCTTCCCACCGGGCAGCGCCGCGCTGCACGACGCCCTGGTCGCCCACCGCCAGCACCGCACCTCCTGGTACGCCGACCTGGTCGGCCCACTGCTGATCCCCGCCTCGGACGTGGCCTCCGGTGAGCTGACCGGTCTCGTCGACCCGGGCGAGGGCCTGGTGGTCGGGGTGATCGGCGACACCGGGATCGGGAACCTGCCGTTCGCGCTGTCGTTCCTCGCCCCCGACGGCGTCACGGCGCGGCAGGTCGAGGTGGCGGTTGCCAAGCGCGGCGAGGACCCGCTGCCCGGCATCGCCGAGTTGCTGCGGCTGACCGACGCGCTACCGGGCGTGGAAACCGTCTACGCCGAACTGCCGCTGACCTTCGGGCTGATGGGCGCACTGGACGCGCTCGTCTCCGCCCGGGCCGACGGGGTGCCGATCGCGGCCAAGTTCCGCACCGGCGGCCTGGCCGCCGAACTCTTCCCCACCCCGACCGAGCTGGCCACCGTGATCTGCGCCTGCCGGGACCGGGGCCTGCCGTTCAAGCTCACCGCCGGGCTGCACCAGGCGATCCGACACCTCGACCCGGAGACCGGGTTCACCCACCACGGCTACGCCAACGTGCTGGCCGCGACCCTGGCCGCCGCGGAGGGTGACGGTGTGCGTTCGGTCGCCGAGCTGCTCACCGTGGTCGACCCGCGCCCCCTGGTGGAGCGCACGACGGCACGGCTGGACGGGCCTCGCCCCCTGTGGGTGGGCTTCGGCTCGTGCAGCATCCTGGAACCACTGACCGATCTGATCCGGCTTGGGCTGGTGAACGGGGGCTACGACGCATGACCTGGGTGACCGGCGCCGACGGTTCGCCGTACGGGGTGACGAACCTGCCGTACGGGGTGTTCCGGCAGGACGGGGGTCCTTCGCGGATCGGCGTACGGATCGGGTCCTGGGTCTTCGACCTCGCGGCGGCGGAGGCCGCCGAGCTGGTGCTGGCCGCCGGTACGCTGTGCCGGCCCGTGCTCAACGACTTCATGGCTCTGGGTCGTCCGCAGTGGACGGCGGTACGGCAGCGGATCACCGAGCTGCTGACCGACCCGGCGCACCGGGGCGCGGTGGAGCCGCTGCTGGTGCCCCTCGACGACGTGGAGCTGCTGCTCCCCATCGAGGTGGCCGACTACGTCGACTTCTACTCCTCCGAGCACCACGCGTCGAACGTCGGGCAGATCTTCCGCCCCGGCCAGCCGCCGCTGCTGCCCAACTGGAAGCACCTGCCGATCGGCTACCACGGGCGGGCCGGCACGGTGGTCGTCTCCGGCACGCCGGTGACCCGGCCGACCGGGCAGCGGGCCTCCGCCGAGGGCCCGGTCACCGGTCCATCGGTACGCCTCGACATCGAGGCCGAGGTGGGATTCGTGGTGGGCGTACCGAGCGCGTTGGGCGATCGGGTTTCCGTCGACGACTTCGCCGAGCACGTCTTCGGTGTGGTGCTGGTCAACGACTGGTCGGCCCGGGACATCCAGGCCTGGGAGTACCAGCCGCTCGGCCCGTTTCTCGGCAAGTCGTTCGCCACCTCGGTCTCGGCCTGGGTGACGCCGCTGGACGCCCTGGGCAACGCCAACGTGGCGGCCCCCGACCAGGACCCGCCGGTGGTGGACTATCTGCGGGACGTGCCGCACCTGGGCCTGGACCTGCGCCTGTCGGTCGAGTGGAACGGCGACCAGGTCAGCGAGCCTCCGTTCGCCACCATGTACTGGACCCCCGCCCAGCAGTTGGCGCACCTCACCGTCAACGGGGCTTCGCTGCGCACCGGTGACCTGTACGCCTCCGGGACCGTCTCCGGCCCCCAACGAGGACAGGTCGGGTCCTTCCTGGAACTGACCTGGGGCGGGGCCGAGCCGGTCACCGTGGGTGGCGAGAGCCGTACCTTCCTCGACGACGGCGACACGGTGACCATCACCGCTACGGCGCCCGGCCCGGACGGCACCACAATCGCCCTCGGCGAGGTGTCCGGCACGGTTCGTCCGGCCCGTTGAAGCCAGCACCGCGGTACAGCCCAGCAGCGGCTTTTCTCTGCTGAGTCGGATTACTGCGACCCCTCCGGAGCGCTCTGACCATCTGGTCTTCGAGTCGTCTCGTTCACGGGACTCTTGATCGCACAGCGGGTGCGATCAAGAGCCCTCGTTGCGCCGTTGGTCACGCGGATCAAGTGGTCCCACACGGGCCGGGCCCAATGCCCGTCCACAGCGGTGGGACAATCCCGACGCACACGGAGGTAACGACTATGCACGATCTTGCGGGCGCGGTCTGGCGTACCAGTAGCCGCTCAAATGACCAGGGACTCTGCGTGGAAGTGGCGGACAACCTGGTCGACGTCCACGGTCTGGTCGGGGTCCGCGACTCCAAGGACCAGGCCGGTCCCACACTCGCGGTCAGCCCGCCGGGGTGGACAGCGTTCATCGGCGCGATTCGGGCCGGTCGCTTCGAGCGCTGACCGGCGCTTCGGCGCCGGTCGACGACGACCGGTGCCGAAGCGACCGCCCAATCGGACAGCGTGGCCCCCGGGGGGTGAAAATTCCGCTCCGGGGGCCCCGTCCGGCCCTCACTCCGCGTACCGTCGGGGACACGGGAGGGTGGCATGTCGACGGTGGCGATTACCGGGATCATCGAGGCGCACGCTGTCGATGTCTGGCGTCTGCTGACCGACCTGTCCGGCCGTGCGGCCCGGCTGACCGCAGCCGGCCCGATCGAGGTGCTCACCCCGGGTTCGTTCGGGCCGGGCACCTCCTGGCGCGAGGAACGGGTCCAGCCGGGCGGCGCCACGCTGACCGAGGAGTTCCTGGTGGTCGAGGCGCTCGCACCGCAGCGACTGGTGCTCTGCTCCTCCGGCACCGGCGCCGACTACCGCATCACCTGGAGCCTGCGGCCGGTCCGCCGCCGCCGTCGGGGTTGCACCGCGGTCACAGTGACCCACGAGGCGGTGCCGACCGCTCCGTACGGTCGGGTGGTGGCGCTGCTGCTCGGCGGGCTGGCCGCGCGGGCGGTCGAGGCGGCGCTCTGGCGTGATCTCGCCGACCTCGCCGTCGCGGCCGGTGCTGCCGGCTCCGTCGAAGCCGCCTGAGCGCCAGGCGGTCAGCTCTCGGGCCGTGACCTGAACGGGGTCCGGCCCTCTCCGCTGGGTAGGGTGCCGGGCGGAGGTGCGGCATGAGGTTCCCGAGAGGCCGGCGACGGCTCGCGATCGCGGTCGCGGCGCTGCTCGCGACGGCAGCCGTCGCGGTCATCGTCCACCGGGTCCTCGCACCGGCAGAGGTGAGCACTGTGGCGCGGGCCGATTATCCGGCCCCGGCCCGACCGGCCGCCGGAGTGATCGGTCGGTTGCCGGTCGCCCCGTTGATCGTCGACGGGAGACTGCGGGTGTACGCCGCACACCGCCAGGTCTACGCCGACCGACCGGTCGACGGGCGGTACCGGACCAGCCCGTACTGGTCGTACCGGCGCTGGCCGGCGGAGCTGACCGGGGTGGTCGCCAGCGGTCGTACCGTCGTCAGCCGTTGGTCCGACGGGCAGCTCGTCGCACTCGACGCCCGGACCGGCGGGGTGCTCTGGCGAGCCGACGGCCCGGAGCCTGTCGAGAGCACGGTGCCGGTACGTCGTACCTGGGCGGCGACCGTCTGGGATGCGCCCGGGCTCCAGCTCACCGACCTGCCCGACGGGCGGATCGTGCTGGTGGTGACCGGGGATGCCCAGGCGCGCGGGGTGGAGCTGAGCGGCGGTCGGGAGCTGTGGCGGGTCGAGTTGCCCGGCCAGTGCCGCAGCGATGTCGGCACCAGCGCCACCGGGCTGCTGATCGGTCTGGACACCTGCGCCGGGGCGGCCACTGTCGAGTTCCGGGACGTGGCCACGGGCGAGGTACGGGAGCGTTGGCGACCGCCGGGTGCCCCGGACGGGTTTGTGGTGACGCCACTCGGCTGTCGTACCGGCGGCTCGGACTGTCTGGGGTTGCGGACCGCCGGGCCGGGTGACGAGGGCGGCCGGGGCTGGTTGTTGACTGCCGGCTCGCCGGTCGCCGCTCCCGCGTTGGATCCGGCCGGCGTCGCGCTGGTCGGTGAGCAGTCCGTCGCCGTGCTCGACGGTGTCGTCGTGGGTCGATCGGCGGGTACGGGCACCGAGCTGTGGCGGTCCGCGGGCCTGGACGGGGCTCGGGTGCTGGCGGGGCAGCCTGGCCGGGTGCACCTGCTGACCGAGGCGAACGATCTGGTGACGCTGGATCCGGTGACCGGTAGGCAGTTGTCCCGATTCGCGCTCAACGTTGGGTCGGACGGGACCGGTTGGGCGCCCGGGGCGGTGACTGCCGAGGACGGCTTCGTCGCGATCGAGCGGCTCCGAAGGCCGGTCGACCCCACCGGCGATGACCGGCGCTACTTCTACACCGGCGAGACGGTGATCCTGGCCGCCACCTGATCGTGGTGTCTTCCGGCTCGGAACACCGAACAATTCCATTCCCTTTGTCGTGAAAGGGTACGTTTTTCACGGTTCAGGTTTCCGGTGGAAGGGGTCGGCGCATGGCCAGGACAGCAGCCAACTACCTCGTGGGCGGGGCGCTCGCCGCCACCGCGTGCCTGGCGTTGGCGGTGTCGCCGGTGCTGGCCGCCGACCCCGCCTCGGCGCAGGGGTTCGGCGTCGTCCGGGCCGAGCCGTCGGCGGACACGGGCGTCACCTTCGAGATCCTGCCGGCGTCGCCGACACCGCCTCCGACTCAGCCGCCGCCCACGTCCACACCGACGGCACCGCCCCAGCCCACACCGAGTCACGGCGGTGAGTTGCCGGTCACCGGGTCGGGCGGGTCGGCGCTGCTCCTCACCGTCCTGGGCGCAGCCCTGATCGTCGCCGGTTGGTTCGCCGCCCGCCGCAACAGGCTGAGCTGACGGGCCGGCCGTAGCCGGCCGAGCTGACGGCCGGCCGGAGACGGTGGTCGGGCTTGCTCAGGCCAGCGCGGCCTCGGCCGCAGCCAGGAACGCGTCGTTCTCGGCCGGGGTGCCGATGGTGACCCGGACCCCGTCCCCGGCGAACGGCCGCACGATCACCCCGCGCGCCTCGCACGCCTTGCCGAACGCCACGGCCCGCTCGCCCAGCGGCAGCCAGACGAAGTTGGCCTGGCTCGTCGGCACCTCGGGCACGAACTTGCGCAGCGCCTCGGTGACCCGGTCCCGATCGGCGACGACCAGGGCGCAGCGGCGCTCCATCTCCGCCACCTGGGTCAGCGCGGCGAGCGCCCCGGCCTGGGCTGCCGTGCTGCTGGAGAACGGGGTCGCCACCTTGCGGATGGCGGCGGCCACCACCGGCTGGGCAACGAGCCACCCCATCCGCAGCCCGGCGAGCCCCCACGCCTTCGACAGCGTGCGCAGCACCGCCACGTTCGGCCGGTCCAGGTAGTCGAGACCGTCCGGCACCTCCGCGTCGGTGACGAACTCCCGGTACGCCTCGTCGATGACCACCAGCACGTCGTCCGGCACCGCGTCGAGGAACCGGTCCAGTTCGGCGCGGCGCACCGCCGTACCGGTGGGGTTGTTCGGGTTGCAGACGAAGATCACCCGGGTCCGGTCGGTCACCGCCGCCGCCATCGCCGCCAGGTCATGCCCGTGCCCGGCGTCGTTGGGCACCCGGACGCTGGTCGCGCCGCTGGTCGCCACGATGATCGGGTACGCCTCGAAGGACCGCCACGAGTAGAGCACCTCGTCGCCGGGCAGGCAGGTGGCACGCACCAGGTGCTCGGCCAGCGCCACCGAACCGCAGCCGGTGGCGATCCGGTCGGCGTCCACCCCGTACCGCTGGGCCAGCGCGTCGCGCAGCGCGACCACGCCCATGTCCGGGTAGCGGTGCGAGGTGGTGATGGCCTCGGTGACCGCCTCCACGACGCCGGGCAGCGGACCGTACGGCACCTCGTTGCTGGCCAACTTGATGGCCTCCGGCAGGCCCAACTCGCGGGCCAGGTCGGCGGGGCTGCGCCCCGGCACGTAGCTGGGCAGCGCGTCCAGGTCGACGCGGGTCAGCCGCAGCGCCGGCTGGTGACGTCCGGAGTCGGTCATGGGGTGTCTCCCGGGGGCTGGTTACGGTCGTTCGAGGGGGCGGTGTCGGTGTGTTGAGGGACTTCGACGACCACCGTCTGTGCGCGCTTGTCGTGCAGCGCCTGGCGCAGGGGGTGGTCGAAGAGGGGGGAGAGGGCGTCGACCAGTTGCAGCACCAGGCCGAGCCCGGCGCAGTACCAGAGCAGTGTCGGCAGGCCCATCGTGCTCCAGCGGCTCAGCGCCCGGCGGAAGCCCAGCGGCTGGTCGGCGGCCATCGGCACCGCCCGGATCCGCATGACCCGCTTGCCGACTGTCTGCCCGCCGGAGGCCATCGTCGGCACCTCGTACGCCAGCCAGAGCGCGGTGGCGATCAGCAGGATCGCCACCAGCAGAGAATTCGCCTGCTCACTGGGGAGCGGCAGGCCGTCGGCGGAGGTGTCGCCACGCGAGGCGCGCCGGAAGACCTCCTGCCAGTACGGCGCCCACTCCTGCGCCCAGCGCCAGACGAACCAGCCGTTGACAACCACGTTCAGTGCGAGGACGAGACCGAAGTCGATCAGCCGGGCGACCAACCTACGGCCGTAGCCGGCCAACCTGAAGCCGTGCGGTCGCGGTTCCGGCGGACGTCCGGGCCAGCCGGGGTGACCGGCCGGGGGTGCCCAGCCGGGAGGGGCGCCCGGTGGTGCCCAGCCCGACGGACCGCCCTGCGGGCCCCAGCCGGGAGGGCCGGCCTGTGGTCCCCATCCCGGGCCGTGCCCCGGTTGCGGGCCGTACCCAGGAGGTGGTCCCTGCTGGGACGACCAGCCCGGCGCGCCGGTCGCCGATTCGGGGGTCGTCGACGCCGCCGGCGCGGCCGGGGTGACCGGCGCGGGCGGCGGCTCGGCCGGCGGCGGACCGTCCGGCGGAGTCGCGTCGACGGGAATGGGCGCACCGAGCCAACCCTCGCCGTCCCAGTAACGCCGGGTCTCGGTGTCGGCGGGGTCGACGTACCAACCAGGTTGCACGCTCACGCCGTCGCTCCGCTTCGCTTCGCGACGGCGCGAGGCGCCACGTTACTGAGCCTGCTGGTTCGCTCGCTGCGCTCGCTCACTGGGACACCTTAACGACGGCTGTTCCCTCGAACTCGGCACGGCGGTACTGCGGGGCGTACCCCTGGGGGTTTGGTCCGGGCGGCGGCGCGAAGCCGCCGGCGGTGGGTCGGGGCCCACCGGCCGGCGGCGTCGGGTACGACGGAGGTTGCGTCACGCTCGCAAGTGTTACAGGTTGCCGCGGGCTTCCTGCTCCCGCTCGATCGCCTGGAAGAGCGCCTTGAAGTTGCCCTTGCCGAAGCCCAGCGAGCCGTGCCGCTCGATCAGCTCGAAGAAGACAGTCGGACGGTCCTGCACCGGCTTGGTGAAGATCTGGAGCAGGTAGCCGTCCTCGTCCCGGTCGACCAGGATCTTGCGGGCCTTCAGTTCCTCGATCGGTACCCGCACCTTGCCGATCCGCTCACGCAGCTCAGGGTCGTCGTAGTACGAGTCCGGGGTGTCCAGGAACTCCAGGCCGGCAGCGCGCATCGCGTCGACGCTGGCAAGGATGTCGTTGGTGGCGACGGCGATGTGCTGCGCGCCCGGACCCTGGTAGAACTCCAGGTACTCGTCGATCTGGGACTTCTTGCGGGCGATCGCCGGCTCGTTGAGCGGGAACTTCACCTTGCGGGTGCCGTTCGCCACGACCTTGCTCATCAGCGCCGAGTAGTCGGTGGCGATGTCGTCGCCGACGAACTCCGCCATGTTGGAGAAGCCCATCACCCGCTTGTAGAACTCGACCCACTCGTCCATCCGGCCCAGCTCCACGTTGCCGACCACGTGGTCGACGGCCTGGAAGAAGCGCTTCGGCTGGATGCCGGCGTCGATCATCGGCTGCCGGTCCACGATCGGGCCCCGGGCCACGAAGCCGGGCAGGAACGGGCCGGTGTAGCGGGACCGGTCGACCAGCGTGTGCCGGGTGTCGCCGTACGCGGCGATGGCGGCCATCCGGACGGTGCCGTGCTCGTCGGTCACGTCGTGCGGCTCGACGACGCTGGCGGCGCCCTGCGCGATGGCGTGCGCGTACGCGGCGTCCACGTTCGGGACCTCCAGCGCGATGTCGCTGATCCCGTCGCTGTGCCGGGCCACGTGCTCGGCGCCCTCGGCGTCCGGGCGCACCGCGCCGGTCAGCACGAACCGGGCCGAGCCGCTGGTCAGCACGTACTGGGCGTGGTCCCGGTAGCCCTGCTCGGGGCCGCGGTACGCCACGCAGGTCATGCCGAAGGCGGTGGAGTAGTAGTGGGCGGCCTGCTTGGCGTTGCCGACCAGGAAGTGCACGTGGTCGAGGCCCCGGACCGGGAACGGGTCGTGGCTGATGTCGTGGTCGACAGCGCCGACGAGCCGGTCGACGTCGACGTCCTCGGTCGACTTGGGTCGGTCGATCGCCTGGGTCATGGTGGGCTCCCTCGCGTACCGGCCGGCCTTGTGGGCCGCCGTGGTCGGTTCTTGAGGCGAGGATCGCTGCCCCGGCATCGAGTGGGCAACTGTCGGCAGAAATGCTGGTCAGGTTGCGCATTCGGTATGGTCGTCACTTATGAATGGTGAGCAGAATGTACAGCTCGACGCGCTCGACGTGCGCTTGATCGAACTGCTCGCCGAGGAGCCGCGCATCGGGGTGCTGGAGTGCTCCCGGCGGCTCGGGGTGGCCCGGGGCACCGTGCAGGCGAGGCTGGGCAAGCTCGTCGAGCGGCAGGTCATCAAGGGCTTCGGCCCCGAGATCGCGCCGGCCGCGATCGGGTTCGGGGTGACCAGCTTCGTCACCCTGGAAATCACTCAGCGGCACGGTCACGACCCGGTCACCGCTCACCTCGCCGCCATCCCCGAGGTGCTGGAGGCGCACACCATCACCGGCTCCAGCGACCTGCTCTGCCGGATCGTGGCCCGGTCCAACACCGACCTGCAACGGGTCATCGACCAGATCGTCTCGTCCGCCGGCATCACCCGCGCCTCGACGATCATCGCGCTGGCCGAGCAGATCCCCTACCGCACCCTTCCGCTGGTGCGCAGCGCTGTTCGGCTGGACGGAAGGGCGCTGTAACACCTCCGAGCGTAGAAAGCGCGGCGACACGGCGGCGCGGGCGTACGGAAGATCCGTGATCGTGGCTACGGTGTGCGGGTGGCGAAGGGGAGCGTGCGCGGTGGGCTGCTGCTCGGCCTCGCCGTGGTCGTCGCGCTCGCCGCGACCGGCGTGTGGAACCCGTTCCCCGGCCTGTGGGACTGGGTGGACCGCAGCGAACCCATCTCCGAGCCCGACGTGGTCTGGCAGCAACGGGTCGGCGGCACTCCGCGCAGCGTGACCATCGCCGGCGACGCCGTGGTGGTCGAGCAGCGCACCCGGGTCGAGGCCCGCAGCCTGGCCACCGGGGCTCAGCTCTGGGAGCGCAAGGCGGACTGGGCGGCGGTCGCCGGTGGTGACCGGGATCCGGTCGTGGCCGTGGGCAAGCTCCTGGTCAAGGGGTACGAGCTGCTCGACCCGACGACCGGGGTTACCCGTCGGCGTGACGATGACGCGGTGGCCGTCTGGACGTACCGCAACCTGCTCCTCGACGCCAGCTGCACGGACGCCACCGACTGCACCCTGAGCGCCTGGGACCCGCGTGGCACGACGCCGCTCTGGACGGCCTTCCTGCCCGGGGTGCACAGCGGCCTGCTCGCCGACAACCCGGGTCTGCGCGGCACCCGCCGGCTCACCTCCACCCGGATCGACGACGGTGTGGCCGGGGCGGAAGCCGCGCCGCCGCTGCTGGGCTTCCCGGTCGACGGTCGGGTCCACGTGGTCGACACCGCCACCGGCCGGGTGCTGCAGAACGTCGAGCCCGGCCGGGAGGAGCGGCTCTCCGTGGTGGGCGGCCGGCTGCTGCGCATCTCCGCCCGATCCCAGGACGGCACCTGCTACTTCGCCATCTCCGCCCGGGACTCGGCGACCGGGCAGGAGGCCTGGCAGCGGGCCGGCATCAACCTGCGCACCGCCGACTCCGCCGGCTGCGTGCAACGCGAGGACCCGCAGGGTGCGCGCAACGTGCTGATCGGCGTCGCCCCGGACGGCCGCGAGACCGTCATCGACGGGTACGACGGCCGGCTGCTCTGGGTCGGTGAGCCGGGCACCAAGCTGATCGCGGTGGACGACCGTTCGGCGGTGTTCCGGGCCGCCGACAAACGCTCGGTCATCGCCCGTGAGCTGGGCACCGAGAAGGTGCTCTGGACGCGGCAGGCCAGCGGCAAGGCCGGGGCCGCGCTCACCCCGTACGCGGCGGTGGTGGCCGACGAGAAGCCGTCCCGGCTGGCGGCACTGGACCCGCGCACCGGCCGGGAGTTGGCCGTTCTGCGCACCTCGGCGAACGCCCTCGCCGTCGGATCACAGGGAATGATCATCGGCGAGGGGCGGGAGATCGGGTACGTCCGCTTCGGCGCGTCCGGAAGCTCGCCCGCCCGACCTCCCGACGACGGTGGGAATCCCGGGCCGGGCGGCCCCGGCCCCGGCGGGCCGGACGACGGCGACTGCGGGCCGAAGGGGGAACTCTGCCCCGAACCGGGTGGCGGCAAGGACGGCTGAGCGGGCCGTCCGCCTCATGATGCGGATGGCGGTGAGGCCCGGCACGCCCGGTGGATGAGAGCGGCGTCCCAGGACCCGCCCGGCGGGTGGGAGTGATCGACCGGTCTGCCCTAGGCTTGCCGCTCATGAGCAGTGCCGCCGCATTCTCGTACGCCCCTCTGCTGCCGACCGGTCCCGACCAGACGGACTATCGCCTGGTCACCGACGAGGGCGTGGACGTCGTACACGGCCCGGGAGGCCGTCGGTTCCTCACTGTGGAACCGGCAGCGCTCACCGCGCTGACCGCCGAGGCGATGCACGACATCGCGCACTTCCTGCGCCCCGCGCACCTGGCGCAGCTCCGGGCGATCATCGACGACCCGGCCGCCTCGCCGAACGACAGGTTCGTCGCGCTGGACCTGCTGCGTAACGCCAACATCGCCGCCGGCGGTGTCCTGCCCATGTGTCAGGACACCGGCACCGCCATCGTGATGGGCAAACGCGGTCGGCACGTGCTGACCGACGGTGCCGACGCGGAGGCCATCTCCCGGGGCGTCTACCAGGCGTACACCAAGCTCAATCTGCGCTACTCCCAGCTCGCCCCGCTGACCATGTGGGACGAGCGGAACACCGGCAGCAACCTGCCCGCCCAGGTGGACCTGTACGCCGAGGACCCGGACGGGCACCCCGACGCGTACAAGTTCCTGTTCATGGCCAAGGGCGGTGGCTCGGCCAACAAGTCCTACCTCTACCAGGAGACGAAGGCGCTGCTCAATCCGACGCGGATGATGCAGTTCCTGGAGGAGAAGCTGCGGCTGATCGGCACCGCGGCCTGCCCGCCGTACCACCTGGCCATCGTCATCGGCGGCACCTCCGCCGAGTACGCGCTGAAGACCGCGAAGTACGCCAGCGCCAAGTATCTCGACGCGCTGCCGACCGCCGGCTCGATGAGCGCGCACGGCTTCCGCGACCTGGAGCTGGAGGCGGAGGTGCTGGAGCTGACCCGCAACTTCGGCATCGGCGCGCAGTTCGGTGGGCGGTACTTCTGCCACGACGTACGGGTGGTCCGGTTGCCCCGGCACGGGGCGTCCTGTCCGGTGGCGATCGCCGTCTCCTGCTCGGCGGACCGCCAGGCCGTCGCCAAGATCACCCCGTCGGGTGTGTGGCTGGAGCGGCTCGAAACCGACCCGGCGCGGTTCCTGCCCGACGTCACCGACGATGCGCTCGACGCCGAGCTGGTCGTCCGGGTCGACCTGAACCGGCCGATGGACGAGATCCGCGCCGAGCTGTCGAAGTACCCGGTGAAGACGCGCCTCTCGCTCTCCGGGCCGCTCGTGGTCGCCCGGGACATCGCCCACGCCAAGATCGCCGAGCGGTTGGACGCCGGGGAGCCGATGCCGCAGTACCTGCGTGACCACGCGGTCTACTACGCCGGCCCGGCGAAGACCCCCGAGGGGTACGCGTCCGGCTCGTTCGGCCCGACCACCGCCGGCCGGATGGACGCCTACGTGGAGAAGTTCCAGGCCGCCGGCGGCTCCCAGGTGATGCTGGCCAAGGGCAACCGGTCGGGTCAGGTGACCCGCTCCTGCCGGCAGCACGGCGGCTTCTACCTCGGCTCGATCGGCGGCCCCGCAGCCCGCCTCGCCCAGGACTGCATCAAGCACGTCGAGGTCCTCGAATACGCGGAGCTGGGCATGGAGGCGGTCTGGAAGATCGAGGTGGAGGACTTCCCCGCCTTCATCGTGGTCGACGACAAGGGCAACGACTTCTTCGCCGAGGTCACCAAGCCGGTGCTCACCGTCGGCCGCCGCTGACCCGACAGGCACGCGAACGGGCGCCGGGCGAACTCGCCCGGCGCCCGTCCTGTCGTCCGTGCTCTGCCGACATCGGTACGCCCGCCCCGCTGGGGTGGGACGGGCGCACCGCCCCCGTCGGATGCCGTCACCGACAACCTGTAAGGAGTGTGCTGCGCACCGCTGTCGATCCGCTCTCACATCGCTATCGCCTGGCCGAGGCGATCCGTCACCACCGGACTACTCTGCTGGCAGTTGCATCACCGACGCGGGAGAGCAGATGCGGTTCGGGATCCTGGGGCCCCTGCGGGTGGGCGGTGGCGAGTCCACTGTCACCGCCGGACGCGACCGGATCGTGCTCGCCATGCTTCTGTTGCGGGCCGGCCGGCTCGTGCCGGTCGACGAACTGGTCGACGCGGTGTGGGAGAACCGCCCGCCGGCCACCGCGCGGGCGCAGTTGCAGACCTGCGTGTCGCGGTTGCGTCGCCGGTTCACCGAACTAGAGCTGGCACCGGACCTCATCGTCACCGACCCGGCGGGGTACGGGGTGCGTACGGCACCGACCGACCTGGACGCCGAGGTCTTCACCAGGGGTGTGGAGGCGGCGCGAGCCGCCGCCACGGCCGGTCGCCTGGTCGACGCGCGTGCCGAATTCCGCGCCGCCCTGGCGTTGTGGCGCGGGCCGGCGCTGGGTGGAATCCCGAGCCGGAGCGTCCGCCGCCGTGCCCAGGCACTCGACGAGCAGCGTCTCACCGCCCTGGAGGAGTGCGTCGACGTCGAGCTGCGCCTCGGTCAGGCAGCCGAGATCGTCGAGGAGCTGGCGGAGAGCGTCGACCGGTACCCGTTGCGGGAGCGGCTGCGCGGCCAACTGATGCTGGCACTGTCCGCGGTCGGGCGGCAGGCCGACGCGCTCGCGGTCTACCGGGAGGGCCGGCGGCTCTACGCCGACGACCTGGGCATCGAGCCGGGCACCGAGTTGCAGGAGCTGCACCAGCGGGTGCTCGCCGGTGACCTGGCCCTAGCCGGTCGGGAAGCGCGGCCGACCGCTCCGGTCCGCTCGCTGCCCCGGGCGATCGGCGACTTCACCGGCAGACAGCAGACGTTGGCCCGCCTGGTCAAGGAGGTGGAGGCCGGCGCCCGGATCCAGCTCATCGACGGCATGGCGGGCAGCGGCAAGACCACCCTCGCGGTGCATCTCGCCACCGCTCTCGCAGACGACTACCCGGACGCCCAGCTCTACATCGACCTGCACGGGCACAGCGAGCGCACTCCGTTGACGCCGGCCGCGGCGGTCGCCACGCTCCTGCGGCAGCTCGGTGTGCCCGCCGAGAGGGTGCCGACGAGCCAGGACGACCGGTTGGCGCTTTGGCGTAGCCAGCTTGCCGGTCGACGTGCCCTGCTGGTACTCGACAACGCGGCGACCGCCGATCAGGTGACGCCGCTGCTGCCTAACGGCTCGCACTGCCTGATCCTGATCACCAGCCGTCGCCGGCTGGTCGGGGTGGACGAGGGACGGCCGTCGTCGCTGCCTGTGCTCGACACCGACGAGGGGGTCGAATTGCTCGGGCGGGTCGTCGGCGCGGCCCGGGTGGCGGCGGAGCCGGAGGCGGCCACCGAGGTCGTCCGACGCTGCGGACACCTGCCGCTGGCCATCCGGCTGGCCGGTGCCCGACTGGCACACCGACCCCATTGGCGAATCGCCGACCTGGCCGAGCGGCTGACCAGCCGACCAGATCCGTTGGCCGAGTTCGACGTGGGCGAGCGGTCGGTCGGCCGCGCCTTCGCACTGTCGTACGCCCAGGTGACCCCGGTCGCGCAGCGCGCGTTCCGGTTGTTGGGCCTACACCCGGGGGTACGGTTCGACAGCTCGGTCACCGCCGTACTGGCCGAGCTGTCCCTACCCGAGGCCCAGGACCTGCTGGACGAGTTGGTCGACGCGCACCTGGTGGAGGAGGCGGAGCCGGGCCGGTACCGGTTGCACGACCTGGTCCGGGAGTACGCGCGGACGCTGGTGGCCGAGCCGGAGCGGACGGTCGAGCGACGGGGCGGCATCGAGCGTCTGCTCGATCACCACCTGCACGTCGCCACGGCGATCGCCCGCGAGAGGGAACTCTCCGCGCTCCGCTCGCTGATCGTGGTGGGGGAGCCGCTCCGCCCTGACCTGGTCATGCTCGTCGCCGAGCAGGGTCGAGCCTGGCTCGACGAGAACCTGGCCGCATGGACAGCCCTGGTCCGGTTGGCGGAGACCGAGGGGTTTCCCCGCTACTGCTGGCAGTTGGCGAGAGCCTGCTGGCACGCCCAGTTCGAGAGCGGTCGCCTGGATGAACTGATTGAGACACACAGCATCGGCCTGCGCGCCGCCGAGAAGTTGGGTGACGACAGGGCGGTGGGGATGACGCTCAACTATCTCGCCTCGGCCCATTACCGGCTGGGTGATTTCCCCACGGCGATCCGGGTGATGGAGAGGTCACTCGACATCTTCCGCCGCCTGGGTCTGCAATACGAATATCGCAACACTCTGGGCAACCTGGGCACCGCGTACGCGGCCAACTTTCAGTTCCGCCGGGCTCGCGAGTCCTACGACTCTGCTCGGGCGCTGGCGACGCGGATGCGCGACACGACGGCGCTGGCGAACGAACTCAACAACCTGACGATCACCCTGCTGTTCTGGGGACGGCACGACGAGGCGCTGCGCACCGCTCGGCGGCACCTGGGGATGGCCCGCGAGGTTGGCGACACGCGGCGACTCGGCAATGCCCTCGGGCACCTCGGGATGGTCCGACATCGGATGGGCGACGTGGTGCCTGCCGCACGGTTGTTGCGGGTGGCGCTGCGTTTCAAGCGTCAGATGGGCGCCCGGTTCGGTGAGGGTGAGGTGCTCAACGAGATCGGGATGATGGAACGGGAGGCCGGCCGTCCGGAAGGGGCCGCTGACCTGCACCGTGCAGCGCTGGTCGCGATGACCGAGGCGGGGGATCGCGTCGGCCAGTGCGGCTCGCGCAACCTGCTGGCCCGAGCCATCCTGGATCAGGGGGATGTGAGCAGCGCCCTCGACCTGCATCGTCGGGTTCTCGTCGACGCTACCGGGCTGGGTTCCCTACACGAGCAGGGTCGGGCGCTGGAGGGCATCGGCCGCTGTTTGCTGGCGACCGACCCGGCGGCGGCGCGGGCGCACCTGACCCGCGCGCTGGCGCTGTTCCGGCAGATCGAGTCGCCGGACCAGCACGAGGTGGAACGGCTGCTCACCGAGTTGGGCTGACGGATCATCTGCGAGTCGGCCACGGGCGCGGCAGGATGGGACGCGTGACGACTCCAGAGGCGACCGGTTACCGCATCGAACGCGACTCGATGGGCGAGGTGGAGGTGCCCGCCGAGGCGCTGTGGCGGGCGCAGACCCAGCGTGCGGTGCAGAACTTCCCCATCTCCGGCCGGGGCCTCGAACCGGCCCAGATCAAGGCCCTCGCCCAGATCAAGGGCGCGGCGGCCGAGGTCAACGGTGAACTGGGCGTGATCGACGCCAACGTGGCCGCCGCGATCGCCGCCGCGGCCGCGCACGTGGCCGACGGTGGTTACGACGACCAGTTCCCTGTCGACGTGTTCCAGACCGGCTCGGGAACCTCGTCGAACATGAACACCAACGAGGTGATCGCGACTCTGGCCACCCGGGAGCTGGGCTCACCGGTGCACCCGAACGACCACGTCAACGCCTCCCAGTCGAGCAACGACGTCTTCCCGTCCTCGATCCACCTGGCGGCCACCCAGTTCATCGTCGAAGACCTGCTGCCGTCGCTGGCGCACCTGGCGGACGCGCTGGAGGCCAAGGCCGCCGAGTTCGAGACGGTGGTCAAGGCCGGGCGTACCCACCTGATGGACGCCACCCCGGTCACTCTCGGCCAGGAGTTCGGTGGGTACGCCGCCCAGGTCCGCTACGGGATCGAACGGCTGGAGGGTGCGCTGCCCCGGCTGGCCGAGCTGCCGTTGGGCGGCACCGCCGTGGGGACCGGGATCAACACCCCGCTCGGCTTCGCCGCCGCCGTGATCGACAAGCTGCGTGAGTCGACCGGGTTGCCGCTGAGCGAGGCGCGCAACCACTTCGAGGCGCAGGGCGCCCGGGACGCGCTGGTGGAAACCTCGGGTCAACTGCGGACCCTGGCGGTCGGCCTCTACAAGATCGCCAATGACATCCGCTGGATGGGCTCCGGCCCCCGTGCCGGCCTGCGCGAGCTGCGCATCCCGGACCTCCAGCCCGGCTCGTCGATCATGCCGGGCAAGGTCAACCCGGTGGTCGCCGAGGCGATGCGGCAGGTCTGCGCTCAGGTGATCGGCAACGACGCGGCAGTCGGGTTCGCCGGCTCACAGGGCGACTTCGAGCTGAACGTGATGCTCCCGGTGATGGGTCGCAACCTGCTGGAGTCGATCCGCTTGCTCTCCGCGGTGAGCCGACTCTTCGCCGACCGCCTGGTGGTCGGCCTGGTCGCGGACGCCGAGGTCTGTCTGGCGTACGCCGAGGGCTCACCGTCGATCGTCACCCCACTCAACCGCTACCTGGGGTACGACGAGGCCGCGTCGATCGCCAAGGAGGCGCTGGCCAAGCAGACCTCCATCCGCGAGGTGGTCATCTCCCGGGGCCACGTCGACTCCGGCAAGCTCACCGAGACCCAGCTTGACGAGACGTTGGACCTGCTCCGGATGACCCACCCCTGACCCGTCCTGGCCTGCTCAGTACAGGTGCCGTGGCCTCGCCCAGCCGAGGAAGCGGGTGAAGAGCGCGGCGGGATCGGGGCCGTCGTGCGGGTTGAGTCGATACAGGTCGGCGGCCGCCTCGTGCAGGACCGTGCACAGGTAGATGCTCAGTCCGATCCGGTCGTGCGCGTACTCCCGGCGGAGGGTGAGTCGGGCGACCGAGCACGGCCAGGGCGCGGCGCAGACTCGGCAGAGCCAGAGCGGGCGCAGGGCCAGGTGCGGCCGGCACGGCGTCGTCGCGGGGTTGTCCGGAGCAGTCCGGCGCATGCGGTGGCCTTCCTTTCGAGCTGAATCGTTTGTGGCATCACCCCGCTGCCCGCTGCCCGGGCCGGGCTGCTCCAAGATCGCGCTCGATCCTGGATGTAGTGGCCTCCGCTCGCCAGGACCCCACTGTTTCCACGATCGAGCACGATCTTGCGTGGTGGGTCGGGTGGGCGTGGTCGAGGTCGGGGCGTGGGCGCGCCCGGCGACGGCGCGCCCGGCAGTGCGCCCGGCGACGGCGCGCCCGGCAGTGCGCCCGGGGGCAGTGCGCCTGGCGACGGCCCGCCCGGCGACGGCCCGCCCGGGGCCACCGGGCTACCGGGCTCGGCAGAGCGAGTCGCCCTCCGGGGACGTCTTGGGCGGATCCTTTGGACCTGACTCGTTTGTGGCATCACCTTCGCTTGTCCTGGCTGGTGCGCTCCGGCCGTGGCTCACTCCGGTGCGGGCTGTCGCGGAGGTGGGACCGCCCGGCACGGGGGAGCGGGCGGTCCCGTGCGGCGCCGGCAGATCCCGGGGGACGGGGAGCGGTGCCGCGCTTCACAGTGTGGTGATCAGGCGACTACGGTCGGAAGGGTTTGGCCGCGTCGTCATAGTCGCCCTGTTTCGGGTGGCACCGCCGCTGGCGGCCGGCTGGAGATGATCGTCGGCGGGGTGGAGGGCGGGCACGGCATGGCCGATGGACAGATGACGGCGGCGGCGTTCCTGATCGCGGAGCTGCGCCGGGCGCGGGCTCGGCGTGGCTGGAGTCAGGACGAGCTGGCCAAGGCGGTCAACTACTCGGCGTCGATGGTCAGCGCCGTCGAGTTGGGCCAGCAGCCGCCTACCGCCAAGTACCTGGAACTCGTCGACCGTGCCCTGGACACCGGCGGCCTCTTCGGCCGCATGTCCACCGAACTGGTCAGCCTGGACAAGGCTCAGGTCTGGCTGCGCGGCTGGCGTGCGATCCTCGCGGAGGCGCGGGAGCTGCGATGGTTCGACCCGCTACATGTCCCTGGGCTGCTGCAGACCGAAGGCTATGCCCGTGCCATCTTCGAGTCGGACCGACTGCTCGATGCCGATGAGGTCGAGCGTCGACTGACGGACCGGATGGACAGTCAGCAGGTTCTTTACGGAGATCACCCCCCGCACGTAGTCGCGGTGCTCGACGAGTCGGTGCTGAGGCGACGCGTCGGCGGCCGGAAGGTCATGTGCGAGCAGTCTCTGCACCTGGCGCGCCTGGCGACCGAGCATCCGCGGGTTCAGCTCCATGTGGTGCCCCGCTCGGCCGAGGAGTACCCCGGCCTGAACGGACCATTCATCCTTGCCACCGTGGCCGACCATAGCGATCTTGCCTACCTTGGTGGCCAAATCGGCGGCCAAGAACTCGATCGGCCTGCGGATCTGTTGCGTCTACAACGGACCTGGGAAGCTACCCTCGGGCAGGCATTGCCACCGCAGGAGTCGATCGAGTTGCTGAGGGAAGTGGCCGAGTCGTGGAGTTGACCCGAGCCCGGTGGCGTAAGAGCAGCCGGAGTGGTTCCAACGACCAGTGCGTCGAGGTGGCGACGAATCTCGGGGAGGTGGTCGGGGTGCGCGACAGTAAGGACTCGGACGGGCCCGTGCTCGTTGTCGACGCGTACTCCTGGCGACTCTTCGTGGGCGCGCCCCCGCGCTGACCCGACCGCCTCGCCCGCGGCGGCGGCCGGGGAAAAGGGCTCGACGGGGGTCCTGGGCGGGACGGATGATCCGGGCTGTGGGTGACGATGGCGTGGGTGTGCCGGCGAGGACCGAGCGGCTGCGGTTGCGGCGGCTGACCGTTGCCGACGTGGACGCGCTGGTCGAGTTGGACAGCGACCCCGAGGTGATGCGTTTTCTCACCGGTGGCGTCGCGACCCCGCCGGCGACCGTGCGGGACGAGCAGTTGCCGAGGCTGCTGGCTCAGTACGACAGGTATCCCGGGCTGGGTCGGTGGGCGGCGCACGATCGGGAGTCCGGCGAGTTCCTGGGTTGGTTCGCGTTGAACCCGTCGGCGGACGGGACGGAGGCCGAGTTGGGCTATCGGCTGCGTCGCCCGACGTGGGGGCGGGGGCTGGCCACCGAGGGGGCGCGGGCGCTGGTGCGGTACGCCTTCGACACCGTCGGGGTGCGCCGGGTCTGGGCCGAGACGATGACTGTGAACGAACGCTCCCGGCGGGTGATGGTGAAGGCCGGGTTGCACTACGTGCGGACCTTCCACCTCCAGTGGGATCACCCGATTCCGGGCACCGAGCAGGGCGAGGTGGAGTACGAGGTGCGGGCCGAGGAGTGGGCGACCACCGGTCAGGAGCGGCCGGCGGCCCGGCGGGCGCGGTAGGCGGTCACCGCGGCGCGGTTGCCGCAGCCGGCCTCGCAGAACCGCCGGGAGCGGTTGCGGGACAGGTCGACGACGACGTTGTCGCAGTCCGGGTATTCGCAGATCCGTAAACGGCTCAGCTCGCCACTACGGACCAGGTCGGCCATCGCCATGGCGGCCTCGACCGCGATCCGGGTGGCCAGCGGCGCGTCGCGGGGAACGGCGTGCAGGTGGTACGGCTCGTCGTCGTGCTCGATGAGCTGAGGCAGCGCCTTGTGTTCCAGCAGCAGGCCGTTGATCACAGCGACGATCTCGGGTGGTTCGGCGTGCCAGATGCGGCGCAGTTGGGGCCGCAGCTCCCGTACGGCGTGCAGCTCGGCCTCGGTGTGCTCGTGCCGGCCGCTGTAGGAGTGGCGGACGAAGAACGCGTCCAGCGCCGCGATGTCGGGCAGCAGCTCACCGTCTCGACCTGCGGTGTTGACCAGCGCCGCGGCGGCGATCAGCGAACATTCGGTGTCATGAGCGAATAGCAACTTGACTCCTGTCACGGCTTCCGCCTAGCGTCATCAGCACAAGGATAGTTTGCTCATGACACGGTGCCCATCCGGAGGAGCGCGACATGCACCCACGATCTGCTGCCGGCATCGGGCTGGCGCTGCTCGCCGCAGTCACCTTCGCCACCTCCGGCACCTTCGCGCGGTCGCTCATCGAGGCCGGCTGGTCAGCCGAGTCCGCGGTGATCGCCCGCGTCGGCGTGGCCGCCCTGGTACTGGCGATCCCCGCCCTGCTGTCGCTGCGGGGCAAATGGGACGTGCTGCGAAGCAACGCCGCGACCGTCGGGCTGTTCGGGCTCCTCGGGGTAGCGGTGGCCCAGGTGTGCTACTTCAACGCCGTGCGCTACCTGCCGGTCGGTGTCGCGCTGCTGCTGGAATACCTGGGCATCATCCTCGTCGTGATCTGGATGTGGCTGCGGCACGGGCAGCCGCCCCGCCGGCTCACCATCGCCGGGTCGGTGGCCGCGCTGGCCGGACTCGCGTTCGTGCTCGACCTCGCCGGCACCTCCGACTTCCACCCGGTGGGCGTGCTCTGGGGGCTGGGCGCGGCATTCGGCCTGGCCGGATACTTCGTGCTCGCCGGCCGCGTCGACCCCCGGCTGCCCTCAGTCGCCATGGCCAGCGGTGGGATGGCCGTCGGTGCCGCCGTGCTGTTGCTCATCGGGCTGACCGGCCTGCTGCCGTTGCACGCCACCTTCGGTGAGGTCACCTTCGCCGGGCAGCCCACCAGCTGGCTGGTGCCCATCGCCGGGCTGTCGCTGGTGGCCGCCGTCATCGCGTACCTCGCCGGCATCGCCGGCACCCGGATCCTCGGGCCCCGCCTGTCGTCGTTCGTCGGGCTGACCGAGGTGCTCTTCGCAGTGCTGATCGCCTGGCTGTTCCTGAACGAGCTGCCCACCGGCTGGCAGTTGTTCGGCGGTGCGCTGATCGTCGCCGGTGTCGCCCTGGTACGCCTCGACGAGCTGCGGGGATCGCCCTCGACGCCTGCGCCGGTCACACCCGAGCCCGAGCTGGCGCTTGACGGTCGGTGACCTCGGCGGGTGGTGGTTCACTGTCGGTGACTAGCGCTGCCGGTGGCTTCCGCTGACGGTGAGAGGGTGGGTGTCGTGCTGACCACTGTGGTGTTCGACGCTGACGAAACGCTTCTGGACCTGCGTCCGGCGGTCACGGCGGGCTGGTGGCGGTCCTCGACGAGATGCGACGACGGACATCGGCGGCGGCCGGGGTGACGCTCGCCGAACTGGAGTCGGACTGGGGCGCGGTCTTCGGCGAGCTGAAGGCCGCCCCGGTGGCGGAGATCCGGCGCGCCGCACTGGCCCGTTCGCTGGCCCGCGCCGCGCTGGTCCACCACCTGGACGAGATCACGGAGCTCTTCTTCGCCCAGCGCTTCGCCCTCACCCGACCGTTTCCCGACGTAACACCGGCGCTGGCCACGCTGCGCGGCCGGTACACGCTGGGCTTCGCCACCAACGGCAACAGCCGCGCCGAACGGTGCGGACTCACGGGCGAGTTCGCCTTCGAGCTGTACGCGCACGAGAACGGCCTGCCCAAGAAGCCGGCCCCGGAGTTCTACGCCGCGGTGGTCGCGGCGGCCGGGATGCCAGCCGGACAGATCGTGTACGTCGGCGACTCCTGGGAGCACGACGTGGTGGCGCCTCGCCGGGCCGGCCTGCGGTCGGTGTGGCTGAACCGACTCGGCCTGCCTCGCCCGCCCGGCTGCCCACCCGATGCCGAAGTTTCCGGCATGGCCGAGCTGCCGGCCGCGCTCGCCAAACTGGCTGTGGACGCGGTAGGCGTGTAGGTCGAGCCGGCCGGCGCAAATTTCTGTGCGGCCTGTGTCTGTGCGGCCTGTCTGTACGGGCTGTGTCGGTGCGGCCTGTGTCGGTGCGGCCGCTCTGTTCGGGCTGTGTCGGTGCGGCCTCTCCGTGCGGCCGGGTGCGGCCCGAACTGGCTTGATTCACGGCCATAACGGGCGTCCATCTGGCGCGATGCGGATCGGTGTTGTGTGATGGCTGGCACGTCCCTCAACGAGAGGATCCGATGTGGTGAGCAAGCGCTTCACCGCCCGTACGGTCGCGACCGCGGCTGTGCTGGCACTTACGGCTACGGGGTTGGGTGTGCCGGCCAACGCCGCGCCGAGCGATTCCCGGACCTTCACCGTCGTCGCCGAGGATGGTGTCGCCACCGACACGGCCGTCGCCGCGATCCGGGCGGCTGGCGGCACTGTGGTGTCCAGGTCCGATGAGGTCGGCATGTTCCAGGTCAGCAGCGACCGGGCCGACTTCGCGGCCAGGGCGACCGCCGCGCCAACGCTGATCGGTGCCGCCGAGCAGAAGGCCATCGGCCGCAAGCCGAAGCTGGACCGGGTCGAGCAGGAGCACCTGCTGGCCGCTGCCGGTGCTCGTGCCGGTGCTGCCGGTGCTGCCGAGAAGGGTGCCAAGCTCGATCCGCTCGACGACAAGCTCTGGGGCCTGGAGATGATCCGGGCCGACAAGGCCCGCAAGATCGAGCCGGGCGACCGTCGGGTGACCGTCGGCGTACTGGACACCGGCGTCGACGCCAGCAACCCGGACATCGCGCCGAACTTCAACTGGTCGCTGTCGCGAAACTTCGCGCCCGACCTGACCGACGTGGACGGCCCCTGCGAGGTGCCGAGCTGCCTCGACCCGGTCGGCACCGACGACGGCGGGCACGGCACCCACGTGGCCGGCACCATCGGCGCCGCGGCCAACGGCTTCGGACTCTCCGGCGTCGCCCCGAACGTCTCGCTGGTGGAGCTCAAGGGTGGCCAGGACTCCGGCTACTTCTTCCTCGACCCGGTCGTCAACGCTCTGGTCTACGCCGGCCGCTCCGGGATCGACGTGGTCAACATGTCGTTCTATGTCGACCCGTGGCTCTACAACTGCACCGCCAACCCGGCCGATTCCCCGGAGGACCAGGCCGAGCAGCGGGCCATCATCAAGGCGATGAAGCGGGCGCTGGTCTTCGCGCACAACAAGGGCGTGACCCTCGTCGGTGCGCTCGGCAACAACAACGAGGACCTGGGTGCACCGCGCACCGATGTCTCGAGCCCCGACTACGGCGCCGACCCGTACCCCCGACCGATCGACAACGAGAGCTGCTGGGACCTCCCCACCGAGGGCCCGCACGTGATCGGCGTGTCGTCGGTCGGCCCGTCCGGCAAGAAGTCGGACTTCTCCAACTACGGCACCGAGCAGATCTCGGTCGCCGCGCCGGGAGGCTGGTTCCGGGACGGCTTCGGCACCGACACCTTCCGTACCGATGCCAACATGATTCTCTCCTCGTACCCGAAGCACGTGCTTCAGGAGGAAGAATCGGTCGACGCCGACGGCAACATCGTCCCCGGCTTCGAGAATTCGGTCTTCAAGCAGTGCAAGGCCAACGGTGAGTGCGGCTACTACACGTACCTCCAGGGCACCTCGATGGCGTCCCCGCACGCCGCCGGTGTCGCCGCGCTGATCGTCAGCCGGTACGGCAAGGCGCAGGGTCGGAATGGTTTCGGGATGTCGCCGGACCAGGTCGAGCAGCACCTCTACCGCACGGCCGCCGAGCACGCGTGCCCGGAGCCGCGCCTGCAGCAGTACCGCAATGAGGGCCGGGACGAGACCTACGACGCGTACTGCGCCGGTGGGGTCAACTTCAACGGCTTCTACGGCTACGGGATCGTCGACGCCTACGCGGCGGTGAAGACCCCGCTCAAGCCGAACGCCCGCCCGTAGCGCACATCGCACTGCGGTGGCCCAACCGCCACCGTCCTCCGGGGCCCGGTCGACACGTCGTCGACCGGGCCTCGGGTCGTCCATCCCTCCGGTCACGGGCCGTCGCCCGACGAGTGACCATGATCGACTCGGTTTGCATGAATGCGCGGTGTTGGTGGATGAAGGATGGCGCGGTTTCCAGGAACCCGAGTTGATCCTGGTCATCTGGACGATCCCTGGCGCCAGCCTCGGCTGACCAGCGCGTCGCGTATCTCTCGAAGCACCGCTGGGAATTCACCGTGCAGCCGTCGACTGGTCACGTGCAGAACCAGCCAACCCGCGGTGACAAGCTGGTTGAGCCGACGGCGATCGCGGTGCAGTTGCTCCACGCCGGAGTGCCACTTTCCGTCGTACTCCACCGCCACCCGATATTGCGGCCAGGCCAGATCGGGATGCAGAACAAGTCCGGTGGGCAGGCGCACCGGATGTTGAACCGCCGGGCGCGGCAGCCCACCCAGCACCAACCGGACGCGCAGGTGCGATTCGGGCGGAGACTCGGCTCCAGCGTCGGCCAGGTCGAACACCCAGCGCGCTCGTCGCGCACCGGGGCGGTCAGCGTTGCGGGCAGCCATGGTGTCGAGCGCGTCGCGGTCGGTAAGCCCCTGACCGAGCAGCGAGTCGACGATGGCGACTGCCCGGATCGGGTCGAGCCAGACAGCCGTCTCCCAGGCGGCCCGCCCGGGATCTGATCGGGGGATGGGGAGGTCCCGCTCCCTGGTCCCGGGCGGACTGGCCGTCGCCCACCCATCGCCCCGGTCGGCCACCACCAAGCCCTCTGCTCCGACGGACACCGCGGCCGGGCGGGACAGCTGCCGTGCTGGGCGTGGTGACCTGACGCCGGCAGGCGGGCGGCCCACTCCCGTAGGTCGCGTTGCATCACGTGGACTTCCCGCGCTCGGCGGTCGTCCTGCGACCGGCATTCGTCCTGCGTCTGGTGGTCGTCCTGCGTCTGGCGGTCGTCCTGCGTCTGGCGGTCGTCCTGCGTCTGGCCGGTTTCCTGGGGTCGACGGACAGCTCGCCTCTGGCTGTCGACCTGCCTCTGGCTGTCGACCTGCGTCTGGTGGTCGTCTTGTGCCTGCCGGTCGTCGCGTGGTTGACGCCGTCGGCGCAGCGGTCTCGCTCGCCGTGAGCGGGGTGATGGCGTTGACGTGCACGCGGAGGCCACGCTGTGGGCCGATCCGCAGCGGTCGGGGCACGAGGACGTGGACGTCGTCGGTGAAGCTCGCGGCATGTTGGACGCCGTGCAGGTAGGCGGCAGACGGGCCGCCGACCACCACGCCGGGCGGCAGCCGGAGGAGGGCGGCGCGACACGCGAGGGCGTGGTCCCGATCCAACCGCGCATCGGCGTAGATGTCGTGGCGCAACCGCACCCAGGCAGAGTTGCGCAACTGATGTTCGGTGAGCAGGCCGTCCCGGACAGCGTCGGAGCCGCGGAAGACCTGCCAGGTCAGGGCATCGGGGCGATGCGGACGTGGGGGCATGCCACGCAGCCTGCCGACCACCGACCGGCCACCGAAACCCCTGTGGACAAGCGGGCCCGCGGGTGCCGCCGGCCCTGTGGACAACGACCAATCCGCCAGCCAACCGTGCTATGGCACCGGCCAGTGCGGCCGACCAATCAGACATTCGAGCCGCCGACGGGCGGTGATCCACTCGCGTTCCTGAAAGTCGGGCGGTCGCTGGCTCTAGGACACCGCGACTTCCGTGAACCCGAGTTGATCAAGCCGGGGCGGCGTGTGGCGGGGCGGCGTGCGGCGGGGCGGTGAGGGCGTGCGGCGGTCAGGGGTCAGGTGAGGGCGGTGGCGATCGCGCGGGCGGCGGCCAGGACCTCAGGGCCGATGGAGTCGACGTCCAGCGGGGCGAGCGCGACCACTCCGACGCTGGCTTCCAGGCCGGGTACGCCGAGCACCGGTGCGGCCACCCCGTACGCTCCGGCCTGCAATTCTCCGCTGCTACTCAGGGGCTCGGCCGACCCGGCGCGACCGGCAAGGATCGCCCGTCCGGCCGCCCCCCGCTCCAGTGGGTGTCGTGCCCCGGCCCGGTACGCGACGTGGAACGACGTCCAGCTCGGCTCGACCACGGCCAGCGCGACGCCCTCGCCACCTTCGACGACGGTCAGGTGTGCGGTCGCGCCGGTCTGCTCGGCGAGGCGGCGTAGCGCGGGCAGCGCACCCTCGGCGAGCAGCGGCTGGGCCCGTCGGGCCAGATGCAGCAACCCGGCACCGAGGCGCAGCCGACCGTCTCCGTCGCGACGCAGCATGCCGTGCCCGGCCAGCGCAGTGACCAGGCGGTAGACGGCGGCCCGGCCGATGCCGAGCCGATTCGCGGCCTCGGTGACGGTCAAACCGCCGGAGACGTCGGCCACCAGGTGCAGCAGCCGTAACCCCCGGTCCAGCGTCTGCGACGTCTCCCCGCCCCGCCCCGGAACCGCGTCGGTCGGCCGCACGCCAGCCTCGGTCCGCCCGTGGGCCGGGTCGGCCGGGCGCACGCCAGGCTCGAGGGCCGGGTCGGCGGGGGTGGTGGGGTTGGCTGGCGGGTCACCGGAGCCACCGGAGCGTGCGGTCGCATCCACGCCTGGCAGCGTACGACCCGGCACCGGCGGACCCGGACAGGCACGGACAGCTACCCTTGTACGGTGACGCTACGCCTGTATGACACTGCCACCCGATCGGTGCGGGACTTCGTCCCGCGGGAAGCCGGCAAGGTGGGGGTCTACCTGTGTGGTCTCACCCTTCAGGCTCCGCCGCACATCGGTCACCTTCGCTCCGGCGTCAACTATGACGTCCTGCGCCGTTGGCTGTTGGCCGCCGGCTACGAGGTCACCTTCATTCGCAACCTGACCGACATCGACGACAAGATCCTGGTCAAGGCCGGCGAGCAGGGTCGTCCGTTCTGGTCGATCGCGTACGCCAACGAGCTGCTGCTCGCCGAGTCGTACCGGTCGTTGAACGTGCTGGCGCCCACCTACGAGCCGCGCGCCACCGGGCACATTCCGGAGATGCACGAGCTGATCACGAAGTTGATCGCCGACGGGCACGCGTACCCGGCGAGTGACGGCTCCGGCGACGTCTACTTCGACGTGGCGTCCTGGCCGGCGTACGGGTCGCTGTCGGGTCAGTCTCCGGACGCCATGCAGTCCGCTGGGGACGCCCCGGATCGGGGCAAGCGGGATCCGCGCGACTTCGCGCTGTGGAAGGGTGCCAAACCGGACGAGCCGGCGGACGCGTACTGGCCTTCACTGTGGGGTCTGGGCCGTCCGGGCTGGCACATCGAGTGCTCGGCGATGTGCTGGCGCTATCTCGGCCCGGAGTTCGACATCCACGGGGGTGGCCTGGATCTGACGTTCCCGCACCACGAGAACGAGATCGCCCAGTCCCAGGCGGCCGGGTTGCCGTTCGCCCGCTACTGGGTGCACCACGGGCTGCTGAGCATCGGCGGAGCCAAGATGGGCAAGTCCGCCGGCAACGCGCTGGGCCTGGCGTACGTGGACTCGCTCGGGGTGCGGCCGGTGGAGCTGCGCTACTACTACGCCGCCGCGCACTACCGTTCGGTGATCGACTACTCGGAGGATTCGCTGCGTGACGCGGCCACCGCGTACCGGCGGATCGAGGGTTTCGTGCAGCGGGCCGCCGAGCGGGTCGGTGCCGGGCAGCTCGGTGAGCTGCCCGCCGGCTTCGTCGCCGCGATGGACGACGACCTCAACACGTCCGCCGCGTTGGCCGTGCTGCAACAGCACATTCGGGACGGCAACACCGCGCTGAGCGTCGGCGACGATGTGACCGTCCGCACCACTCTGGCCGTGGTGCGGGCAATGCTGGATATTCTCGGGATCGACCCCCTCGACCCGGCCTGGACCGGCGGCGGCCGATCGGACGATCTTCGTGCCGTGGTGGACTCTCTGATCGCGCTGGCCCTGGAGCAGCGTGCGCAGGCGCGGGGCCGCAAGGACTGGGCTGCCGCGGACGCCGTGCGTGACCAGCTCAAGCTGGCCGGCGTGGTGGTCGAGGACACCCCCCAGGGCCCCCGTTGGACTATTGGAGAGCAGGACTGATGGCCGGCAACTCGCAGCGCCGTGGCCGGCGACTGACGTCGAAGGCAGGCGCCCCCAAGGGCACCGGCGGCAAGAACAAGGACTCGTTGGCCGGGCGGGGTCGCACCCTGCCCGCGGACGAGCGACCGT
The DNA here is from genome assembly GCF_044456785.1 of Micromonospora sp. NPDC050795. Classification (NCBI taxonomy): domain Bacteria; kingdom Bacillati; phylum Actinomycetota; class Actinomycetes; order Micromonosporales; family Micromonosporaceae; genus Micromonospora; species Micromonospora sp. NPDC050795. Next base: position 86,132 of record NZ_JBITGE010000003.1, on the reverse strand, counting down.
GGCACAAGGGCTACTCGGGCACCGAGAAGCTGCCCCAGCGCACCGCCTGGAAGCAGGACAAGGAGCGCCGCGCGGCGGCCGAGGAGGGGCGCGCACCCAAGATCGGTCAGCCCGGCTCCAAGGACACCACCTGGGGTAGGGGCGGCGGTCGGGGCGTACCGGTGGGCCGGGGTGCTGCCACCGGCGGACGGGGCGGCAAGCCCACCGGCCGGTCCGGCCCCCGGGTCGCGCCGGGGCGCAAGTCCAACCCGTCCAAGGACACCCCGGAGCTGTTGGTCGGGCGTAACCCGGTGCTGGAGGCGCTGCGCGCCAACGTGCCGGCGACGGCGCTCTACACGGCCCAGGGCATCGACATGGACGACCGGGTCAACGAGATCCTCCGGACCGCCGCCGACCGGGGCATCGCCAACCTGGAGATCAGCCGCGCCGAGTTGGACCGGATGACCGGCGGGGTGCTGCACCAGGGCGTCGGCCTGCAGGTGCCGCCCTTCGCGTACCAGCCGTTCGAGGACATGGTCGCCGCTGCCCTGGAGCAGCAGGCCCCGCTGCTGGTGGCGCTGGACGGTGTCACCGACCCGCGCAACCTGGGCGCCGTGATCCGGTCGGCTGCCGCGTTCGGCGCGCAGGGTGTCTTCGTACCCGAGCGTCGTGCCGCCGGGATCACCGCGACCGCCTGGCGGACCAGCGCCGGCGCGGCCGCGCGGGTGCCGGTCGCGCAGGTGACCAACCTGACCCGGTCGCTGAAGGCGTGCCGGGACGCCGGCTTCATGGTCGTCGGCCTGGACGCCGACGGCGACACCGATCTCTACAACCTGGAGGCCGCGGTCGGTCCGCTGGTGGTGGTGGTCGGTTCCGAGGGGCGCGGTCTTTCCCGCCTGGTCGGGGAGACCTGCGACCTGACCGTCAGCATCCCGATGATCTCCGAGGTCGAGTCGCTCAACGCCAGTGTGGCGGCGGCGGTCGCCCTGGCCGAGGTCGCCCGCCGGCGCTCCGTCGAGCTGTAGCGCACGTCGACCGAAGGCCCCCTCCCGCCGAGCGCGGGCGGGGGCCTTCGTCGTCGGGCGCCCAGGCAGGCTGAAGAACCGTTTTCGGTACGACGAAGGGGCGGCCCGCCGAAGCGGACCGCCCCTGTCGGTACGGCGTTACGTCAGATCCGGCCACCGGTGGCGGCGTGGAAGACGTGGCTGCGACCGGCAACCGGCTTGACGAACACGGTGTCGCCCATGTTCGGCATGTTGCGCCGGTCGGTGCGGACGACGAAGCGCTCCGAGTTGCCACCCAGCGCGGCGTGACCGTAGACGTTGGCGTCCGAGCCGAGGTCCTCGACCAGCTCGACAACCACCGGCATGCCGCCCTCGGTCGGGCTGACCAGCTCGCAGTCCTCCGGACGGAAGCCCACGGTGACCTTGCCGTCGCCACCCTCGGCGCGGGCCGCCTCGACCTGCTCGCGGGTCAGCGGGATCTGCAGCTCGGCGAACTCGGCGCCCCGCTCGTTCAGCGGAACGGTCTTGATGTTCATGGCGGGCGAGCCCATGAAGCCGGCGACGAACACGTTGGCCGGGGTGTCGTAGAGCGCCCGCGGGGTGTCCACCTGCTGGAGAACACCGTCGAGCAGCACCGCGACCCGGTGACCCATGGTCATGGCCTCGACCTGGTCGTGCGTGACGTAGACAGTGGTGACGCCCAGCTTGGCCTGCAGGGACGCGATCTGGGTACGGGTCTGCACGCGGAGCTTGGCGTCGAGGTTCGACAGCGGCTCGTCCATGAGGAAGACCTGCGGCTCGCGGACGATCGCCCGGCCCATCGCGACACGCTGACGCTGACCACCGGAGAGCGCCTTCGGCTTACGGCTGAGGTACTCCTCCAGTTGGAGCAGCCCGGCCGCCTCCTTGACCCGCCGGTCGATCTCCGACTTGGAGGTCTTGCGGAGCTTGAGGGCGAACGCCATGTTCTCGTACACCGTCATGTGCGGGTAGAGGGCGTAGTTCTGGAAGACCATCGCGATGTCGCGGGCCTTCGGGGGAAGGTGAGTGACGTCACGCTGGTCGATGTAGATCGAACCGGCGTCCACGTCCTCCAGGCCGGCGAGCATCCGCAGGCTGGTGGACTTACCGCAACCGGAGGGGCCGACCAGGACGAGGAACTCCCCGTCGCCGATCTCGAGGTCCAGCTCGTTGACGGCGGGACGCTCTTGGCCCGGGTAGACCCGGGATGCCTTGGAATAGGTGACCGTAGCCATGGTGAAGCGCTTCCTTTCACCGGCAGGAACGTGCCGGACGATCCGAGTGAAGGAGCAACCGGCACGTGTCCGTGCCGGTCATCGGACGGCGCTCAGTCGCGGGGGCGCCCGGTCGTCATCCGTGTGTGAACCGTAAACGCGTTTCCCCGTGCTGCCAAGGCGGGGGCCGCCCCGCTCACCAGTCGGGCTACGCATTCCGGTCACTCGGGCACGGTCAGACATCAATCGACGCCGTCGCCAACGAGTCTGCGTCGGCTTGTTGACGATTCCCGTGCTCGGGAGGCCTCGCGATCGGGATTACCGGAGATCAGTCGCTATGCTGACCTCGACGCGCGCGCCCCTGTAGCTCAGCTGGCCAGAGCACTCGCCTTGTAAGCGAGATGTCGCCGGTTCGATCCCGGCCGGGGGCTCCAATTACATCAGACCTTTCCGATCGGCGCTGGTGTGCCTCTGCCGGTTGCCCCCGAGGGGCAACCGAACTTCGACCAAGCTCGCTGTCGTGAGGCCGGCAATGAGATTCATCAGCCTTGTGCGACTTCTTTGGGCAGCGCTGCGTCAAGAGCCTGAAGGCGGCGCGGCTGATATCCGCTGAGACCGGCGGCAGTCGATGGCTTGAGCTGTGCCTCCGGCACAACACGGTGCCCGGCGGTAACCTGGGCCGGAGCAGCGCGGAGCGGGTCGGGGGCAGATGAGTCGGGCGGTGGAGGAGTCGAACCGGGCGATGCTGCGCGCCCGGGACGCGATGGACCGGGCGTACGCCGAGCCGCTGGACATCCCCGTGTTGGCCCGGATCGCGCACGTCTCGCAGGCGCACTTCATCCGTACCTTCCGGGCCACCTTCGGTGAGACCCCGCACCGCTACCTGCAACGCCGCCGGGTGGAGCGGGCGATGTCGTTGCTGCTGGAGACCGACCGGGACGTGACGGACATCTGTTACGCCGTCGGCTTCGGCAGCCTGGGCACGTTCAGCCGGACGTTCCGGCAGATCGTCGGGGAGTCGCCCTCGGATTTCCGGCGTCAGCGCGTCGCGCCGGCCAACGTGCCGTCGTGCTTCACCAAAGCCTGGACCCGACCAAGCAGTTTTGGATAAGCAGCAGGTCAGGGGCTACCTCTAGCGTCATGGGCATGACGATGAACGCGATCAGCCGCTCCCAGATCTACGTCCTCGACCAGGACGCCGCGCTTGACTTCTACGTCAACAAGCTCGGCATGGAGGTCAACACCGACCAGGACCTCGGCTTCATGCGGTGGCTCACTGTCAACCTGCCCGGCGACCCGGAGCGCGAGATCCTGTTGGAGAAGCCCGGCCCGCCCGCACTGGACCCGGCCACCGCCGAGCAGGTCCGGGAGCTGCTCACCAAGGGTGCCCTCGGCGGGTACCTCTTCATGACCACTGACGACGCCCGCAAGACGCACGAGGACCTTGTGGCGAAGGGCGTCGAGATCACGGACGAGCCGACCGAGCGCCCGTACGGGATCGACTTCGGCATCCGGGACCCGTTCGGCAACCGGATCCGCATCGGCCAGATGTTCCCCCGGGCGTAGCGGGCGTGCGGTCAGCCGGGCTGCGGCGTTAGGACCGGGAGGTACGGGGTCGAACTCGTACCTCCCGGTGTGTTGAGGTGGGGATCATGGTGACCCGACTGCTGTACCTGGCCCGACACGCCGAGCAGGATCTCTCCGAGCCGAGTGGGCCGGACGCCGGCGAACCGGATACCGGCCTGTCGGAGCGCGGCCGGCGGCAGGCCACCCTGCTGGGCGAACGCCTGGGGGCCCGACGGTTCGCCGCCGTCCACCACGGGCCGCTGCGCCGGGCCGCGCAGACCGCCGAGCTGGTCGCCAAGTCGCTGCCCGATGTCCCGGTGTACGAGACGGAGCTGGCCGGCGACCACCTCCCACACGACACGGACCCGGCTGGGCTGCCGCCCGCGTACGCCGAGTTCCTGACACAGTTCTCGGCGGCCGAGCGGGCCGACGGGCCGCGAGTGACGGCGGACGCGGTGCGCCGGTTCGCCGGTCCGGTGGCCGAGGGTCCCGTCGGCGGCGAACCGGTCCGCGAGCTGGTCGTGACGCACAGTTTCCTGATCGCCTGGCTGGTGCGGCACGCCCTCGACGCGCCGGAGTGGCGCTGGCTGGGCTTGAACGCGCACAACGCGGGGCTGACCGTCATCCGCTACAGCGCGGCCGGGCCGCCGAATCTGATCACCGTCAACGACGTGGCCCACCTGCCGCCGGAGCTGCGGGGCACCGGCCTGCCCCCGGACTATCTGACGTAGGACGCGGTGGTCCGCAGCAGCAGCTTGACCACCGCCTGGGTGGCAGGCGGTGGCGGCCCGTCGGTCGGGCAGTCGACGTACGCGGTGTCGTTGCTGGCCACGGTGAGGCGGTAGTTCATCACGTCCGCGCAGTTGGTCGCGGTGGTGGGTCGCTGCGCCTCGCTGGCGAGCCGGGGGTCGGCGGTCAGGCCCGCGAGGGTGGCCTGGTCGGCTGGTGAGAGCCGGCCGTTGCGCCGACTGCCGGCCCGGTCCGTCACGGTCCACCTACCGTCCGGCTCGACGGCGATGGAGTCACCGCGCCCGGCGAAGCCACCGGAGATTCGCAGCGTCACTCGGGGGGCCGCACCGCTGGCTTCGGCGCTGACCGTGGGTGCGGCGGTCGGGGGCGGAGCGCCGGTGGTCGGAGCGGGCAGGTTCGTGCCGGGGCTGTTCGGCGGCTGGTCAGGGTTGCTACCGGCCCGGTCAGCGCTGGTGCAGCCGGCCAGGAGGGCGGCCAGTAGCGCGATCGTGACGCCGGTGATCGGGGCGGGTCTCATGGTCGTCGGACGCGTGGTTCAGGGTGTTGGTTCCCTCGTCAAGACCCATCATCCGTTCGGCCATTGCCGATGTCTGGAAGCAGTCGAGGGCTTTTCTCTTCACGCATGTATCGCTATATCTACATGTGTGACTACCCCCGTCACACTCTTCTCCTTCCAGGAGGGCACGTGAAACGACCTCTTGCCGCAGTCAGCGCAGCGCTGCTCACCAGCGGCCTGCTGACCTGCGTCGTCACCACGGCGCACGCGGCTCCGCCCAACTCGCCGGACGCCTCCGCCGTGGCCCGAGCGGCAACCGTCCTACAGACGAACCCCGGCGCGGTCCAGGGTTCGAGCGCCGAGTCCTACCAGGTGCACAGCACCAAGGTTGACCCCAGTGGCGCCGCGCACACCCGCTACACCCGGACCTACCAGGGCCTGCGGGTGTACGGCGGCGACTTCGTCATCCACACCGCGCCAAACGGTACGTACGCCGGCAGTTCGGTCGGGCTGGCCGCCCCGCTGACCCTCGCCACCTCGGCCAGGACCACCGCGGCAGCCGCGAAGAAGGCCGCCAGCTCCCGGTTCGCCGGTAAGGCCGAGACGGTGGGCACGCCGGAACTGTTCGTGGACGCCAGTTCCGGACAGGGTCGGTTGGCCTGGGAGACCGTGGTCAGCGGATGGCAGCCCGACGGGCAGACCCCGTCCCGGCTGCACGTGATCACCGATGCCACCACGGGTGCGGCCGTCGGTGCGTTCGACGAGATCGAGTCGGTGACCGGCACGGGCAACAGCCTCTACTCGGGCACGGTGAGCATCGACACGACGCTCTCCGGCAGCACCTACCAGCTTGTCGATCCCTCGCACGGCAACGGGTCGACCTGCGACATGAACAACGGCACGTCGAGCTGCACCACCTTCACCGACGCGGACAACACCTGGGGCACCGGGGCCACCTCCAGCCGGCAGTCAGCAGGCGTGGACGCCCACTTCGGCGCCGCCAAGACGTTCGACTACTTCAAGAACACCCACGCCCGCAACGGCATCTTCGGCAACGGCACCGGCGTGCCGAGCCGGGTGCACTACGGCAACAACTACGTGAACGCCTTCTGGGACGGCTCCCGGATGACGTACGGCGACGGCTCGGGCAACTCCCGCCCGCTTGTCGCGCTCGACGTGGCCGCGCACGAAATGAGCCACGGCGTGACTGAGAACGTGGTTCCCGGTGGTCTGACCTACTCCGGCGAGTCCGGTGGTCTGAACGAGGCGACAAGCGACATCTTCGGCAACATGGTCGAGTTCTACGCCAACACCACTGCCGACCCGGGCGACTACCAGGTCGGCGAGAAGATCAACATCAATGGCAACGGGACACCGCTGCGCTACATGTACAACCCGTCGCTTGACGGCTCCTCGGACAGCTGCTGGTCCACCAGCACGAAGAACAAGGACGTGCACTACTCGTCCGGCGTCGCCAACCACTTCTACTTCAACCTCGCCGAGGGAACCGGGGCCACCGCGTACGGCACCTCACCCGTCTGCGGTTCCGCCCCCGCCGTGACCGGCATCGGCCGCGCCAAGGCCGAGAAGATCTGGTTCCGGGCGCTCGACGTCTACTTCACCTCGAACACGGCGTACGTCAGCTCCAGCAACCCGGCGAACACCGCCCGCGCCTACAGCCTGCGGGCGGCCACCGACCTGTACGGCAGCTGCTCCACCGAGTACAAGGCCGTGCAGTCCGCGTGGACCGCGGTGAACGTGGCCGGCAACGACACGCCCTGTTCGACCGGCAACGACTTCTCCGTGGCGCTGTCGCCGACCGCAGGCTCGGTGAACCCGGGCAGCTCGGTCTCCACCACCGTGTCGACCGCCACCACCAGTGGCTCGGCGCAGACGGTGACGTTCTCCGCGTCCGGCCTGCCCAGCGGGGCGAGCGCCGCGTTCAGCCCCGCCTCGGTGACCTCGGGCGGCTCGTCCACCCTCACCATCAGCACGTCGGCGAGCACGCCGCCGGGCACCTACTCGGTCACCGTGAACGGAGCGGGCGCGGTCACCCGCAGCGCCACCTACACGTTGACCGTGAACGGCACCGGCGGCGGCTGCACCGCCCCGGGGCAGAAGCTGGCCAACCCGGGCTTCGAGTCCGGCGCGACCGGCTGGTCGGCCAGCTCCGGGGTGATCACCAGCTCCAGCAGCCAGGCAGCCCGCACCGGGTCCTGGAAGGCGTGGCTGAACGGGTACGGCACCAGCCGTACCGACACCCTCGCCCAGTCGGTGAGCCTGCCGACCGGCTGCTCGTCGTACACGCTCAGCTTCTGGCTGCACATCGACTCGGCCGAGACCACCACAAGCGTCGCGTACGACACGCTGCGCGTGCAGGTGCTGAACTCGGGCGGAACGGTGCTGGCCACGCTGGCGACCTACTCGAACCTGAACAAGGCCACCGGCTACAGCCAGAAGTCCTTCTCGCTGGCGTCGTACGCCGGTCAGACCGTCAGTCTGAAGTTCACGGGCGTGGAGGACTCCTCGCTCCAGACGTCGTTCGTGGTCGACGACACCGCGATCAACGTGTCCTGACCTGACGGCCCACGCGCGGGCCCGACGGCCACCCCTCACGGTGGTCGTCGGGCCCGCGTCGTTATGGTCGCGGCAGCGGGGCGATGACGCTGGCGGGCAGAGCGGCGGCGCCGCACAGGTGACGCTGGGAAGGGGCATACGTGTCGGACGCGGAGTTGACAGTCGAGGTGACCGGGCCGGTCGCCACCGTCGTCATCAGCAACCCGGCCCGGCGCAACGCCATGACCGCGGCCATGTGGCGTCAGCTCCCCGAACTGCTCGACCGGCTGGAGCCCGACCCCGACGTACGGGCGTTGGTGCTCACCGGCGCAGGCGATGCCTTCTGCGCGGGTGCGGACCTCGGTGACCTGGCCGAGTTGCTGGACGCCGGTGACGCCAGCATCGCGGTCGCCGCCGAGGAACGGCTGGCCCGGTTCGCCAAGCCGACGATCGCGGCCATCCGGGGTGCCTGCGTCGGCGGTGGGGCACAGCTCGCAGTTGCCTGCGACCTGCGGATCGCCGCGGACGACGCCCGTTTCGGCGTACCGCCGGCCCGGCTCGGGCTTGTCTATCCGGCGCCGACGACACGCCGGCTGGCCCGGCTCGTCGGCCCGTCCGCCGCCAAGCACCTCCTGTTCACCGCCGAACTGGTCGACGCCGAGCGCGCCCTGCGGATCGGCCTGGTCGACGAGGTGCTGCCAGCCGACCGGCTCGCCGCGCGGGTGGACGAGCTGACCGCGACGATCGCCCTGCGGTCTCCGCTGAGCATCGCCGCCGCCAAGGAGATCATCGACAATCGCGCCGAGCCCGCCCGGATCGCCTGGTGGCACCGGAAGGTGACGACGACCGGCGAGGCCCGGGAAGGGGTCGCGGCGGTGACCGAGCGGCGTACGCCCCGCTTCGCCTGGCAGCCACCGACCGACGCCTGACCCGGCAGGGTTTCGGCCGCCGCCGTCGATGGGTAGATCCCGCTCCACACGGTGATCGGGGGACCACTATGGACGCGACAGCGATGAATCCGGACCGGAACGACCGTCGACTTCGTCTGATACTCGGTTTCGTGCTGCTGCCCGCCGTGGTCGGCGCGCTCGCGGTCGGTGTCGCGATGGGTGGCCAGAACACCGGCATCTTCGACGGTGACCCGCCGGGCTGGGCCAGCAACCTGGGACTCGTCCTGGTGATCCTCGGAGTCATCGTCGAGGTGGCCGCAGTCGTCCGGGCCGTACGCACCGGCCGCTACCGGGCCGCCCGGCGGTCGCCATTGTTGGCGCTGAGTTGGTCGCATCGCCGACGGCTGGCGCGCCAGGTTCGACACGGCAAGCCCGAGGCGGACGAAGACCCGGCCCTCCTCGTCGAGACCGCCCGACAGTTCGCCGGCCAGCGCTGGTTCGTGCTGCTGGTCGCCGGGTTGGCGATGACGAGCGTCGGTCAGGCGTTCCTCGCGTTCGCACCATTCTTCGCGGTGATCGGTGGGTTGCTGCTGGTGATCTGGGCGGTGCTGATCGTGTCGGTCGTCCGAAACGCCCGCCGGGGCGAGGCGTTCCTGCGCGCCCATCCGGATCTGCGCGGACGGTAGCCGCAACCCGCTCCCACCCATCGCAACACCTCGATCCCGGGTATCCCGGACTCAGGCCGGTACGGCAGGCTGTCCGTCGTGCAGCGTGATCAGTTGCTTGCGGGCCGCTACCGGCTCCTCGAGCGCCTCGGCAGTGGCGGCATGTCGGCGGTGCATCGGGCGTACGACGAGGTGCTCGAACGCGACGTGGCGGTGAAGGTGCTGGTCGCCGCGGACACCAACGCCCGGCAGCGGATCCGGGGCGAGGCCAAGGCCGCGGCCCGGCTGTCGCACCCGCACGTCACCAGCGTCTACGACTACGGCGAGTCGGTGGTGGACGGTGCCGAGGTCCCGTTCGTGGTGATGGAATTGCTCGGCGGTCACACCCTGGAGCGCCGGTTGGTGGTCGGGCCGTTGCCCCCGCGCGCCGGTCTGCGGGTGTGTGCCGAGGTGGCTTCGGCGCTCGCCGCAGCGCACGACCAGGGATTGGTGCACCGCGACATCAAGCCGGCCAACGTGATGCTCACGCCGACCGGTGCGAAGGTGCTCGACTTCGGCATCGCGGCAGCCGCCGGCGCGCCGGAGATCGACTTTGAGGGACGGCTGATGGGCACGCCGGCGTACCTGGCGCCGGAGCGGTTGCAGGCTGGCGAGGTGCGGCCGGCCAGCGACGTGTACGCCCTCGGCCTGCTGCTGTACCGGGTGCTCACCGGCCGGTTGCCGTGGCCCGCCGAGGCGCAGACCCGGATGGTCCGCGCGCACACGCCCGTCGAACCGGACCCGCTGCCCGCCCTCGACGGCGTGCCGCCCGAGGTGCACCGCCTCTACCGCTGGTGCCTGGCCGCCGACCCCGCCGATCGGCCACCGGCCACCGACGCGGCCCGCATACTGCTCGCCGCTGCCAGCGGGGCCGCCCCCGAGGCAGCTGCCGTCGCCGCCCAACCGGCGGCCGACGTCGCCAAGCAGACCAGCCCTGCCAGCACCGAACAGACCAGCACCGAACAGACCAGCACCGAGCAGGCCGGCACCGAGCAGGCCGGCACCGAGCAGACCAGCATCGGGCCGACCAGAGCCAGGCCGGCGGGTGCCGGAACGACGGGTGATTCGGCGGTGCGGATGAGGCGCGGGCCGTGGCGTCGGGGGCGAGCCATTCTGACCGTCGGCGGAGCCGTGATCGCCGCCGTGGCGCTCGCCGGGTCGCTCGGTGACTTCAGCAATCGACAGGGACAGAGCGCCGCGCCGACCGGCAGCGGCCCCGGCACCACCACGGTGGGGATGCCGCGCACCGAGGACCCGACCGACGCGGCCGATGCCGGACCGGCCGTCGTACCGACGACCAGGAGAGGCTCGCCCGCCACCCGGACCAGCTCTCCGGCCGGTCCGGGCGTGACAGCGGTCCCGGGCCCGACGACCACCACCGCCGGACCGCCCCCGGCCGCGCCGACCCCGACACCTGGCGTCGGCGTACCGGTCGACGCGCTCGGCGGGACGGTCACCGCCCGCTGCGTGGGGAAGTCGGTCGAGGTGCTCAGCGTGGCGCCCGCACCCGGTTTCCGAGCCGAGGGGTACGACCCGGGGCCGGCAAAGCAGATCGTGGTCGAGCTGACCTCCCCGGAGCACCGCAGCGAGATCAGGGTTCAGTGCCCCAACGGCCAGTTGAGGCCGAAGGTCAAGGAACGCGCCGCCTGATCGGGGGCCGGCGGGTGCCGCGCCCGGGTCGTACCCGGGACGCGGCCCCCCGTTCCCGCCGGCCGGTCCGTCACCGCCCAGCCAACGCCGCCCAGCCCGGGTTCACCGGCTCCCGGCGCAGCGGCATGCCCGCCTCCGCCGGCGTCCGGTCCCCCTTGCGCTGGTTGCAGGCGTAGCAGGCGGCGGTGGTGTTCCGCCAGGTGTTCCGGCCGCCGCGCGAGCGGGGCAGGATGTGGTCGATGGTGGAGGCCGGGCCGCCGCAGTACGCGCAGCACCTGTCGTCGCGGCGCAGCACACCGGCCCGCGACCAGGCCGGCCCGGAGTTGAACCTCCACCGGGTGACGACGAAGCGGACCAGCCGCACCACCCGGGGCATCGGGAAGACCCCGATCACCCGGTCCGGCTCGGCCTCGTGGATCTCGGCCACCCGGTGGCAGAGCATGCGGACGGCGTGTTGGACGGTGACCCGGTGCAGCGGGCCGAGGTCGGCGTTGATGACGAGGACGGCATCCACCGGGACTCCTTTCCAGATGGTGACGGACAGCAGGAAGCCGCCCGGTCCGGCTGTCGGACGGGGCGGCTCAGCGCGTCAGGACACGCGTCAGTCGGGCCGGCCCGCCCGGGGACCTTCCGCTCGGTAACCGTCACCGGGCAGCGTCGACAGCACGATGCTGATGTGCCACATCGTCATGAGCTGCTCCCGCGGTAGTGGTTGACCTTGCGCGCTCACGGTAGGTCGACCCGGGAGACACGGGCAACGTATTTCGATCGGCCGGCCCCGTCGGGACGCCGCTGGCGGCGGGTGCGGGGAACCGCTCTGGCCGAGACCTGGGCGGTGGTCAGCGGTCGGTTCAGCCGCAGAGCCATCCGTGTGGTGAGTTCGCTGTCCAGCAGCGGTCGGTTGACCTCACCGGCGACGGACAGCGCGGGCCCGGAGACCGACCGCCAGATCGCGGCCAGCCCTGCGCCGAGACCCACCAGGGCCACTGTGGCCCGGGTGGTCGGTGAGCCGGCGGCCGCGGCGGCACTCACCCCGACCACCGCGAAGAGCACGAGCAGCAGGGGTACGAGCACCGGCCAGAAGATGCCTCGGGCCGCCTGCGCCACCAGTCGCCGGTCTCGGATGATCAGGTTCCGGGCGATCACCGCGTAGTCCTCCTCGTCGAGCAGGTCGCGCGGGTGCAGGCCGCCGGTGAGCACGTCACGCCAGAGGTCACCTTGGCCGCGCAGCGCCCGGCTCAGCGTGGCGGGCGTCGGCTCGGTCGGGTCCCCGTGGCCGGCGCGGTCGACGGCGCTCGCCCAGGCGGCCAGCGAGCGGCGCACCACAGCGGCCGAGTACGGCGGCAGCACGCTGGCCAACTCGTCCAGCCACCGGCTGATCTGGACCTGCCGGCCGCCGAACTGCCGCAGCAACTGCGTGACGTCGCCGGCCCGGACGGTGTCGGCCACTGACCGGCCCAGTCGGTAGGCGAGCCCGACCCGGTGGTTGGCGGCCATCGCCCAGCGCAGCACCTCCACGTTGAGGTCGTCGAGGGCGAGCAGCAGCGGCACCGGGTCGGCGGGGTCGGGCTGGCCCAGGTCGGGGAGCAGGGCTCGGGCGGCCGACGTGTCGGGTACCGGCCCGGTGTGCCGGGTGAGGTCGGCGATCTGGGCCAGGGCGACGTCCACCCCGTCGAGGTACATCCGCATCCGACGGTGGGCGGACATCTCGGTGAGGTTGGAGAGTTTGGCCGGCGGTACGGCCGGGCGGGCCTCGACGAAGGCGTTGGGCTCCGCGTGCTGCCCGTGGTGGTAGGCGTCCGCCATCCACCAGCCCAGCCGGAGCGCGGTGACGATGCAGGCGCGCTCGTCGCGGATCAGCGGGTACGCGTCGTCGCGGCCGATCTCGTCCGTCGACGAGCCGTTCTCCGCGCCGGCGCGGTGCAGTGGTGACATCTCCCGCTGCCCTCCCGCCCGGCCGATCGACGGTTGATCATTCGAGCGTACGGCAGCGTGGCGTGGCTTATGTCATGTTTTGTCGATTTGGCTTCGTGCGGCCGGCCAGCAGGCCGCGCGGTCGGATCGAGCGCACCGGCTCGGCCGCGCCACCCTCGGCGCGCAGGATGTGGTTCGCGGCGATGATCCCGGTCGCGGCCGAGCGTTCCATCAACGCGCTCGGGAAGTCCGTGGCGATGCCGTCGCCCGCCAGGTAGAGGCCGATCGCGTCGGTGCGTACCCCCGGTCGCCACGCGTGGCTGCCCGGCGTGAAAGCCGGCGCCTGCGCCTCCACCCGGGCCCGCAGCTCGCGAACCCGCAGGTCGCCGGCCTCCGGCCAGAGCGCGACCAGCTCGCGGCGCATCCGCTCGGCCAGCTCATCGGCCGGCACGCCAGGCTCGCAGGCGTACGCGTGCAGCTCGACGACGGAGCCGCCGGTCTGCTGCGCCCAGCGCCGCGACTCGTTCTCCAGCCGGTGGTAGAGCGTCACCGAGTCCAGAGTGGGCTGCCGGGACACGCCGCTGAACACCGCCCGTTCGGCGGACACGTCCCCGTCACACCAGTACCGCGCCACCGCGTACGGCGGGCCGGGGGTGCCGAAGGCCGGCATCCGTGCCGCCAGCTCGGGTGCCTGCTCGGCCAGGTCCGGAGAGGCCGCCACCAGCGCGGCGAGCGCAGGCGGGTCGACGGCGAGCACGACGTGACCCGCCGGATGGCTGCCGCCGTCGGTGGTCGTCACCCGCCACCCCTCGGCGTCGCGGTGCACCCCGGTGGCGGCGCAGCCGGTGAGGACCCGGCCGCCGTGCTTCTCCACGTGCCGGGTCAGCGGCTCCCAGATCGCCGTGGCGTAGTCCTCGTCGGGGCAGTCGAAGGCCAGCCCCTCCGGGTTGCCGAGCAGATAGAAGTGGAACTGGGCGACCATCTCGGCGGCCGACATCTCCGCCTCATGGTTGAAGAACGAGTGCGAGAAGACCTCGAACAGCATCGCCCGAGCCCGGTCCGGCAGCCGCAGCGACGCCAGCAACTCGTCGGCTGTGGTGTCGTCCAGGTCCGCGTAGGTGCGCACCGGGTCATAGCTGAGCAGCGGCAGCGCCGCGTCCCGGTCCATCAGTCGCAGGTCGGCCAGGCGCAGGCTGGGGCTGCGCAGCAGCAGCGCCAGCAGGTTCGCCGGTGGCGCGGGCGGCAACCTGCCGAACTCCTCGGTCGGCCACTGCTCGCTGAGAATCGGGTAGCCCGGAATCGGCTTGAGGAAACCCAGGTCATTGTCGATCCGGCGAAGGATGGACCGCCAGTTGTAGTACTGCCGGAAGAACGCGTGGAAGCCGTGCTCGTTCTGCTGGCTGCCGTCGGCGAGCGCCTCCGGCCAGGCACCCAGCCGACCACCGAGGGTGGGTGCCGCCTCCAGCACCGTGACCGCCACACCCCGCTCGGCCAACACCACCGCCGCCGACATCCCGGCGATGCCGCCACCCACCACCAGCGCCGTGGTCGGTCGCGGCACCCGGTCGGCGCCACCGCCGCCCGGGTCCACCTGGTGCTGCCGTACGCCGATCAGCCGACCTACCACTTGCGACAGCGCCATGGGCCCAGTCTGCCCCACCTCGGCTCAGTCGGCTGGCAAGCAACGGCGGGGACGGTCGGAGGCCGGCCAGACGTACTCCAGGTTCTCCGGCACGTCGTCGCCGAACAGCGGGCGGTAGTGCGCCGGGTCCTTGCGCAGCAGCGACGAGCGGTGACTGAGGTGCAGGTCGTCGCGGCCCAGCCACGGTGGCAGCTCACCCGCCCGGGCCAGCTCGTCCTGGGTGCGTACGACGCCCGCCCCGCAGGCGTCGGCGAGGTCGACGGTCATGGTGGTGGCGCAGGTGTCGGCCCGCCCCGGTTCGGTCCAGACCGCGCACATGTCCAGCCCGTAGCGGACGAGCGCCTCCTCGTACCCGGCCCACATCTTCACGGCCGGGTGGTTGCGCCAGCCGTACCCGGGTCGGGTGAGCCCGCGCAGCACCTGGATGGCCTCCACCCGCTGCTTGCCGAGCCGCTTCTGGTCCAGCGTGCGGGCGCTGGCCAGGAAGCCCGGGTACGGGAGGAACGTCTGCATGCCGCTGCTCTACCCGTCGCCGGGGCGGACATACCTGGCCGCGGAATGATCCGGACGGGGTCGCCCAGGGTGGCAGTGCTGATTACGATCCGGGCATGGCGGAGCCGTGGCGGGACCGGGCGCGACGGGCGGTCGAGTGGAACTGGCGAGTGCGGTCCGTCGGTGATCCGCGCCCGCACTACGTGATCTGTGGCAGGGACGCGCTCGCCTACTACGTGGCCCGGGCGATGCTCGAATCCGAGCTGCCGGTCGGTGGGGCCCGGGTGACAGTCGTGGTGCCGGAGCGTTACCGCAGCAACGGGCCGGACGTGGCCGGGCTGCGCGGGGTCCGGGTGGTCCGCTCGGACCGGCTGGATGTGGCCACCTTCGAGGCCGCCGGTCTGGCCGGCGCGACCGGGCTGGCCCTGTTGCACCAGGACGACGTGGGCAACCTGCACGCCGCGCTCTGCGCCCAGGCCGTCGACCAGCGGGTCCGCCAGGTGCTGCGGATGTTCAACGGCACCCTCGCCGACGGTGTGCGCAAGCTGCTCAAGGCCCCGGTCGAGGTGCTCTCCGACGCCGAGATGGCCGCGCCGGCCTTCGTGGCCGCCGCGCTCAACGAGGTCGACCCGAGTTCCTTCCAACATCGGGACAAGACGCTGCGGGTGGCGCGTCGGGCCGACGTCCGACCGCAGGACGTGGTCTGCGCGTTGGCGCACCTGAGCGAGGCGCGGGGGGTGGAGCTGCTGCCGGCCGAGCAGGCCGGGGCCGACCTGGTGCTGGCCGAGGCGACCGGTCAGCCGCCGGGCACCGAGGTCGCCGCCCGTCGGCTGGTCCGGGCCCGCCGCCGGCGTCGCCCGGTCACTGTGGTGCTGGGAGCGGTACGCGGCTTCGCCACCCGCAAGATCGGCATCGCGGTGATGCTGGTGCTCGCGGTGATCGCTGTGCTCGGGGCCCTGATCTCCCGCGCCGAGGACGTGTCGCCGTTGGAGGCGCTGTACCTGACGCTGGTCACCACGCTCAGCGGGGCCGACCCGGACACTGCCAAGGCGGCGGACGCGCAGATCATGCAGGTGGTGCTCAACCTGGCCGGGTTGGCGCTGATCCCACTGATCACCGCCGTCGTGGTGGACGGCATCGTCAACGCCCGACTGGCCCTGCACACCGGCCGCCTGCAACCCGCGCGGGTCGGGCACGTGGTGGTGATCGGTCTGGGCAACGTCGGCACCCGGGTGATGGCGCAGCTACGCGAGTACGACGTCGAGGTGGTGGCCATCGACAAGGATCCGGAGCCGCGCGGTGCCGCCCTGGCCCGCCAACTGGAGGTGCCGCTGATTGTCGGCGACGCCGCGTTGCCGGAGACACTCGCCTCCGCCTCGGTGGCCGACTGTCAGGCGCTGGTGGTGGCGTCCACCGACGACGTGGCCAACCTGGAAGCGGCCCTCGCCGCCCGCGACCTCCGCGCCGACCTGCGGGTGGTGCTGCGGCTCTTCGACGGTGACTTCGCCGAACGGGTGGAGGAGACCTTCGCGCTCGGGGTGTCCCGCTCGGTCTCCTACCTGGCCGCCCCGGCCTTCATCGGGGCGCTCACCGAACGCGCCGTGATCAGCACCATCCCGGTCGACCGGCACGCGCTCCCGGTCGCCGAGGTGCCGGTCGCTGCCGGCTCCGAGTTGGACGGTCGACCGCTGGACGCGGTCAACCGGGACGGGCAGGTCCGGTTGATCGCCCGCACCCCGGCCGGCGGCGCCAGGACCATCTGGTGGAAGGACCTCGACCCCCGCCAGGTGATCTTCGCCGGCGATCGGCTGACCGTCGTCGCCCGGCGGCGCGGGCTGGACTGGCTGACGCGCCAGTGCGCCCCGCCAACCCACCCGGAGCCGGTCACCCGACCTGGCGGGTCGGTCCACGGCGGAGTGCACACCCCAGCGACGGCGTCTCCCTCCGTGCCGGGGCAGACGGGCCCGGGGGTCGGCGCGGCACATCCCGTCCCTCCGAGTGGCGATGTGCCCGCGACGACCAACGGTGTCCAACCCGACGAACGTGAGCTGACCCGCCGGCATGACGGGGTCGGCGAGGTGAGCTGACAGCACCCGACGCAGCCGGAACCGGCCGGCACTGAGCGACAATCCATGGCATGCGTTTCCGCATCCTGGGTCCGACCCAGGTCGTGCTGGCCGACGGGCGAGAGGTGCCCGTGGGCGGGCCTCGGCTGCGCGCCCTGCTGGCGCTCCTCCTGCTCGACGCGGGTCGGGTCGTCTCCGCCGACCGACTGATCGACGGCTTATACGGCGAGCACCCGCCCCGAGGTGCGGCGAACGCGCTTCAATCCCAGGTGTCGCGACTGCGCCAGGCCCTGCCCGCCGGGCACGACCCGGTCGAGTTCCACCCGGCCGGTTACCGCCTGGCGGTGGATCCCGACGACGTCGACGCGTACCGCTTCGAACGGCTCGCCGAGGCGGGACGCCGCGCGCTCGTCGACGGCGACTGGCCCCGCGCGGCGGCGGTGCTGCGCGAGGCGCTGGAGCTGTGGCGTGGTCCCGCCCTGGCCGATGCCATCGACGCAGCCGGCGTGCCCGCCCAGGCCGCCCGGCTGGACGAGCTGCGGTTGGCCGCCATCGAGGATCGGGTCGAGGCGGACCTGGCGTTGGGCGCACCGAGCGCCCTGATCGCGGAGCTGCGGGAGGTGGTCGTCGCGCATCCCCTGCGGGAGCGCTCGCGGGGCCAGCTCATGCGTGCCCTGGCGGCACTGGGTCGGCCGGCGGAGGCGCTGGCCGAGTTCGAGGACGCCCGGCACACGCTGGCCGAGCAGCTCGGCGTCGACCCGTCGGCGGAGCTGGCCGCCGTTCACCTGGCGGTGCTGCGCGGGGCGGAACGCGGATCGGCCGAACCGGTGCTGCCGAGTCAACTCACCACCTTCGTCGGGCGCGAGGAGGAGCTCAAGCGCGTCGGCGACCTGCTCGGAGAGCGGCGGCTGGTCACCCTCACCGGTCCCGGGGGCGCGGGCAAGACGCGCCTGGCGATCGAGGCCGCGAGCCGGGTCGACGGGGAGGTCCGTTTCGTCGAGCTGGCCGGGCTGGCCGACGGTTCTGATGTTCCGCAGGCGGTGCTGAGCGCGCTCGGCCTGCGTGACGCGGGCCTGCGTGCACCGGCCGAACCGGGCTGGCAGACCACCGACCGGTTGGTCGAGGCGCTGGCCGAGCGGCGGCTGCTGCTGGTGCTCGACAACTGCGAGCACGTCCTCGTCGACGCGGCCCGGCTGGCGGCCCGGCTGCTGAGCGCGTGCCCGGCGTTGCGCGTCCTGGCCACCAGTCGGGAGCCGCTGGGGTTGGCCGGTGAGGCGCTGTGCCCGCTGTCCGGGCTCAGCCTGCCACCGCTCGGGGCGTCCGCGCCGGACGCCGACGACTACGCGGCGGTTGGTCTCTTCGCCCAACGGGCCGCCGACGTCGCGCCCGACTTCACCGTCACGCCGGCCAACGTCGAGGTGGTGCTGCGGATCTGCCGCAGCCTGGACGGCCTGCCGCTGGCGATCGAGTTGGCCGCCGCGCGGCTGCGGGCGTTGCCCGTCGCCGAGGTGGCCGCCCGTCTCGACGACCGGTTCCGGCTGTTGTCGACGGGCAACCGGGCCGCGTCGCCGCGACACCGCACCCTGCGGGCCGTGGTCGAGTGGAGTTGGGATCTGCTCGACGACGCCGAACGCCACGTGGCCCGACGGCTGACCGTCTTCGCCGGTGGAGCCACGCTGGAGGCGGCCGAGCGGGTCTGTGGCCTGCCCACCGCCGAGTTCGTCGACGCGCTCACCGGTCTGGTCGACAAGTCCTTCGTGGAGATGACGGGTGGCCGGTACCGGATGCTCGAAACGGTGCGGGCCTTCTGCGCCGAGCGTCTCGCCGAGGCCGGCGAGGCCGACCAACTGCGTCGCGCGCACACCGCGTACTTCCTGGAGTTCGCCTGGACCGCCAGCGACCACCTCCGGTGCGCGGAGCAACTGCACTGGCTGCGACTGCTGGACGCCGAACGGGACAACCTGCACGCGGCGTTGCGTCGGGCCACCGCGGCCGGCGACGCGTCCGACGCGGCCGGAATGGTCGCGGCCCTGTCGTTCTACTGGTGGCTGCGCGGCATGCGCGGGGAAGGGGCGCGGCTCGCCGCGGACGTCCTCGAACTGCTCGGCACCGAGGCGTCACCGGGGATGGCTGAGGAGTTCGCCCTCTGCGTCTACAACGCCTCACTCGCAGGCGTCGGCCACCTGCCGACCGTCGGGACGCAGTCGTCGGTGATCCGCAGCCTCGACCGGGCGCCCCGACAACCGTTCCTGCTGTACCTGTCGGGGATCTCGACCGGGCCGCCGTCCGGCGGCGCCGAGGATGTCGACGAGCTGATGAGGGAGTTGCGGCGGCTGGTCGGCTCGGACCCGTGGATCAACGCCCTCGGCGCGATGGGCGGCGGCGCGGCCCTGATGTGGAGCGACCAGCGGGACCGGGCCAGGATGGCGCTGACCACAGCGCTCGACGGCTTCCGCGGCACCGGGGACCGGTGGGGCACCATGATCACGCTCGGTGCGCTCGGCGAACTGGCCGCCTGGCAGGGCGATGCGGAGACCGCTGGCGCCCACATGGACGAGGCCATGGGGTTGGTCGAGGCACTCGGGTCGGCTGTCGACCAGGCCGACATGCTGCGTACCCGGGGCGAGATAAGGCTGCGCGCCGGTGACCTCGCGGCGGCGCACGACGACTTCGCCGGTGCGCTGCTCCTCGCGCGGCGCAGCGGCGCGCCCGAGTTCGTGGCCAGTGCCCGGCTCGGTCTCGCCCAGGTGGCCCGGGTACGCGGGGACCTGGCCGCCGCGAGGCGGTTCTGCGAGGAGGCGTTGGCCGGTGGGCTCACCGGCTGGTACGTCGGCGAGGCCGCCCGCGCGGAGATCGTTCTCGTCCTGAAGGAGATCACCGAGGCGGAGAAGGCCGGTGCGCCGCCGTCAGCGGGCGGTGCGTGACCGGTCAGCGTCGGGCCGCACCGTGGGGGCATGACGACATTCGAGGTGGTCGCCGAGGGTCTGGGCAAGCGGTACGGCCCGACCAGGGCGCTCGACACGTTCGACCTGACCGTGCCGCCCGGCACGGTCCACGGTCTGCTGGGACCGAACGGCGCGGGCAAGACGACTGCCGTACGGATCCTCACCACGCTGCTGCGCTTCGACACGGGTAGGGCCACAGTGGCCGGGTACGACGTGCTGCGCCAGCCGGACGAGGTGCGCGCCCGGATCGGGCTGACCGGGCAGTACGCAGCGGTCGACGAGATCCTCAGCGGCCGGCAGAACCTGGAGCTGTTCGGCCGGCTGTTCCGGCTCGGCCGACGGGAGGCCCGCCGACGCGCCGATGAGCTGCTGGAACGGTTCGGGCTGGACGAGGCGGCGAGCCGGTCCGCCGGTGAGTACTCGGGCGGGATGCGTCGCCGGTTGGACCTCGCCGCCAGTCTGATCCGTACGCCGCGGGTGTTGTTCCTGGACGAGCCGACGACCGGCCTGGACCCGCGCAGCCGCAACCAGGTGTGGGACCTGGTCCGAGGTCTGGTGGCGGACGGGACCACCGTCCTGCTCACCACGCAGTACCTGGAGGAGGCCGATCAGCTCGCCGACCGGATCTCGGTGATCGACGCCGGTCGGGTGGTGGCCGAGGGATCACCGGACCAACTGAAGGCGATGACCGGCGGCGACCGGATCGAGGTGGTGGTCCGCGACGCGGCCGAGCTGAGTCAGGCGGCCCGCCTCGTCGCGCGGATCTGCGGCGCGGAGCCCGAACTCGACCCGGAGGTGCGACGGCTCAGCGTGCCGGTGGTCGATCGCGTCGCCGGCCTGGTCGACGTGGTTCGCGCGCTGGACGACGCCGGCATCGCGGTCGAGGACATCGGCCTGCGGCGGGCGACGTTGGACGAGGCGTTCCTGCACCTGACCGGGCACCGGCCGGATGAGGCCCGCGAGCCGGTCGGGGCCGGACGAAAGGTGGGGATGGCATGACCACGGCGATCGTCGACGGTTGGACGATGACCAGGCGGAACATGACCCACGTGGTTCGCGCGCCGGAGGAGCTGATCCTCTACTTCTCGCTGCCGATCATGTTCGTGCTGGTCTTCGGGTACGTGTTCGGCAGCGGCATGCAGGTGCCGGGTGGCGGCGACTACCGCGAGTTCCTGCTGCCCGGGGTCTTCGTGATGACGATGCTCTACGGGTTGGGGGCCACAGCGACCGGCGTGGCGCTGGACCTCAGCCGGGGTGTGGTCGACCGGTTCCGGTCGATGCCGATGGCACGGTCCGCCCTGATGACCGGTCGCAGCGCCGCCGACCTGCTGCGTGCCCTGCTGGAGATGTCCACCCTCCTGGTGTGTGGCCTGCTCGTCGGATGGCAGTGGCGCGAGGGTGTGGGCAGGGCGTTGCTCGCCGTCGGGCTCCTCCTGCTGCTGCGAGTCGCCATCACCTGGATGGGGATCTACCTGGCGCTTCTGGTCCGCAACCCGGACACCGTCGGCGTCATCGTCTTTCCGGCGGCGTTTCCGCTGACCGCGATCTCCAACGTCTTCGTGTCGCCCGAGCTGATGCCCCCGGTCATCGGGACGATCTCGGAGTGGAACCCGTTGTCGGCCACCGTCGCGGCGATCCGCGAACTGTTCGGCAACCCGGGCCTGGGTGGTGACTCCTGGCCGGCGGAGCACGCGATGCTGTTGGCGGTGCTGTGGCCGGTGCTGCTGATCGCGACGTTCGCCCCGCTGGCCGTGCGCCGCTACCAACGGTTGAGCCGCTGACTCCGGCCGTCTGCCCAGGTCAGCGGAGGGCCCGCAGGGCGTGGAGGGCGGCACCGACGGCGAGCACACCGAAGCCGGCCAGAACGCTGCTCAGCGGCAGGTTGACCGCGAGCAGCAGGCACCCGACCAGCCCGAGAACGGCGAGCACCCGGACCGGCAACCACCGGTCCGGGTCCCGCCCCAGGGTGAGCGCAGACGCGTTGGTGATCGCGTAGTAGACCAGCACCGTGCAGCTGGAGAAGCCGATCGCATCGCGTACGTCGCCGAGCAGCACCACCACGATCACCACGGCGGCAACCGCCAGCTCGGCGCGGTGCGGCACCTGGTGTACCGGGTGCACCGCGGCCAACGCACCGGGTAGGTCACGGCGGCGGGCCATGGCGAGGGTGGTCCGACCGACCCCGGCGACCAGGGACAGCAGCACCCCGACGACCGCGATGGTGGCACCGGCGCGGACCACCCATGCCAGGCCGGGCAGCCCGGCGGCGGTCACCACGTCGACCAGGGGCGCGGCGGATCCGGCCAGCCGGTCGGCGCCGAGCACGCCGAGGGTGACCGCCGCCAGCACCAGGTAGATCACGAGCACCACCCCGAGCGCCAGCGGCACCGCGCGCGGAATGGTCCGCTGCGGGTCGCGGACCTCCTCGCCGAGCGTGGCGATCCGGGCGTACCCAGCGAAGGCGAAGAACAGCAACCCGGCGGCGGTGAGCACGCCCCGCGCCGAGCCGCCGGGCTCGCCGAGCCGGCCCAGATGCACCGGCCCACCGACCAGGCCGACCACGGTGACCACTGCCAGCACCGCCAGCACCAGCGCGACCAACGCCCTGGTCACGGTGGCGGTCTTGCCGATGCCGCGCAGGTTCACGGCGGTCACCGCGAGCACCGCACCGACGGCTACCAGTCGGGCCTGGCCCGGCCAGAGGTACGCCCCGACGGTCAACGCCATCGCCGCGCAGCTCGCCGTCTTGCCGACCACGAAGCCCCAACCGGCCAGGAACCCGGCGAACGGCCCGAGGCGCTCCCGACCGTAGACGTAGGTGCCGCCGGACTCCGGGTACCGGGCCGCCAGCCGCGCCGAACTGGTCGCGTTGCAGAAGGCCACGAAGCCGGCCAGCCCCAGCGCGGGCAGCAGGCCGGCACCGCCGGCCGCTGCCACCGCCGGGCCGAAGACCACGAAGACGCCCGCGCCCAGCATCGAGCCCAACCCGATGACAACCGCATCGGGTACGCCGAGCCGCCGCGCCAGTTGATCCACCGATCAGAACCTAGGGGTACGAGGTGAACGGCCGGTCCCACGCGCGTAACCGGCCGGGGAGCGGCAGATCGTCCCAGGGCACCCGGTGCAGCAGCCGGTCCAGGAGCAGGCCCAGCAGCAGCCCGGCGACCGAGTCGGTCAGCCAGTGCCAGCCGAGGTAGGTGGTGGTGGTGAGGACGACCAGCGGCGGTACGACGCGGATCACGGTGACGAGCCGGCTCGGGAGTTGCCGGCCGAATGTGCGGGCCAGTGGGGCGAGCAGCAGCGCGATGACCCCGTACCAGACGATCGCGTTGGCGACGTGGCCCGACGGGTAGGACTGGGCGAACCGCACCGGCAGGTCGTCGTGGAAGAGCGGCAGGGTCTGCTCGGGTGTCAGGAACGGCTCCTTGACGCTGGCGCTCGGTGCCGCCCGCGCGGTCCAGACCTTCAGCGGACCGATCGTGAAGGTGGTGATCACGAACCCGACCACCGGCAGCAGGATCGGCCTCACCGACCGCAGCCGGACGGCCAGCAGCACGCCCAGCCCGACGCCGATCAGGGTCAGCGGGGTGCCCTGACCGAGGAAGTTCAGCACCCGGGCGACCCAGTACGCGGCGGCCGGTCGGTGCCCGTCGGCCCAGTCGGCGACCGCCCGGTCCAATCCGAAGAGCTGGTCGGCGGCGAGCGCCACCGTCAACCCGACCAGACCGACCAGCAGGAGCGCGTCGAACCACCAGCCGGCCGGGCGAACGGGCCGTAGCCGCAGGTCACGTCGTACCGCTGTGGGTTTGAGCACGCGACCACGCTACCGGCCCGGCGCGAGGCCGGGGTGTGCGGCGCTGTGGGCCCAACCACGATCAGAGGCGGATGAGGGGGACGACCAGTCATGCTTGTGCCGTGCGGATCACGTCTGCCCTCGTGGACCCGGCGCTGCTCGACCTGCCCTGGTCGACACCGCTGGAGGAGTGGCCTGCCCAGCACCTGGTGGCGCTGCCGCAGGGCATCTCCCGGCACATCGTCCGTTTCGTCCGGTTGGGTGACTACGTGTACGCGTTCAAGGAGACCCGCGAGCGGATCGCCGAGCGGGAGTACGACCTGCTCCGGGCCCTGGAGCGGATCGACTTCCCCTCCGTCGAGGCGGTCGCGGTCGTCGCCGACCGGCAGACCGAGGACGGGGAGCCGCTCGAATCGGTGCTGATCACCCGGCACCTGCAGTTCTCGCTGCCGTACCGGGCGCTCTTCTCGCACACCCTCCGCCCGGAGACGATGAGCCGACTGCTCGACGCGCTCGCCGCCCTGATCGTGCGGATGCACCTGACCGGCTTCTTCTGGGGCGACTGCTCGCTGTCCAACACGCTGTTCCGGCGGGACGCGGGTGCCTTCGCGGCCTATCTGGTGGACGCGGAGACAGGTGCTCTGCACAACACGCTCTCCAACGGTCAGCGCGGTGAGGACCTGGAGATCGCCCGGGTGAACATCTTCGGTGAGGCGCTGGACCTGCAGGCCGCCGGCCTGCTGCACGAGTCCATCGACCCGGAGGTGGTGTGCGAGGAGGTCGTGCAGCGCTACGAGCGGCTCTGGCACGAGATCACCTATGAGCAGGCGATCGAGCGGGAGGCCCGGCGCGACATCGAGGGCCGGATCCGCCGCCTCAACGAGCTGGGTTTCGACGTCGCCGAGGTGGCCATGTCATCCATCGACGGTGGGCGTTTCCTGGTTCGGCCGAAGGTCGTCGATGCCGGCTACCACACCCGGCGGCTACTGCGCCTGACCGGGCTGGACGCCGAGGAGAACCAGGCCCGCAAGCTGCTCAACGACCTGGACGCCTACCGTGCCGAGAGCGACCTGATCGACGAGCAGCAGGCGGCCCACCGATGGCTCACCGAGGTCTTCGAGCCGGTGGTCCGGGCCGTTCCCGCGCACCTGCGCCGCAAGCTGGAACCGCAGGAACTGTTCGCCCAGATCATCGAGCACAAGTGGCTGCTCTCCGAGCAGGCCGGCCGGGACGTCGGGATGCGCCACGCGGTCCAGTCGTACCTGTCCGATGTGCTGGTCCACCGCCCTGACGAGCAGGCCGTCCTCGGCGTGGAAGTCCCGAGCCTCAACTAAGGCACCAGCCCGGTTGTCCGCGGCCCGTTGTCGTCGGCTCAAGGACCAGACCTGTCTAGCCGCTGCCTTTGGAGCTGATGTCGTAAACGATTCAGCTCTAAAGGCTCTCTAGGTGCACTGTCGGGCCGGCCACAGGTGGGCAGCCCGCGGCCATGTGCCGACACCGAGCGCCGCGTCACTCCACCCAGGAGCCTGCGCGCAGCACCCGCACCACGTTGAGGTCGTCGTCGAGCACCACCAGGTCGGCGCGGAGGCCCACCTGGAGGGACCCGACCCGGTCACCCAGGCCGATGGCCCGCGCCGGGGTGGTGGCCACCATCCGTGCGGCGTCGGCGATCGGGATTCCGGCGTTCACGGCGTGCCGCAGCGCGGCGTCCATGGTCAGCGTGCTGCCGGCGATCGCGCCGTCGCGGGCGAGTCGGGCCACCCCGTCGGCGACGGTGACGGCCTGGCCGCCGAGTTCGTACTCGCCGTCGGGCATCCCGGCGGCGGCCATCGCGTCGGTGATCAGCGCGGCGCGGTCCGGGCCGGCGGTCGCGGTGACGAAGGTCAGCATGCCGTCGTGCAGGTGGATCCCGTCGGCGACCAGCTCGCAGATCACGGTGGGCGCGTCGAGCAGGGCCACCACCGGCCCCGGCTCACGGTGGTGCACCGGCCGCATGCCGTTGAACAGGTGGGTGCCGACGCTGGCGCCGGCGGCGACCGCGGCGCGGGTCTGCTCGTACGTGGCGTCGGTGTGACCCACTGCCGCCACCACCCGCTGCGCGGTGAGCAGCTTGATCGCCTCCAGCGCGCCGTCGCGCTCCGGGGCGAGGGTGACCATCCGGACGGCGCCCCGGCCCAGCTCGATCAGCTCGGTCAGCTCGTCGGTCGACGGGTCGCGCAGGTACTCCGGGTTCTGCGCGCCGCAGCGGGTGGCCGACAGGTACGGCCCCTCGAAGTGGACTCCCGCCAACACGCCCTCCTCGACCAACGGGGCGAACGCCTCGGTGGCCGTCCGCATCAGCGGAAAGGGCGAGCTGACCAGGCTGGCCAGCAGCGTGGTGGTGCCGTGGGCGAGGTGGAAGTCGGCCGCCGCGCGGGCCTCGTCGGCGTCCCCGGTGGTGAAGGTGTGCCCGCCACCGCCGTGCGTGTGCATGTCCACGAAGCCGGGCACGATCCAGTGCCCGTCGCGCACCGACGGATACTCGGCCACCGCTGTGATCCGATCGCCGTCCCACTCGACGCAGCCCTGTCGGACGACTCCGGTCGGGGTCACCACTCGGCCGTTCACCCGTACGGTCATCGCTTCTCCTGATGGTCACGGACACCCACGGCGTCCAGGGCGAGCAGGGCGGCACCGAGGCAACCGGCCTCGTCGCCGAGGGCTGCCGCGACCAGTTGCGGCTCCCGGTGGAAGGTCATCCGTTCGTGCAGCGCCGCCCGCAGCGGGGTCAGCAGCCGCTCCCCGGCCTGGGCCAGGCCGCCGCCGAGCACGATCGTCGCCACGTCGAACAGCGCCTGCCCGCTGGCGAGACCATCGGCGAGCGCTTCGACCGCCTCCTGCCAGACCTGGCCGGCGAGCGGTTCGCCGGCCGCCGCCCGGTCGGCCACCTCGGCCGCGGTCACTTGGGTGTCGGCGGTGTCGCCGGCGAGTTCGGCGTAGCGGC
The DNA here is from genome assembly GCF_044456785.1 of Micromonospora sp. NPDC050795. NCBI lineage: Bacteria > Bacillati > Actinomycetota > Actinomycetes > Micromonosporales > Micromonosporaceae > Micromonospora > Micromonospora sp. NPDC050795. The sequence goes on along the minus strand of NZ_JBITGE010000003.1, from coordinate 59,467 downwards.
GGCCGATCGCAGAAGCCGACGCGACCGCCTCCAGGCAGCCGGGGCGGCCGCAGCCGCAGCGCGGGCCGTCGGGCCGGACCAGGATGTGGCCGATCTCCCCGGCGGCGCCGTGGGCCCCCACCGCGGCCGTGCCGTCGACGACGTGCGCAGCGGCGATGCCGGTGCCGATGGCCACGAACAGCACGTGCCCGGTGCCGCGTCCGGCGCCGAGCCGGGCCTCGGCGAGACCACCGACACGCACGTCGTGGCCGAGCGCCGTCGGCAGGCCGAGCCGCTGCACGGTCAGGTCCCGCAGGGGTACGTCCCGGAAGCCCACGTTCGCCGACCAGACCGCGACGCCGCGTGCCTCGTCCACCACCCCGGGCACGGCGATGCCCACCGCGATCGGGGTGAGCCCGTCGGCGCGGGCCTTCTCGGCCAGCCCACCGGCCACGTCGAGGATGGTGCCGACCACGGCGGCCGGGCCGCGTGCGGCGTCGGTGGGGTGCCGTTCGGTGCTCACCACGACGCCGTCCGGTCGGACCAGGGCGCATTTCATGCCGGTGCCGCCGACGTCCAGCGCAACGACCACGCGGTCGTCGCTCACGCCAACACCACGGACCGGGTCAGGTGGCGGGGCGCGTCCGGGTCGAGGCCCCGGCTGGTGGCCAGCGCGACCGCGAAGCGTTGGGCCAGGATCAGGTCGGCCATCGGGTCGACCGGGGTACGGCCGGCAGACCAACTGCCCAACACCGTGCGCCAGCCGTGCGTACGGCTGTGCACGAAGGCCGCGCCGGTGGCGGCCACATCCTCGGGCAGCCCGTCGGGCAGCTCACCGAACGCCCAGACCAGCCGGCCCGGCGCGGCGACCGAGATGGGACCGTGCCGGTAGTCCATCGCCGGGTACGCCTCGGCCCAGAAGGTGGCCGCCTCGCGGCACTTCAGCGCCGCCTCCTGGGCCAGCCCGACCGTCCATCCCCGACCGAGGAAGGTGACCTGCTCGATGGTGGCCGGGTCGATCGGCAGCGGTGATCGCACCGCCACCTCGGCGTCGGCGGCGAGCGCTGTCACCGGGTCGCCGAGCTGGGCCCGGAGCAGGGCCAGCGCGGTGGTCGCGAAGCGGGTCTGCACGACCGACCGTTCGTCGGCGAAGGGCAGGGCGACGGTGGCGGTTGCCAGCTCGACAGCCGGGGACGCCGGGTCGCCGACGATCACAGTGGTGGGTGTCTGTCCGCGCAGCGCGGCGAGCAGCTCCAGCACCTCGGTGGTGGTGCCGGAACGGGTGATCGCGATCAGCCGGTCGTAGCGGCGGCCGGCGGGGAACTCGGACGCCTGGAACGCGTCGGTCTCACCCTGGCCGGCCTGCTCGCGGCGGGCCGCGTACGCCATCGCCATGAACCACGACGTGCCGCAACCGACGACGGCGACCCGCTCCCCGGGGCGCGGCAGGTCACCGCGCACGACCTCGGCCAGCCGGGCCGCCTCCCGCCAGCAGTCGGGTTGGCTCGCGATCTCCGCGTCCACGTACGCCATGGGAAACTCCTCGCAGGGCCGATCGGTGCGCAATACGGCTCGTTAGACCCGCATTTCGCGCGTCATTCTGCGCGAACGCGGGTGACCATGGCAACCGGCCGGCCGATCGCGCAGGTCAGTCTTTTGCGCCAGCCTAGTTTCGCGCACTAGTGTGCACGCAATCAATCACCGTCCGTGCAGTTGCTGGGAGGGCCCCCGCGGTGGACCGGTACGCCAGATGGAACGCCCTGCTCGAAATGCTGACCGACAACGGCCGGGTCAGCGTCGAGGCGGCAGCCGAGCGGCTGGACGTCTCCCAGGCCACCATCCGGCGTGACTTCGACCAGCTCGCGCAGCAACAAATGATCACGAGGACCCGGGGCGGCGCGGTCGCCAACGGCGTGTCGTACGACCTGCCGCTGCGCTACAAGACAGCCAAGCACTCGGCCGAGAAGCAGCGGATCGGGGCCGCCGCCGCCGCGCTCGTCACGCCGGGCACCGTGGTCGGCCTGAACGGCGGCACCACCAGCACCGAGGTGGCGAGGGCGCTCGCCGTCCGACCGGATCTGAACACCAGCGCCGAGGGTGCCCAGCTCACCGTGGTGACGAACGCGCTGAACATCGCCAACGAGCTGCTGGTCCGGTCCCGGATGAAGGTCGTGGTGGCCGGCGGTGTGGTGCGGCCGAAGTCGTTCGAACTGGTCGGCCCGCTGGGCGGGGCGTTGCTGCGCGAGGTCACCCTGGACGTCGCCCTGCTCGGCGTGGACGCGATCGACCCGCAGCTCGGCGCCGCCGCCCACCACGAGGGGGAGGCGGCGATGAACAACCTGATGGTGGCCCGCGCCAAGCGCGTAGTGATCATCGCGGACTCGTCCAAGCTGGGCGGTCACGCCTTCGCCCGGATCTGCCCGGTCGAGCGGGTGGAGACGCTGGTGACCGACTCCGGTGCCGCGCCGGAGGTGGTGGACGCGTTCCGCGCTGCCGGCGTACACGTCATCTGCGCCTGAGGCGTCACGCTCCGTCGATGAATTAGCCTGATCGGCGCGTCGATGCATACCGGGTATTGCGCGCTTCTGCATACCGCGTATGGTGTCGGCTGTCACGCCCACCCATCGGGGGAGGTGCAGCTTGCCAGCTGTCCTGGAGATCGAAGGTCTACGTAAGACGTACAAGAGTCGTCGACGCGGCACCCGCAACGCGCTCGACGGCTTCGACATGCGGGTCGACGCGGGGCAGGTGCACGGCTTCCTGGGTCCCAACGGGTCCGGCAAGACCACCACGCTGCGTACCCTGCTCGGCCTGATCCGACCCGACGGCGGCCGGATGGCGCTGCTCGGGCACGAGGTTCCCGACGCGCTGCCCGCGGTCGCCGGCCAGGTCGGCGCGATCGTGGAGAGCCCGCAGTTCTTCCCGCACTTCACGGCCCGGGACACGCTGTCCCTGCTCGCCGGTGCGGGCGAGGTGCCGGCCGTCCGCGTCGACGAGGTCCTGGAACTCGTCGGGCTGCGCGACCGGGCCGGCGAGCGGGTCAAGACGTACTCGTTGGGCATGAAGCAGCGGCTCGCCGTTGCCTCGGCCCTGCTGAAGAACCCGAAGCTGCTCATCCTCGACGAGCCCGCCAACGGCCTCGACCCGGGCGGCATCCGGGAGATGCGCACGCTGATGCGCACCCTCGCCGAGTCCGGAATGACAGTGGTGCTGTCCAGCCACATCCTCGGTGAGATCCAGCTGATCTGCGACTCGGTCACCATCATCTCGCTGGGCCGGCGGGTCGCGTTCGGTCCCGTCGACGAGGTGCTCGCGCAGCACTCGTCCGGTGCGGTCCGGATCCGGCTGGAGGCGGTCAGTGACCTGCCGGTTGCCGCCGAGGCGCTGACCCAGGCGGGAATCCGGGTCACCGGTCACCCGGACCACCTGATGCTGACCGGCGTCGACAAGCCGGCTTCGGTGACGCGGCTGCTCGCCGAGAAGAACCTCTACGTCAGCGAGTTGGCGCCGATCGCCGTCGATCTGGAGAGCGTCTTCCTCGAACTGACCGCCACCGCGCCGGTACCCGGTCAGCACCGGCAGGTCGACGAGTCCACGAAGGTTGGCGGGTCGGGTCAGCCCGGTCCCGCCGGGGGAGGGTGGGGCGCGTGAGCCTCTTTCGTACGGAGCTGCGCCGGCTCACCAAGCGGCGCTTCACCCGCTACTCGACGCTGCTCGGCCTGCTGGTGCTGGTCGCGGTGGTGGTCGGGGTGTTCTTCACCAACCAGAAGATCGACGCCGGTCAGCTTGCTCGGGCCGAACGTCAGGCCGACCAGCAGTACCAGGAGCAGGTGCGCTGGAGCGAGCAGGAGCGCGCGGAGTGCGAGAAGGCCAAGACGGCCGGTACGTCGACTGACGGCCGCTACCCGGACGACTGCTCGGTGATCACCGCCCCGTCCCGGGACCAGATCCAGGCCGACTGGTTCCTGCCCTCGACGTTCGACTTCAAGAAGACGTTCGACGAGACGCTGATCCCGTTCGCGGCGATCCTCGCCCTGGTCGGGTTCGTCATCGGCGCGTCCTTCGTCGGTGCCGAGTGGAGCACCGGCGGCATGATGAACCTGCTGCTCTGGCGGCCGAAGCGGCTCACCGTACTGCTCACCAAGCTGGCTGCGCTGCTCACCGGCATCCTGGCGGTGACGCTCCCGGCGGCGGTGCTGTGGTTTGCCGGGTTCTGGGCGGTCGCCACGTTCCGGGGCAGCACCGAGAAGATGACCTCCGGGGTCTGGCAGTCGTTCCTGCTGACCAGTCTGCGCGGAGTGGCGCTGGTGCTGGTGCTCACCACCATCGGTTTCGCCCTCGCCTCGCTGGGGCGGCACACCGCGATGGCCCTCGGTGGCGTGGTGGCGGTGATGGTCGTCGGCCAGTTCGGTCTGGGCATCCTGCTGGGAATGGCGGGCGTGCGGTTCGCCGAGGCCTGGCTGCTGCCCACGTACATCCTGGCCTGGATGACGAAGACGGTCACCCTGCAGGACTGGAACTCCTGCAACGCGACCTACTACGGGGAGTGCAAGCCGGCCACCATGGACATCACGTGGCAGCAGTCCTCGGTCCTGCTCTCGGTCTCGGTACTGGTGATCCTCGGGGCGGCGCTCTGGACGATGCGCCGCCGCGACATCACCTGATCGGCCCGAAGTGACGCGGCGCGGCCGGCCCGGCCGTCGGGGTTCCCGGCGGTACGGACGGGCCGCGCCGCCTGCTGCGTCCCTGGTCGCCGCTGACTAGGCTGAACGACATGTCCGCCGACCCCTCCCCGGCCGCCCCCGAGCCGTCCACCGACGCTCGTCCGGGTGAGTCTGCGGGTGCTGCCGGGCCGACCGTCCCGAACCCCCGACCGGCGCCGTCCATCGAGACCGCCGACGCGGCGCAGCCCGCTGGTCCGGCGGCGGGGCTGACCGAGCGGGAGCGGGCCATCCTCGCCTTCGAGCAGCAGTGGTGGCGGCACGCCGGTGCCAAGGAGCAGGCCGTCCGGGACACCTTCGGAATCTCGTCGACCCGGTACTACCAGCTGCTCAACGGCCTGCTGGACAATCCGGCAGCCCTGGCTGCCGACCCGGTGCTGATCAGCCGCCTCCGCCGCCTGCGCTCCTCCCGAGCCCGCAACCGCCGCCGCTAACCCCCGACCCGCCCTCGCCCCCTGCCCCGGCGATCTTGCACTTCCTGTCGTTGGTTTGCGGCCCTTGGGGTTTTTGTCGGGGCAGAAAGTGCAAGATCGCGGAGGTGGTCGGCGGGCCGGGGCGGGCCTGTTGCGGTCGCATGGCGGGTGGCCCGGCGGGTACGCGGGAGGCGTTCAGGGGTCGCACGCGACCTCGGGCACAGGGAGGGAGCGAGGTATGACGGCAACGAACCAGAGCGGCAAAGGACAGCAGGGAGAGACGCATGCGGCCGTCGACGACCTTCGACAGCGCTGACCCGTTCGGTGTGCCGGGGCCAGCGTCGGTGATGCGGGTGCGCTCCGCGTCCGCGCCAGCCCCGGGCCGCCCGGTCAACGAGGACCTGGTCTTCCGGTTCGGCCCGCTGGTCGGTGTCCTGGACGGCGCGACGGTGCCGGACGGCTTCGAGACCGGCTGCGTGCACGGGCCCGAGTGGTACGTCCGGCACCTGGCGGCCCGGATCGGCGTCGCCGAGGCGGTGCGCCCGGCGGCCCGGCTGACGAGCAACCTGGCGGCGGCCATCCTCGCCGTACGCGCCGACCACGGCGGGCAGTGCGACCTCGACCACCCGGGCACCCCGTCCAGCACGGTCTGCCTCCTGCGGGACTGTGGCGACCAGGTGGACTACCTGGTGCTCTGCGACAGCCCGCTGGTCCTCGACGTCGGCGGGCAGGTCAGCGTGGTCACCGACAACCGGTTGGACGCGGCGATGGCGGAGCTGCGGGAGACAGTGGCCGTCGTGCCGGGCGGTGCGGCGGACCCGGTCACCCGGTTCCGGCACGCCGTGAGCGTGCAGCGGGAGCGGATGAACCGTACCCACGGCTACTGGGTGGCGGCCTCCGACCCGGACGCTGCCTTCCATGCTGTCACCGGGACCGCGCCCCGGCGCGGTCCCGGGGCGCTACGGCGGGCGGCGCTGCTCAGCGACGGCGCGTCCAGTGCGGTGGAGCAGTTCGCGCTGACCGACTGGGCAGGTCTGCTCGACCTGCTGAGCGCCGACGGTCCGGGGGCGTTGATCGACCGGGTGCGCAACGCCGAGCGCGACCACCCCGACCGACTGCGCCGACACAAGTCCAGCGACGACGCCTCGGCGGTGTTCTGCGAGTTCGGGTAGGCGTTTTGGGCGTGTGACACCCGGTCGGGTGACAACAGAGCGTGATGTGGAACACCACTGCCGCCCGACCGGCCGGTACCGCTGTCCGGACCGCCAGTGGATGGCCAATGGGGTGGACTTCGGCCGATGAGGGCGGCAGACTGCGGCACGTGGCGGGTGCGGTCCGGCTGGAGCCGGTGGACGAGAGCAACCTGGAGCCGTTGCTCTCCGTAGCGGCTGCGGAGGCGGAGCCGGGTGACGTGATGCCCCCGGTCGAGGCACCCGCGGGCTGGTCGCTCGCCCGTCGCGAGGCGTTCCGCGAGTTCCACCGGGCGAGCTTCGGCGGGCTGGACGGCCCGACCGGTTCGCAGATGTACGCCATCCTCGTCGGCGGCGAGGTGATGGGCATGGTCCGGATGACGCGCTGTGACGAGCCCGGCACTGTGGAGACCGGAATGTGGCTCGGGCGCTCGGCCCGGGGGCAGGGGATCGGTGCGGCCGCCCTGCGGGAGCTGCTGAACGCCGCCGCGCGGGCTGGTATGCAAGCGGTCGTCGCCGAGACGACCCCGGACAACATCGGCGCGGTCGCGGTCCTGCGGAAGTGTGGCGCGAAACTGCGCGAGGACGACGGCAAGGTACGCGGCGAGATCTGCCTCGACTCGACGCCGCCCGCCTTCTGAGCTGGCCGTCGGGCCGGCGACGACCACGACGGGTCGCCGCCGACCGCCTGGGTCAGGCCGGCAGGAATGTGACGTACTAGGAACGTCTCCCGCGTTGCAAAAGGTTGTGCCGGCCTGATCACTCCCGGTTGGCGGCATAGTCGGCGAGCCACTTGACCTGGACCGGGTCCAGCGACGGTCGTACCCGGGTCCGTGCGGTCGACACGTGCCCGGCGGTGACCGTGGCGGCGGCGAGCGACTCCCGCATCGCAGCGAGCGCCGCCTCGCGGATCAGCGCCGCGCAGTCCGCGGCGGAGAAGCCGGTCAGCTCGTCGCCGAGAGCGGGCAGGTCGACGTCCGGTGCCAGCGGCACCTGCCGGGACGCGGCCCGCAGGATCTCCGCGCGGGCGGGCCCGTCCGGCGGTGGCACGTAGACCAGCCGCTCCAGCCGGCCCGGCCGCAGCAGCGCCGGGTCGACCAGGTCCGGCCGGTTCGTCGCACCGACCACCACCACGTTGCGCAGCGTCTCCACCCCGTCCAACTCGGTGAGCAGGGCGGCGACCACCCGGTCCGTGGTGCCCCCGTCGGTGGCCTGGCCACGTACCGGGGCCAGCGCGTCCACCTCGTCCAGGAAGATCAGTGTGGGGGCCGCCTCCCGGGCCCGACGGAACAGTTCGCGGACCGCGCGTTCGCTCTCACCGACCCACTTGGAGAGCAGTTCGGCCCCCTTGACCGACAGCACGTTGGCCCGCCCCGACCCGGCCAGCGCGGTGACCAGGTAGGTCTTGCCGCAGCCCGGTGGCCCGTAGAGCAGCACACCGCGCGGCGGCTGCACGCCGAGCCGGGCGAAGGTGTCCGGGTAGGTCAGCGGCCACAGCACCGACTCGGTCAGCGTCTGCTTGACCTCGTCCAGGCCACCCACGTCGTCCAGGGTCACCGAGGCCAGATCCAGTGTGGAAGCCGCCATCGTGGTGGGCCGGACCACCTCCCGGGCGGCGGTGAAATCGGCCATCGACACCGTCGGCGTCTCGGCGGACTTCTGCCGCAGCGCCGCGCGTACCCCGGCCTCCCGGACCAGCGCGGCCAGGTCCGCCGCGACGAACCCGGGGGTACGCGCGCCCACCTCGTCCAGCCGGACGTCGTCGGCCAGCGGCACCTGCCGGGTCAGCACGGTGAGCTGTTCGCGGCGCAGTGCCTGATCCGGGAGCGGGACACTGATCCGCAGCGACAGCAGGTCCGGCGCGCGCAGCGCGGGGTCGACCGCCTCCGGACGGCCGGTGGTGCAGACCACCGCGACGCCGGCGCGGATGCTCTCCGCGAGCACCTGCCGGAACACCGTCGCCACCGGACCCGGATCGTCGGCCGGCGCGAGCGCCTCGACGTCGGTGACCAGCAGTACCGCCGGCCCTTCCGCCCTTGCCGCCGATGCCGCGACGCGCAACCGCTCCGCGGCGGCCTGACTGGCCAGGGCGGCCACCTCCGGCGCCCAGAGCGGGTGGACGCGGGCACCAACCCGGGCGGCCACGGCCCGGACCAGCGCCGACTTCCCGGAGCCCGCCGGACCCACGAGCAACACCCCCAACGAGATGGTGGTGCCGAGCCGACCCAGCACCTCCCGGTGGTGGAAGCCGAGGTCCAGCAGCTCGGTCAGCTCCTCGGCCTGGGCCCGCAGCCCGGGCAGCTCGTCCACGTCGGGCGCGTCGTCCGCCGCAACGGCGTCGGCGCTCGCAACCGGCCGGGTCGACGCGGCGCCGGCCGGGGGAGGCCCGCCGTGGGTCGTCGCACCGTGCTCCCAGGCAACCGCGGTGCCCATGGTGACCAGCGCGCCGGCCGCCGGCTCCACCTCGACCACGCTGAGCAGCGTGCTGGTCCAGGCGAAACCGACGGTGTTGGCGAGGCTACGTCGCGCCGCCTCGACCAGGCTGCGGACCGAGGCGTCCGGCAGTACGTCCTGCGGCAGCAGCGACACGTCGTCCCCGGCGGTGAGCACCTTGCCCAGCAGGGCGAGCCGGAGCATCTCCGGGCTGACCGCCGCGACGACCCCCACCGGCCCGGCCAGGACGACCCGGCTCGCCGGGACCAACGGCACCGGGCTCACCCGCACCTGACCCCCGTCGCGCAGACCCAGGTTGCCCAATATCAGGTCGTCGGCGTACAGCAGGGCGCTGCTCGCGCCCGGCCCGGCCGCCGCCGCGATCCCGGCGGTCTCCCGGCGGCCGACAAGGCGGACCGGGTCGCCGGGGCGCAGCCCCAGCGCTGTCAGTGCCTCCGGGTGCAGGCGCACGATGCCGCGTCGGGCGTCCAGCGCCGCCGGCCGCAGGCTCGCCGTCAAGGTCAGGTCGGGTTGCGCCACTGCCCGACCGTAGCCGCCGGCAGCCAGCCCCGCCGGTCAGCGCCGCGGATCCAGCTCGTCCAGCAGTGTCGGGTCGCTTCGGATCAGCTCGGCCAACCGGGCCGCCGGGTCCGGCGTCAACCCGTCCGGGCCGGGCGCCCAGGCGGGCACCGTCCGGCCGGAGAGCGGCCAGACCGGCGGGGGTTCCACCGGAGTCGGCGGGGGAACCGGTCCGACAGTGACGGCAGGGCCGTCCCAGGAGACCCGCATCGGGTACGTCCGACCGGCGTGCTCCACCTGCACCGTCACCGCCACCCCTGGGTAGGCCCCGACGACCTGGCGGACCGCCTCGGCCACCTCCTCGACCGGGCCCCAGCCGGCCACCTCGTTCGGCGTCTCCACCCCCGCGTGCCGGCCCGGCCGGGCGTTACGGGTGTCGCCGCCGAGGCCGGGCGGGCCCGACGGTGCGGTGGTGTCGTCACGGTCGGCGGCCCGACGGCGCGACGCCTCCACACGTCGGGCCATCCGGGCCAGCGTCTCGTCCAGGTCGCCCCTCACCAGATCACCTCTTCCCGCCACGGCCGGAGCTGGTCGGCTCAGGCCCTCCTGTCCCGGGTAGCGCGGTCCAACGCGCGGTCCAGGACGACAAGTAGTGCGTCCCGCACCGAGAGCCGGTCGCGGGCATCGAACTGCACCAGGGGCACATGATCACCGATGGCCAGCGCCCAACGGATCTCGCCGAGTTCCAGGGCCAGTCGCCCGTCGAAGGCGTTGACCCCGACGACGAACGGCAGACCGGCCCGCTCGAAGAAGTCGATGGCCGGGAAGCAGTCGTCCAGCCGGGCGCTGTCCACCACCACCAGCGCGCCGAGCGCTCCCCGGGCCAGGTCGTCCCACATGAAGCCGAACCGGGTCTGCCCCGGCGTGCCGAACAGGTAGAGCTTCAGACTGCGGTCGATCGTCACGCAGCCGAAATCCATCGCCACAGTGGTGGTGGTCTTCGTGGACCGGGCACCCGGGTCGTCCACCCCGATCCCGGCGGTGGTCATCTCGGCCTCGGTGGTCAGGGGCGCGATCTCGGAGATCGCACCCACCGTGGTGGTCTTGCCCACCCGAACCCGCCGGCGACCAGGATCTTGACCGGGATCGGCGGTGCGGCCGGCTTACCTGTCGAAGGGCCGGACCCCGCACCGGACGGGGGCCGGTACGGGGGCGGTGCGGTCGGCGGTGGGCCGGCCCGCCCGACTATCGGCCCGGTGCCCGGGGACATGCCGTAACGGGCGGCGGCGCTGTTCGCGGCGACCCCGCCGAGCGGGGCGACCGGCCATTCAGGAGATCGCACGGAGTCCATCAATCACTCGCAGGATGAGATCGGGGTCGACAGCGTCGTCGGTGTCGGTCACGTGCACGTCCAGGTGCCCGGCGGCGCGTAGATCGCCGACCAGGACCCGCGTCACGCCGAAGTGCAGTCGGGCGCGGGCCGAGATCTCGGCCACCGAGATCGGCTCGGCGCAGAGCGCGATGATGGTCTGAAGTTCCGGTGCCAGCAGCGCGCCCGGTGGGCCGGCCCACCAGCCGCTGTCCATGCGGGCGGTCACCTGGGTCTCCAACCCGATCGCCGGGTCGGCACCCGCGACCCGTCCGGAGGTGAGCACGAACGGACGGGGACCGCTCGGTTGGTCCGCGTCCGGCTCCGGCTCCGGCAGCGCCGGTGTCGCCGCCGCGCCCACCCCGGTCGGGGGTGACGTGCGCAGGTACGGCCGGATCCGAACTCTCGGGTCCGGATCCGGATCCTCACCGGCGACGTCGGGGGTCACTGCTGAACGGCGTTCTTCAACTCGACGATCAGTCGCGGGGTCAGGGCGCCACCGGCCCGCCCGGCGAAGAGCGTCATCTCGTACGCGACGGTGCCCAGATTCGCCGAGCGGTCGGCGACCACCCCGAGCACGGAACCGCTGCTGATCGCGCTGATCAGCAGGTAGCCGTCGGCCATGTCGACGATCACCCGGTTCAGGCCGCCGAGGGCGTACCAACTGGCGGCCCCACCGGCGAGGCTGGTCATCCCGGACACGACGGCGGCCAACCGCTCCGCGTTGGACCGATCCTTGATCGCCGACATGGCCATCAGCAGGCCGTCCGAGGAGACCGCGATCGCCTCCAGGACCCCGGCGGTGCTGGAGGTGAAGGAGTCCAGCAGCCAGTTGAACGTACGGGCCTCCGGGCTGAGGTCCCCATTGGCGCTGGGCTGACTCTGTTCGACGTTGTCGTGCAGGAAGGGGCTGGTCACCGTGATGATCCTTCTTCGTTCCGGTGGTCGGGGCTGACTTCGCGGAGAGCGCGGGCGACGCCCGCCTCGAACTCGCTGATGAGGTCGCGGACCTCGGCCGGGTCACCGAGGTCGGTGCTGGGCGGCTGGCAGACCGGGATGGCGGTGAGGTTCGCTCCCGGCACCCGTCGGCTCAACAGGGGCCGCTCCGGTGCGGCATCGGTCGAGCCACCACCACGCGGCACCATGGGGCCGGCGCCTCCCGGGGTGCTGGGCAGGTCGACGGTCGGCCCCAAGTCCACCACGGCCGCCCCGACGCCGGCCGACGGGTCGCCGGCCGTCCGCGCCGACGCGCGGTCGACGCCCGGTGCCACGTGCAGCTCGGCGCGGCGCACGCCGGCTTGGAAGGCCTCGACCAGCGCGCGGGCGGCGGCGGGGTCAGCGCCGGTGGCGTCCACCGGCCGGGTCGCCGGGGCGGTGGCGTGCAGCGTGGCGCCGGGCACCCGCTGCCGCACCCGTGGCCCACCCGGCTTGCTCACCGGCTCCGGGTCCGGGGGTTCCGGGGCGGCCTGCTCCGGCTGGCCCCGACCGAACGCGTTCCAGGACGGGCCTGCGTCCAGGCTGAGGGTGGCCCGGCTCAGCAGGTCCGAGTCGAAGCGGGCCGGCGCGGCAACGGCCACCGCGCTGGGCCGTGCTTCGTGCTCGGGGTTGGGCGTCGCCGTCGTACGCCGGTCCCGACCCGGCACGACGGCGCGGGCCACAAGGGCTCCGGCGCGGTCGGCGCGGCGCAGCACCAGCGACGTCGACGGGATCTCCAGCTGTGCGGTCACGCCTCCGCCGCCGGTGGCGGCCAGGGCGACCTGCCAGCCGTGCCGACGGGCCAACCGACCCACCACGAAGAGGCCGAGCACCTCGGTCGGGGCCAGGTCGAGACGTTCCCGGCGGGTCAACCGGGCGTTCTCCTCAGCCAGGCGTTGCTCGCTCATGCCGATGCCGTGGTCCACCACTGTGAGACGTACGCCGAGGCCGGACGTCTCGGCGGCTACCAGAACCCGGGTGTGCGGCGGGGAGAAGACGGTGGCGTTCTCCATGAGCTCGGCCAGCGTCAGGACGAGGTCACCGACCACCGCCGGCGCGGCCGAGACGCCCGCCGGGACCTGCACATCCACCCGGGTGTAGTCCTCGATCTCACCGAGCGCCAACCGGACCACGTCGGCCAGCGGCACCGGCGCGGTGTGCGCGTCGGCCCCGGCCGAGCCGGAGAGCACCACGAGGCTGCCGGCGTTCCGCCGCAACCGGCTGGAGATGTGGTCGAGTCGGTACAGGTGCTCCAGGCGGCCCGGGTCGGCCTCCTGATGCTCCAGCCGGTCGATCAGCGCGATCTGCCGACCCACCAGGTTCTGGGTACGCCGTCCGACGTGGCCGAACATCTGCGCCACGTTGCGCCGACCGGCGACCTGCCGCTCGACCAACTGCGCGGCGGTGTTCTGCACCCGGTCGAAGGCCCGCGCCAGGTCGCCGATCTCGTCGTTGGCGCGGATGTCCACCGGCTCCAGCCGGACCGCCTGGTGTCTCTCCACCTCGTCGTCGGTGACCCGGACCAGTTCCGCCTCGGCGACCCGGGCGACCCGGTCGGCCGAGCGGGTGAGTCGGGTCAGCGGTCGGGCCACCGTCCGCGCGACCGCCACGCTGAGCAGCACCACCAGCGTCAGGATCAACGCCGCCGCGGCAGCGACCAGGTACGCGGCGGTCAGCGCGCGCCGCTGCTCGGCCGTCACCTCGGCGAGCACGTCGGCGATCAGCTTCTTCTCGACGAACTGACCGAGCCGGATCATCGTGCGGACGGCCGGGAAGAGCGCCTCCATCGGCACGGGACGGACAGCGGCGGCCGGATCCCGGGCGCTCCTGACCAGGAAGTCGGGGCTGGTACGCGCAGCCACGGCGGCGTCGTTGAGCTGGGCGACCTTGAGCTGTTCGGGCGTGATCAGGCTGCGGAAGCGCGAGTTGTCGACCATGAGCGCGGCGATGCACGCCACGTACCCGGCAGTGGTGTCCGGGGTGCCGATCGCCTTGACCAGCAGGCTGAGGGTGGCGCAGGTGCCCAGGCCCTCGTCGGAGCGGAGCAGCCCGTCGAGGGCGAGCACCTGACGGCCCGGCAACGTGTCGGTGTCCACCCCGACCACCAGCCGCAGCGACTCGATGATCCCCTTGTTGACCGGGCCGAACGCGTCCATCACCTGCATCGGCTTGGCGGCCCCGGCCAGGACGGCGGTGCGCAGCTCGACGAGGCGGGACACGCCGTCGAGGGCACGGTCGACCTGCTCGGTCAGCGCGTCGCTCCGCGCCGCCCGCAGGTCGGCCACCCGGTCGTCCACGTCCGCGGACTTACGGACCAGCTCACCGCGCTCGACCCGGCCGAGCAGGAAGCCGACGGAGAGGATGCGTTCCTGCTGGAGGTCCTGGACCAGGCTGCCGACCCGGCTGGCGAGCCGGACCCGTTCGGCGGTGTCGCCGGCCCGCTGTGCGGCGGCGACCCGGTCGAGCATCACCGGCACGGCCAGGCCGACCATGCTGAGCAGCGGAATCACCACGAGCAGCGCGAGCTTGCCGCGGATCCGGAGCCTACCGAGCAGCATCGAATGCCCCCCACTGTGCGGTCTCCGGGTCACGGGTCGCGCCGACCGGTTGCAGCGCACGTGCCTCGTCGGCGGGCGGTTGCCACAGGTCGCGCTGCGGCGGGGTGTCGGGACTCTCCGCGTGGGTCGCGGCCAGGGCGGCCCGCCGTTGTGCCCGGCGACCGGCGGCGACCAGCAACGCGGCGAGCCAGCCCAGCAGCAGGACGGCGACGACACCCGCCCCGGCGGTCAGCCAGCGGTCCCGGTCGAGCCGATCGATGCGCTCGGCCAGCAGGGAGTCCAGTTCGCTGAGGATGACCGGCTGAAGCTGGCGGGCGGAGCGGTGCGAGCTGAGCGCGGCGGCACTCAACTGGCCCGGGTCGACCACGCCGGTGTCCTTGGCCGGCAGGGAGTACCCGGCGAGCGCCTCCACCGAACGCTGGTAGGTGTCCAGTGGGGTCAGCACGTTGGCACCGAGGTCGGTGCTCTCCGAACCGTCCACTGCCGAGCGCAGGTTGTCGACGAGGTCCGCGGCGGGGGTCAGGGCGGACACCCGCAGGCCGGTCAGCTCCAGCAGGCCGCGCGGTTGCTCGGCGGCGGGCCGCCGGGCGACAAGCGTGGACAGGTCGGCCAGCCGACCGGCGCCGATCACCGCCTCGGGAAGCTCCTGGCCGGCGCTGTCCTGGAGGAAGAACGAGTCGGCCACGGGGTCACGGACCAGCCCGGAACTCTCCCGGACCTTCCGGTGCAGGGCCAGCAGCAGGTCGGAGACCTCACCGTACGCGGTGTAGGCGGCCTCGGGGTCGGTGGCGCTGCGGCCGCGCAGCGCCTCCAGCTTGGCCCGTACGCCGGCCCAGCGTTCCTGGCTGAGCAGCTCCTTGCCGATGCGGGCGTCCACGGCGGCGGCCTTCTCGACGGCCTCGTTCAACGCGTCCCGGGCGACGGGGCGACCGTTCACCGCGTTGGACTGTGCCTCCACGAGGGCGTCGGTGACCGCCGCCAGCGCGGTGAGGTACTGCACGCCGAGCCGTTCCCGGGCGGCGAGGTCCCGGTCGTCGGTGATCTGCCGCCAGTTCGACGTGACGAGCAGGCCCAACGGTGCCAGCAGTGCTCCGATGAGCAGCAGGGGCAGCAGCCGGCCCAGCGTGGACGGCCGTCGACGGGCCCGCGGCGCGGGGACTGTCATGTGTGTCTCCTCCGGCGTGGGGCGCTGATCGGCGCGGCGTCGGGCTGGCCGACAAGTCCCGTGCACCGGACCGGAAAACTAATCGAACCGCCGCCGGGTCAGACCTCACTCGGGGAGTCAGGTTCGCGTCACTTCGAGTCATGTCACCATTTGTCCGCGTTACCGCCACGCTCCGTGTCCGCTGTGGGTGTGACATGGAGGGATCGAGGTGGATATCTGCGTAAGATCGGAATTCACGGGATCCGAACTCAACTCACTGTGCCGCGTCGGACGGTGCGCGCTCGCACCCCGCCGGGCACCGATCGGGGCAACCGGACGGACGTACGGCGGATCTCAGCCAACGCTCAGGCTGTGGGCCGTACCGTGTGCCGCATGACATCGCCGTCGCCGGCCGCGTGGTTCCGGCGTGCCCTGCCCACCCGCCGCCGTGCGATCGCCGCCGCGGTGGTCGTCGTGCTGTTGGCCGCCGCAGTGACCTGGGCGGTGTGGCCGCAGGGACCGGGCGTACGCACCGAGAGCGCGATGCTCACCGTCCGCTCCGGACCGTCCGGTGACGAACCGGTGAGCCTGGACACCACCCTCTACCTGCCGGACGACGCCTCGTCCGGTCAAAAGGTGCCGGCGGTGCTGCTGGCGCACGGGTTTGGCGGCACGAAGGAGTCGGTGCGCTCCGACGCGGAGGAGTTCGCCGGGCGCGGCTACGCGGTGCTCACCTGGACCGCGCGGGGTTTCGGCCGCAGCGGCGGTGAGATCCACCTGGACAACCCGGACTACGAGGTACGCGACGCCGAGCGGCTGCTGGACTGGCTGGCCGCCCGGCCGGAGGTGCGCACCGACGCGGCCGGCGACCCGTTGGTCGGTGTGGTCGGCGGCTCGTACGGCGGTGGGTTGGCGTTGCTGTTGGCCGCCCAGGACCGTCGGGTCGACGCGATCGTGCCCATGATCACTTGGAACGACCTGTCCCGCGCGTTCCTGCCGGAGAGCACCGGCGGAGCGCCGACCGAGGGCGTGTTCAAGAAGGGCTGGGCCGGCCTCTTCTTCGGCGGTGGCGGCAACGTGGGCTCCGGCCCGGCCGGGCTCTCCGGAGCGGTCGCCGCCCAGCCACAGGGCGCACCGGCGTCGGCTGGCCCGCCCAGCCCCGGGCCGGGGGCCGGCCCCGGCACCGGTCCCGGTGGCGCCCCGGCGGGTGCCGCCGACCCGTCCTGCGGTCGGTTCGCCGCCGACGTCTGCGCCGCGTACCTCCGGATCGCCACCACCGGCCGCGCCGACCAGGCCGCCGTGGACCTGCTGCGCCGCTCCAGCCCGGCCGGTGTGCTGGACCGGATCAAGGCCCCCACCCTGCTGGTGCAGGGCGAGGCGGACACCCTCTTCCCGCTCGGTGAGGCGGACGCGAACGCGCGGGGAATCGCCGCCGCCGGCACCCCGGTACGGGTCGCCTGGTTCACCGGCGGACACGACGGTGGCAGCGGACCCAGCTCGGACGAGAACCGGGTGAAGTTCCTGACCGTCCAGTGGCTCGACCACTACGTGAAGGGCGAGGGGGACGCGCCCGGCGACGACTTCACCTGGTCGCGGATCGCCGGCTTCGACGCGCTCGACAGGGGTCTCGTCGCCACCGGATTCCGCCGCGCCGACTACCCGGGCCTCGCCGGCAACGCCCGCCGGGAGGTGACGGTCGCCGGCCCGGCGCAGCCGATCGCGAACCCGCCGAACGGCAACCCGGCCGCCATCTCCTCGATTCCGTTCGCGGGCGGGCTCGCCTCGCTGCTGGACGGCGTGGCCGGTGACGTGCCCGGCCAGCACGCCCAGTTCGAGTCCACCCCGCTGACCGAGGCCGTGGACGTGGCCGGTGCGCCCACCGTCACCCTGCGGGCGGCGTCGCCGACCGGCGAGGCGGTGCTCTTCGTGAAGCTCTACGACGTCGACAAGGACGGGGCGGCCACCCTGCCGAACGGCCTGGTCGCCCCGATCCGGCTCACCGGCCTGCCACAGCAGGTGCAGGACGCCCGCCCGGTCACCGTGACGCTGCCCGGCATCGTCCGCCGGGTGGAGGCCGGGCACCGGCTGCGCCTGGTGGTGGCCACCTCCGACCAGGCGTACACCACGCCGGCCGCGCCGACCGTCTACACGGTTGCCGCGGACGGTGCGGTCAGCCTGCCGACGGTCAGCGGTGAGCCGATCCCCACCGCGGCGACGATCTGGCGCTGGGTGCTCGCGGGTCTGCTCGCCGCCATCGTGATCGGGCTCGTCGTGGTCGTCGCCCTGGTCCGCCGCCGGCACCGCCGCCAGGACCGCTCGGTGCACCCGGAGTACGCGGACACCCCGCTGGCCGTGCGCGCGCTGCGCAAGGAGTACGCGGACGGCTTCGTCGCCGTGTCGAACGTGGACTTCGAGGTGCACCCGGGTCAGGTCGTTGGTCTGCTCGGGCCGAACGGTGCCGGCAAGACCACCACCCTGCGGGTCCTGATGGGGCTGACCCAGCCGACCGCCGGGGAGATCTACGTCTTCGGTCGTCGGCTGGTGCCCGGCTCGCCGGTACTGTCCCGGATCGGGGCGCTGGTGGAGGGGCCGGGCTTCCTGCCGCACCTGTCGGGCCTGGACAACCTGAAGGCGTACTGGCGGGCCACCGGGCGGCCGTGGGAGGACGCGCAGTTCGACGCGGCGCTGGAGATCGCCGGGCTGGGTGATTCGGTGCACCGGAGGATCAAGAACTACAGCCACGGCATGCGCCAGCGGCTCGCGATCGCCCAGGCCATGCTCGGTCTCCCCGAACTGCTGGTGTTGGACGAGCCGACCGACGGGCTCGACCCGCCGCAGATCGCCGAGATGCGCCGGGTGCTCCAGCGGTACGCCACTGACGGCCGGGCGGTGCTGGTCTCCAGTCACCTGCTGGCCGAGGTGGAGCAGACGTGCACGCACGCGGTGGTGGTGAACAAGGGTCGGATCGTGGCGTCCGGGCCGGTGGAGGAGATCGTGGGCGAGTCGCCGAGCGTGCTCTTCGACGTCACCGACCCGGTGGCGGCGCGGGCGGTCCTGGACCGGCTGCACGGGGTCCGCGTGTTGCCGGAGAGCGACGGCCAACTGGTTGTCGACACCAACGGCACGGCCCGCAGCGAGGTGGTGGCGGAGCTGGTGCGCGCCGGCATCGGGGTGGACCGGGTGGTGCCCCGGCGGCGCCTGGAGGACGCGTTCCTCGCCCTGGTGGGCGAGAACTCTCGGGGAAGCGGTGACCGGTGATGGTTGTTACTGACGCGGGTGAGGCCCGTGGCTACCGGCCGTCGGCCACCCTGCCGCTGATGGCGGAGTTCCGCCGACAGGCGTCGCGGCGGCGGACCCAGCTGGCGCTCGGGTTCATGGTGTTGCTGCCGCTGATCATCCTGATCGCGTTCCAGTTCGACTCGGGCGGCGACGACGACAACGGCCGCAACGAGTTCGCCAGCCTGGTCGAGCTGGCCACCTCGGGCGGGCTCAATTTCACCCTGTTCTCGATCTTCGTGTCGGCGTCGTTCCTGCTGGTGGTGGTCGTCGCGCTGTTCTGCGGCGACACGGTGGCCAGTGAGGCGAGCTGGGGCAGCCTGCGGTATCTGCTGGCGATCCCGGTGCCCCGGGCGCGGTTGTTGACGGTGAAGCTGGTGGTCGCGCTCGCGTACTCGGGACTGGCCCTGCTGCTGTTGGCCGGCACCGCGTTGCTGGCCGGCACCCTGCGCTACGGCTGGTCGCCGCTACGCAGCACTGTCGCCGCCGAGCTGGAACCGACCGAGGGGTTGCTCCGGTTGCTGGCCGTGCTGGGCTACCTGGCGGTCGTCCTGCTCGTGGTGGCCGGTCTGGCGTTCCTGCTGTCGGTGATCACGGACGCCGCGCTGGGCGCGGTGGGTGGTGCGGTCCTGCTCTGGATCCTGTCCAGCATCCTGGACCAGATCACCGCCCTGGGCGCGCTGCGTGACTTCCTGCCGACCCACTTCAGCACCGCCTGGCTGGGTCTGCTGTCGACTCCAGTGCAGACCGACGATGTGGTGCGCGGTTGCATATCGGCGGTCAGCTACGCGACGCTCTTCTGGGGGCTGGCGTTCTGGCGCTTCACCCGCAAGGACATCACGTCGTAGCCTTCTTCCAGGCGCTGACGCCGATCCGGCCGGTGTTGCCGAGGTCGATCGGCCCGTCCGGGTCGACCTCCTCGGCCGGCTGCCCGGCGGCGGGCGCCACCGTCAGGAACTCGCCGTTGGTGGCGACCACTGTCGAGTCGGTGACCAGGTTGCGCCACAGCACCACGGCGGTGGCCCGCTCCCCGGCGAGGAGGGTGACCTGCCGGGGTGGTTGGTCGAAGCCCGAGGTGATCTCCTTGGCGCCGTTGACCATCCGCAGCATGACCGGCTCGCGCTCCTCGTCGAACACGTGCAGCACCGGGTACCCGTTGAGCTGGTAGGGGCGCTCGCCGCAGTTGACCAGTTCCAGACCGAGGGCGCGCAGGCCCATCGCGGCGTCCCCGCCGGTCGACCGGATCCGGACGCCGCTGGCCGGGCACCCGGCCGGCGGCGCGGTGCTGGCGGTCGGGCCCGCTTCCGACCTCGACGCGGCGGGCGGCGGTCCGCTCGGGTCCCCACCCTGGCCTTCATGGTCACGAGTGCAGCCGCCGAGCAGGAGAGTCGTCGCGACAGCCGCGGCGATGCGTCGCAGTGCTGCCGTGTCGCGAGCGATCATCCGTTGATCCTCGCCCATGGAGGGGTCTCGCTGGCGTCGGGCGTCGGACTGACCCGCCGAGGCCCGCGTCACGGTGCCAGGCAGGGTCCGTCGTGGTTGGTCGGGTGCCCGCATCGGCCGGTCCCGTCGAGCCTGCTGTCGCACCAGACCCGGGTACGCACCATCTGCCGGTCCTCCTCGCTGAGCGTCGTCTCGCCGAAGTCGATGGCAAGCACGTGGCCGAGGGAGTGGCGCAGCGCCATGGCCAGCGCCGCCGCGTCGTCGACCCGCCGCAGGGTGGTCGGCAGGTGGATGATCCAGTGCGGTTCGGTCACCGGGACCACCGGCTGTTCGGGGCCGTCGAGGTGTGCCGACAGTCGGTGTGCCGCGACTGCCACTGCCGCAGAGCCTGCCGGATGCGTTCACCCTCGGTGTTCGCGGTGGCGAGATCGCGGGTGAGCCGTTCCAGTTCGTCGGCGAGCAGGCCAAGGTAGGCGTACACCTGTGTGGGGTCGAGGCCGCGCCACCGGCGGACGCTGAAGGTGGCGGCGCGGACGTGCTGGGGGAGCAAGCGCCGCATGGTCTGGTAGATCACTACTGAAGCTCCTTTCCATCACCGTTGCGTGGGCGCGTGGGGCGTGGCGGCACCCCTGCCGAGACTGGGAACAGGCTTCCTGGCAGATCATGTGCACCGAGCCGGAGGGTCCTGCCGATCTTGCATTTTCGGTTGTCGATACAGGTGATATGCCCCATGTGTCGGGACAGAAAGTGCAAGATCGCGGAGACGTGGCACCCGGCCTTGTCGATCAAGGAGTTGTGGTGCCTGATCTGGTCATGTTGAGGGTGCTTTGTCACCCACCACAACTCCATGATCGACGAGGCGGTGTGGGGTGACGAACAGCTGCTCGGCCTGACGCAGCGCTGGTGACCTCCTTCGTTCGATGCTGGGGCTGGGCGGCACCGGGGTGGGCGGGGTCGGCCGGCACGACCGCGCCTGACGTACCGGCCGGAGCCCGGCACCCACCCCGGGCCCTCTCCTTCCCGCGGAGGTCCGCTGGCAGGCTTCAGGCGGTCGCGGCTTCCGCGCCGGACAACCCGCCGGTGTACGACGTGAGCGCGGCGACCGCCGCGGAGAGGCTCTCGGTCATCAGCCCGAGTTGGTCGGCGGCCCGGTGCCACTGCCCGGCTGCCGTCTCGGTCGCCGGGTCGCTGGGCCGGTCGTGCTGTTCGGGGCCGATCAGCTGCTGCCCAGCGGTGGTGATCCGGGCCGGGAGCGCACCGATCCGGGCGCGTGCGCCAGCCAACTGTTCCCGCACGGTGTCCAGCACCTCGACCAGAGCGCCGATGGTGGCCCGATCCTGGTGGTCAGCGTCGGCGCGGAGCAGGTGAACGCCGTCGCTGAGCTGCCGCTCGGCGTCGCCGGCCAGGTCGAGTGCGTCCTCGCCGCTGCGGCGCGCCAGCCGGATCGCCGGGTGGGCGCAACCCGCCCCGGTCCGTTCCAGCAGCACAGCAGCGGCGGCGACGGCGAGGTACGTCTCGCGCAGCTCGGCCGTCACCTGCTCCACGGACCAGATCGCGCTCGCCGCCGGCACTTTCATTTCGGTCCCTGAATTGGTCACGTCAAACCTCCTGCTCAAGGGCTGTGAAGACGCCGGGGCGGCGCACAGGTGCCGCCCCGGCGAACCGGGCGTACCCGGGGGTGAGTCGCCCTTGTTTTGCCGACGAGGGCCGCCTCGCACTCAACATATGATGCCTAGTATCAGGAGTGCAAGCCTTGAAACACCAAGAACTTGATGTCATAAGCGAAGAGTGGTCAGATGGTGGTGCCGACGAGGGAGTACCACCGTGTCTGTCACGCCGTTCTACGAGCGCATCGCTACCGAGATTCGCGATCGGATCAAGTCAGGCGACCTGAAGCCTGGCGACAAGCTGCCGTCCATCTCTGAACTGTGCGCCCACTACGGGGTCTCTACGCAGGTAATCCGGTCGGCCATGCTGACGCTGCGCGCCGAGGGTCTGGTCGAGGGGCATCAGGGTCGAGGCGTCTTCGTGCGTGACCGAGCCGACGGTCAGCGGTAGGCGTGCTGGCCAATCAGGGCAGTTGATCAGGGGTAACGGTGGGCGACAAGGTGCCTGAATAGCATCAAACCAGGCGCCGCAGTTCCATGATCGAGATGTCCGAGCCATCCTTCCCCGCGATCTTGCACTTGCTGTTGCGGCATTAGGGATCATTGCGCGCATATCGACAACCGAAAGTGCAAGATCGGCGCACGTGGGCGTTCTAGGAGTGACGAACCCGAGGGTCGGAAGTTCGCCGTGCCGTTGGCCCAGCAAACGATCGCCGACGAAATGGTGTTAAGCCCAGAAGCACCGTAGATCAGGTCAGATAGTGCGGAGATAACCGCGAAGGTTGTCCTTCGACAGGCGCAACAAAGTGCAGGCTTCCTCGACCGATCTGCGTGCACCGGTCAATTGCCCGTTGACCTGCTGCAAGACCGCCGGGCTCGCCCCCGTGAGTACCGTCATCAGCCAGGCGTGGTTGTTGCCGATCCGGTCTACCACTCCGCGCAGCGCATCATGATTGCGCTCGACCAGGGTGATGAGCTGTTCGATCTCCACGGCCAGGCCGCCGACGCTGACGTTCCCGCCGCTGCCTGCCAACCGTGCTCGGCGACGTTCTTTGATGGTGTCGAAGGCTGCGGTTACCGCTGCTTTGGCCATCGCTCCTGATGCTGCTCCCAGCACCAGCCCGGAGCCGGCCAGGACGGTTGGAGGCACCGCTACCCCTTGCTTGGCGACGGCCGTCGCCGCCGCGAGGCCGACCGCAGCCCCGCCCCACTCGCTGAGCTTTTCGATGAGTTTGCCGAGACCCTCTTTCGGAGCCTCATAGCGCAGGCTGCGAAGGTAGCCGTCCTGCCGGCGAGAGCCGTTGCGATAGCCGCGACGCCGGTAGCTCACAGCACTGCGACGGGGTCCAGGAACGCACACTGAGTCGCGATCATCATCGGCAGATTCATCGCCACCTCCCGCGCGACGTTCTCGGCGCTGAGGCCGATCGGAGCCTCGCCCTCGTTCAACTCCTCGTCGTCCGCCCTGGCGAAGTAGGAACAGGCATCCCAGAGGTTGGGGTGCACGAACGAGAATGCCCACATCACGTACGCGTCGTTCTGCACGGCGACCAGCGGGCGGTTGTGGTGACCCATCCGGTGAAAGTGAGGTTCCTCGGGCGTGGTGCCCATGCCTTCGGCGGTGGGGAACAGGCGGTATCGCCGGAACAGATCCTCCAGTGGGCCCTCCGGATCGAACTCCAGCAGCAGCCCCCGGCCGATCAGGCTGTCGACCAGGCGCTCGGCCTCCGGTTGCGGCGTCGGTGCGGTCAACAGCGTCTGGACCAGGGCCGCCCGATCGACACGGAGCTTGGAGTGCCCCTCCACGTCGAGAAACGCGGCACCGTAGACGCCCACCTCGTCTTCGCTGAGTTCGAGCATGTCGCTGCCGAGATGGATCTCCCACGACTCGGGCGTCGGATCGGCGGGGCGCACGTATCGGTGCTGCGGACCAAGGCTGAAGCCCACCGGGATGATGACGCGAGGCATGAATGATCCCTTCGGCGTTGCGAACGTCGCCGACCCTACCGAAATCCGTACTCTCAGTCAGCCCCGGAACAACCAGCAGTTACCTGCTGGCGTAGCGGCCAGGAGTAGGTGTGCCGCCTGAGGAAAGCGGCCTGAAGTTGATCAATCCAGACATGCCCGGGTACGTCCGGACCATGGTTCATGGCGACTACGCGGCCAGCGTCGCCGTCGAGGCGAGGCTCGACGCGGCTGGCTGGGATGGCTTCCCCCGCTTTCTCGCGGCTCTCTTTTTCCTCGCGGTTGATCGCCGTTTCGGCACGACAGCGGACCGAGCGGAGGTCATCATGTTCGTTGCTGAGCTGCGCGCAAGCCTTGGTGAGGGTGGCCCAGCCATCGACGTGGAAGCGGCCGAGGCGTTGATTCTCACCACCATCGACCCTTCGGGCGACTACTCGGCCAGCCAGGAGATGATCGGACGGATCCAGGCTGCGACCATCCAGAAGGTCCTGACCGACGACGATCTCACCGACGCGGAACTGGACGCGCTTCTGGCCGAGGCCGTGGAACTCGCGCAGAGAGACTGACGAGTGTTACGCCCGAAGCGCAGGCTGTGGCGGGGGAACCATCTTGTCGAGTTGTCGCTCAAGGCTGAGCGGGTCGTCAAAGAACTCGACATCGCTCACGGTTTGAAGCTCCGTCACGATCGCTGCCGGCCAGTCTCGCTTCGAGCCGGCCAAGGCGGCAATGCGGCGCTCCTTCGCGATCGTCGATAGTCCGAAGACGTGGTAGCAGTGTTCGGCTGCCTGGTCCGGGTCGCGCAAGCTGAGCGCTTGCACGTAAGCCGCTTTGCCGTCGTTGGCCACTCGCACCGTCACCGAGCGGGTGCGCCCGGACCCGAGCGGGATCGGCGCGTCACGTTGGAGGTTGCGAGTGCGACCAGCCCAGACGGTGACCCGATCGGCAACCCGATCAACAAACCTCATCCCCGCCTGCCGGGGTGCGAGCCACCGAAGCTGGTCGGCACGCAGTGATGCCTGTGCGACGGAGAGAATCAGGCGGCCCAGATCGTCCGCGGTGCCGAAGGTGGCAAGCTCACCGGGAACGGCATTAACCCCGTTTAGGCCAGCACCTCGGGTGATCTCTGCGAACGCCTCTGCTGCGCGATCGGCGAAGAGGTTGACCCCTGCCATCGCCAGCAGAGTGGCCGCCGTCGCGCGATCGCTGACCCGGAATCCGGTGCCCATCGGCTCGACCAGCACGCGCACGCCGTCGCCGTCGCCGTAGGCCAACGGCAGATCAACAAGCAGACCATCGCCGTACGGATGCGCGACAGTGTTGTCATTGGCGGCCCGCAGGACCGCGCCGATCACGGTCGTGGCGTCCATGATCATCCCCCTCACGGTTCTGACCAGCCGAAGTCGGTGCCGAACGTGATGAAGCATTCCGCAGCGAACGCTTCCAGGATCGCACGGTAGGTCCCGGGAGGCACCCGTGGTTGCAGCGGAACGATGGGGATGTCGTCGGGCTCGTAGGCGGACTCCTCGCCCCCGCCGGGCTCGACCCGGTGCTTGTGGGTGCCGGCGAACGGGCGGTGTGGCGTGTTGACGCACAGTCGGCGGGCCGAGAACGCCAGCCGGCCATCACCGGCGAGATACTGGAATGCTGGCTCGCTGGGCTTTAGCTCGTTGATTAGTACTCGGAGTCGGCATGGGGCGAGCGCGGGAATCGACGTGTCGACCCGGACCAAGCCCTCCCGTGTGACGTGGTTTCTCGTGGTCCAGGTGATGCGGCCAACGGTCACTGCTTGAGCCAGGGGCGACAACAGAGCGCCCAGGTGGCCAGCCGTCATTAGCTGAGACCTCTGCTGACTCACAACCTGGCCCTCTCGGCTTGCGCAGTTCTGGAAGAAATCAGCCGAGGACGTTCATGTAGTTGCGCGCGGCCTGCGAGCTGCCTTGGAGCAGGACCATCGCTTCGACGAGGCGTTGCTTGCTCTGCTCGCCACGCGCAATGGCCTCAGCGAGCGTCGGATGCCCGGTGCCAGCGGCCACCGCACGCAGCCGGGCCAGCGTCTGCTCGGTTGCCTCGATGGCCGCGCGGATCTGCTGCTGGGTGCTGTTGCCCTGCTCGGCGGCCTGGGCGAGCGCGGCTTTGACTTCCTCGATGCTCGCCATCTAGCCCCTCCGACTGACGGGCGAGGCAATCTCGCTCCGCGTGTTGGGCCGGACACTATCGGACACTGCCGTATCGCCGCTGCCCCGAGAGATCGTCACAGTCGGCAAGGTGACACCTTGCCGAAGACGCCGGGCGGCGGGTTCCCGGGATCAGCGGGTGCGTCGTAGCCTTACGGGCTCAGCCGAGACGTATCGAGATGGTGGGACAAGGCTTCGTGATCACTGGGGAACTGAAAAGCAAGGTCGACCGAATCTGGGACAGCTTCTGGTCGGGCGGCATCTCCAACCCGCTTGAGGTGATCGAGCAGATCACCTACCTGCTGTTCATCCGCCGATTGGACGACCTGCACACCCTCGCGCTCAACAAGGCGGCCCGGACCGGCACACCAATCGAACGACCCATCTTCCCGCCCGGCAGCGACGCCAAGGACAAGCCGTACGAGGAGTTGCGCTGGTCGCGGTTCAAGAACGTGGGCGCCGCCGCAATGTTCGTAACCGTCGGCGAGCATGTCTTCCCGTTCCTGCGCACGCTCGGCGGCGACGGCTCGACCTACTCCACCCACATGAAGGACGCCCGCTTCACCATCCCCAACGCTGCGCTGCTGTCCAGGGTCGTCGACATGCTCGACGGCATCCCGATGGAGGACCGCGACACTAAGGGCGACCTGTACGAGTACCTGCTCAGCAAGATCGCCACCGCTGGCCACAACGGACAATTCCGCACTCCCCGGCACATCATCCAGCTCATGGTGGAGATGGTCAGCCCCGGCCCGGACGACATCATCTGTGACCCGGCCTGCGGCAGTGCTGGCTTCCTCATGGAGGCCAGCGAGTACGTCCGCCGAGAGCACGCTTACCTGTTCCACGAGTCAAAGCGCAACGAGCACTTCCACCACGGGATGTTCCACGGCTTCGACTTCGACAGCACTATGCTGCGGGTCGGCAGCATGAACATGCTGCTGCACGGCGTGGAGAACCCGGTCATCGAACACCGTGACTCGCTCGCGCAGAGCGTCGCCGACGAGGCTGAGAAGTACTCAGTCATCCTGGCCAACCCGCCCTTCGCTGGCAGCATCGACTACGACAGCACCGCGAGGGACCTGACCCAGGTCGTCAAGACCAAGAAGACGGAACTGCTCTTCCTGATCCTGTTCTTGCGGCTGCTTAAGCCGGGCGGCCAGGCGGCGGTAATCGTGCCCGACGGGGTGCTCTTCGGGTCGAGCAAGGCGCACAAGGAAATCCGTCGCATGCTGGTGGACGACCACAAGCTCGACGCGGTGGTCAAGCTTCCCGGCGGCGTCTTCAAGCCGTACGCGGGCGTGTCGACGGCGATCCTCTTCTTCACCAGGACCAACAGCGGCGGCACCGACAACGTCTGGTTCTACGAGGTGACTGCCGACGGCTGGAGCCTGGACGACAAGCGAACCCCGCTGCTACCGGAAGGCAAGCTCGGTGTGCGACCGTCGGCCGACCTCACCGAAGCCGACCACGCCAAGAACAACCTGCCGGACGTGCTGGCACGCTGGGCGCAGCGCAACGATGGCGAGCTGAAGCGCGCGCGAACTGAGCAAAGCTTCTGCGTGCCGAAGGTCGACATCGTCGAACAGGACTACGACCTTAGCCTAAACCGCTACAAAGAGGTCGCGCACGAGGAGATCGAGCACCGCCCTCCATTGGAAATCCTCGCGGATATTGAACGCCTCGAATCCGAGATCCAGCAAGGTATGTCCGACCTGAAGGCGATGCTCGGATGAACGAGGCACGGGCTGTTCCTATCGGCGAGTTGGTAGAGATTGTCGGTGGGGGAACTCCAACCCGCAGTAATCCGGATTACTTCGGTGGGGATATTCCATGGGTTACACCGAAGGATATGAAGTCTTGGATCATTGACAACTCTCAGGTATGTATCACCAGGCTTGGTCTAAATGAGAGTGCTGCACGACTGGTTAAAGCAAACTCTATTCTTGTTGTTGTGCGGTCCGGTGTCTTGAAGCATACGCTGCCTGTTGGGTTGAATCGTGTGCCTGTTGCTGTTAATCAAGACATGAAGGCCCTAATCCCTTCAGATGCAGTCGATCCCGCTTATTTGGCTCGTTATATAAAAGCAAAGTCGCCCGAGATTCTCAGTTGGGTGAGAGCAACTACGGCAGACAACTTCCCTATCGATAAGCTTAGGGCGCTCAAGGTGCCGTTGCCGTCGATGAGTCAGCAACGGAGGGTTGTCGATGCTTTGGACCGAGTAGATGCGTTGCGCGCTAGTCGGCGCGAGGTCACGACCGCGCTCGGCGAGCTTGAGCGGTCCCTCTTCTTCGAAATGTTTGGTGATCCGGCATGGAATCCTAAGGCTTGGCCGATAGTGCGAATCGGCGATCTGATTGTTTCGGCAACCTATGGGACGAGCGAGAAAGCGTCACTGGTCGGTGAGCTGCCAATTTTGCGAATGGGGAACCTCACCTACGGTGGAGAATTGAATCTAGAGGACCTCAAGTATCTCGCCTCGGCGACGATTGGTGACCGCTACTTGGTAAGTGCGGGTGACGTATTGTTCAACCGAACTAACAGCGCCGAACTCGTCGGAAAATCCGCAATCTATCGGCGGCAGGAGCCAATGGGTTACGCTGGCTACCTCGTGCGATTGAGGGTCAACTCTCAAACCAACCCGGAATACTTGGCCGCTTATCTGAACACCCGCTACTGCAAGCAGGTGTTGCGCGGTATGGCGAAGAGCATCGTTGGCATGGCGAACATCAACGCCAAGGAAGTGCAGAGCATCGCCATACCTCAGCCACCCTTGTCGCTGCAGGACGAATTTGCTGCCCGGGTGGCACAGATTGAGAGCCTGCGAGTGCCGCACAAGGCGAGCCTGGCCGAGCTTGACGCGCTCTTCGCGTCGCTTCAGGACAGAGCCTTTCGTGGGGAGCTTTGATGTGTGATGATCGAGGGCTGTCCACACGCCGGGAGGATCTTCGTCGATGAGCAACTTCGTGTTCCTGCGCGCCGAGTGGCCCGAGTTGTTCGCCGAGGCCGAACAGGCCGAGCTGAACGCTCTGGTCAATCCGCGTACGGCTTGCTTCTACGCTCGTCGCTGCCTGGAACACGCGGTGAAGTGGCTGTATCGCGCCGATCAGACCTTGCGGAAGCCGAACGATACTCGGCTCATCGGGCTGATCACCGAGCCGACGATGAAGAACCTGGTCGGGGCGACAATGACCGCCAAGATGCAGATCATTCGCATCAAGGGAAACTCGGCGGTGCACGACAAGGGGCAGGTGCCCGAGCCGGTTGGCCAGCAGGTTGTCCGGGACCTGTTCGACCTGACCTATTGGATTGCTCGTCGTTACACCCGGGACGCTGCCAACGTACCCCCGGATGCTCTTGTCTTTGACCCTGCGCTCGTGCCGCGCCCGGCGGACGTGCGGGAGCAGAGCCGCGCCGAGGTCCGCGCGTTGGACGAGCGGCTGGCCGCCCGGGATGCCGCCCTCGCCGCGGCGGAGGCCGACAATGCCGACCTGGACGCGAAGGTCGCCGCCCTGCGTGCGCAGATCGCGGCGGCCAAGGCCGCGAACGCGGCTCGGCCGGACGAGCACGACTACAACGAGCAGGAGACCCGCGACCGCTACATCGATGTGCTGCTCGCCGAGGCGGGTTGGCGGCTCGACCAGGCGCGGGATCGGGAGTTTCCGGTCATCGGCCTGCCGCACGGCTCGGGCAAGGGGCGGGTCGACTACGTGCTGTGGGGCGACGACGACAAGCCCCTCGCCCTGATCGAGGCGAAGCGCACCCGCCGGGACCCGCTCACCGGCCAGCAGCAGGCCAAAAGCTACGCCGACGCGCTCGAAGCGGCGTACGGGCAGCGGCCGGTCATCTTCTACACCAACGGCTACGAGACCTGGCTCTGGGACGACGCCTGCTATCCGCCCCGGCCGGTGCAGGGCTTCTACACCCGCGACGAGCTGCAACTACTCGTGCAGCGGCGCACCACCCGGCGGCGGCTCGCCGAGCTGACCATCGACGGCCAAATCGTCGAACGGCACTACCAGCAGCGGGCGATCCGGTTGATCTCCGAGGCCTTCGAAGTCGACTGGCAGCGCAAGGCGCTGGTGGTGATGGCAACCGGCGCGGGCAAGACCCGCACCGTCATCGCGTTGGTCGAGCTGCTAATGCGGGCCAACTGGGTCAAGCGGGTGCTGTTCCTGGCCGACCGGGTGGCCCTGGTCAACCAGGCCGCCAACGCGTTCGGCGCGCACCTGCCCGACGCGACCACCATCAACCTGACCGAGGACAAGGTCGGCGAAGGCCGGGTCTACGTCTCGACGTACCCGACCATGCTGGGGCTGATCAACCAGACCGACGGCGAGTTGCGCCGCTTCGGTCCGGGGCACTTCGACCTGATCGTCATCGACGAGGCGCACCGTTCGGTCTACCAGAAGTACCGAACGATCTTCTCCTACTTCGACGCGCTGCTCGTCGGGCTGACCGCTACCCCCAAGGACGAGGTCGACCGCAACACCTACGGCCTGTTCGACCTGGTCGACGGGGTCCCCACCGACGCGTACACCCTGGAGGAGGCCGTCGACGAGAGCTATCTGGTGCCGCCGCGGGTGGTCGCGGTCGACCTGCGGATCCAGCGCTCCGGCCTGCGGTACGACGAGTTGACCGAGCAGCAGAAGGACGACTGGGACGCCCTGGAGTGGGGCGACGACGTCGACGTGCCTGACGAGGTCAGCGCCGAGGCGGTGAACAAGTGGTTCTTCAACGCCGACACGGTGGACAAGGTCCTCCAATACCTGATGACCCGAGGTCACCGGGTGGCCGGTGGTGACCGGATCGGCAAGACGATCATCTTCGCGAAGAACAACGAGCATGCGAAGTTCATCGCCAAGCGCTTCGACGCCAACTACCCGCACTACCGGGGCGACTTCGCCAGGATCATCACGCACCGGGTGGAGCGCGCGCAGGGCCTGATCGACACCTTCTCGCTGCCCGACAAGCAGCCGCACATCGCCATCTCCGTCGACATGCTCGACACCGGCATCGACGTCCCCGACGTCGTCAATCTGGTGTTCTTCAAGATTGTGCGGTCCAAGACGAAGTTCGCCCAGATGCTCGGCCGGGGCACCCGCCTCCGGCCCGACCTGTATGCCCCCGGTATCCACAAGAAGGACTTCTTCGTCTTCGACTTCTGCGGCAACTTTGAGTACTTCAGCCAGGACCCGACCACCACCGAGGGCTCGCTCAGCCCGTCCCTCACCGAACGTATCTTCAAGGCAAAGGTCGAGCTGGTCAGCCAGCTTGACCAGCGCCGACCCGCTGACACCGCCGACAGCGACGCATCCGACGGTACGCAGAGCGAAGCGGGGCTGCGTTGGGACATTGCCCGGGACCTGCACGGTCGGATCCAGGGCATGCGCCTGGATAACGTCGTGGTGCGTCCGCAGCGCCGCCTCGTCGAGTACTACATCGACCTCGCCAACTGGCACCGGCTGTCGCCCGAGGCGTCCGCGCAACTCGTCGGTGGCCTCGCTGGTCTGCCCAGCGAAGTTCGCGACGACGGGGAGGAGGCCAAGCGCTTCGACCTGTTGATCCTGCGGATGCAGCTCGGCCTGCTGGTGCCCGACAGTCGGTTCAACCGGCACCGCACCGAGGTCCAGGAGATCGCCTCGGCGCTGCTGGAGCAGACCACCATCCCGATGATCCAGCAACGGGCCCAACTGCTCGACGAGGTGGCCGGCGACGAGTGGTGGCAGGACGTCACGCTGCCCATGCTGGAGCTGGCTCGGCGCCGGATGCGCGATCTGGTCCGGCTGGTGCCGAAGGCGCGTCGCACCCTCGTCTTCACCAACTTCGCCGACGAGATCGACCAGGAGGTCGAGCTGCCGCTCAGCGGGGTGACCGTCGGCACCGACCTGGAACGCTTCCGCGCGAAGATGCGCGTCTACCTGCGCACCCACGAAGATCACGTAGCCGTGCAGAAGCTGCGCCGCAACCGGCAACTCTCCGGCACCGACCTCGCCGAGCTGGAACGGATGCTCGGCGAGAGCGGCGTCGGCGACAAGCAGGACATCGATCAGGCCCGGCGATCCTCGGAGGGACTGGGCCTTTTCATCCGCTCACTGGTCGGGCTGGACCGCGATGCGGCCCGGGACGCGTTCAGCGAGTTCCTCGTCGACCGTGCCCTCAACGCCGCCCAACTCGACTTCATCAACCTGATCGTCAACGATTTGACGGTGAACGGTGTGATGGAGCCGGGGCGCCTCTACGAGTCCCCGTTCAACGGCGTCGCCCCGCGCGGGCCCGAGGCGCTCTTCTCCAACCCCGACGCCGACCGTTTGGTCTCGATCCTCCGCTCGATCAAAAACAACGCCAAGCCGGTCAGCGAGGTGGCATAGCGGGGCCGTAGCACCTCTGTGTGTTGATCCTGGCCCTGCACGCTCCCGCCGCCGGGGCGGCATCATCCCGGCCAGCCGGACGGTCTGCTGCCGCTGCCCGAAGGGCGTCCGTCTGACCACATCAATACCGCGTGTCGCCGCAGCCTCATCGACGCGTCCGGGTCGGGGTTGCGGGTGGTGCCGACGACCTCGCGGACGCAAAGTGCCACGGACCGCTCGCCGTTTAGCTGGCCAGCAACGCCGGTGCCGGGGAACCCGCGGGGCGTTGGCGCATGACCTCCGCGATCGTCGTTTCGCCGGAAAGCCCGAGGTCGCCCAGCGGTCTGGCGGCAGCATCAAGATCCGCGGCGTTGGTGAGATGGGATGACCAGAGAAGCTCGTCAGCCACGTTGCAGACCACCACTGCCGCGTCACCGGACGGATGAAGTTGTGTGGAGAGGCCGTGCAAAGTGTCCGAGGGCACTGCGGCGATGAAAAGGACCTCGCCCGTCCTGGTGCGTGGCGACGAGAGCAACTGCTCCCGCTGCTCTGCCACGGTGAGAGCGGCGCGTAGGCGCTGCGCGGTGGCGGAACGCTCGGTCCTGTGCCCGTCCTGACTCAGGCGGATGATGTAACTCGTTCCAGCCAAGTCGTACACGTCCTCCAAATGAGTCCGGATTCGCACTGGCAACGGGACGTCCGCGAAGCGGAGGATCTCCGGCAGGTCTGCGCGTAGTTGAAGCAGGCTGCTGCGTCCGCCCACCAGCCCCGGCACCTGAGGGCTGTAGAACGCCCAGTCCTCGTCGTCTGTGGCCGGGCTGATCACGATCAGATCAATGACGTCTTCACGCACTCTTCAGCACCTTCCTGGCTTCCTCGGGGGTGAGCCCGACCTGTTGTACCAGTATGACGCCGACTGCACGGGGTGAGACCGTGGATTTGTCGTGGAAGGCAAAGGTGATCGCCGGGCGGCCGCTGGCGACGAGGCGGCGGTGGGAGCCGGACTGCCGCTCGATGCGATAGCCAAGCTCGTTCATCAGCAATCTGAGCAAGGCTCGCGCCTTCAGTGATGGCCACTGGCTCCCCATGCACAGCAGTGTCCTCCATCCGAACGTGTCTCACCCGCACCGACACTGCCTATTCGTTGTGCCGCACTCGAGCGCAGGCGCGGCTTGTCTGCCTGGCTCGTCTACGCCGGCGGGCGCTGGGTGAGGACCGCGTCCAGCAGGCCGGGGTAGAGCTTGTCCAGCTCGTCCCGGCGGAGCCGGACCAGTCGGCTGGTGCCGGCCGCCCGGGTCCGGGTCAGCCCCGCCTCGCGCAGCACCTTGAGGTGGTGGCTGCGGGTCGCCTTGGAGACGCCGAAGTCGAAACTGCCGCACGCGGACTCGCCGCCCTCGGCGAGCGCCCGGACGATCTGCAGCCGCACGTCGTCGGCGAGTGCGGCCAGCACGTTGGTGACCGGTACGGCGGTCAGGTCGGGTTCGTGCGGCTCCATGTGACCAGTGTAACCCTTGTTCGACAACCATCGAACGACGCCCTATGGTCAGTGTCGTTGGTTCGACGATACTCGAACATTGGAGTTGCCGATGCGATCCCGCGCAACCGCGTACCCACTGGTCGCCGTGCTCGGCTGGGGCGTGATGTTCCCGATCCTGGCCAGCGCGCTTCACCGGGTCGACCCGCTCAACCTGACCACCGCGCGCTACCTGCTGGCCGCCGTCGTCCTGGTCGCCATCCTGCTGCTCCGCGAGGGTGCCGGCGCGCTCCGCCACGGAGGCCGGGCGCTGGAGGTGGTGGTGCTCGGAGTGGTCGGCTTCGCGGGCTTCAACCTGCTCACCAACCTGGCGCTCGAACACGCCGCCCCGCAGCAGATCTCCCTCTTCGTGGCCACGACCCCGGTGATCACCCAGCTGGTCCGCTGGGCTCGCGACGGCGTACGCCCGAAGCCGCTCCTGCTGGCCCTCTCCCTGGTGGCGCTCCTCGGCGTCGGTCTGGTGATCACGCGCGGGAGCCTGGACGGCCTCGGACAGTTCGGTCTCGGTGGCCTCATGATGATCGGCGCGGTGCTGGGTTGGGGCATCTACACCCACGGCGCCAGCCGGTTCGGCGAGTGGTCGCCGCTGCGCTTCACCACACTGACCGCGCTCGCCGGCACGGCCGCCATGCTCGTCCTGAGCATTGGCGCCGACGCCGTCGGCTGGCAGCACGCGCCGGCCGCCGCCGACCTCGTGGCGGTCGCCCCGCAACTGGCGTACGCCGTGCTGGTGGGCGCCGTGATCGCGGTCCTGGCCTGGAACACCGGCGTGCAGCGACTCGGTGCCGCCAACGCCGCGCTGTTCATGAACCTGGTCCCGGTGACCACCTTCGCGGTGCAGATCGCCCGCGGCTACCGCCCGGAGCCCGTCGAGCTGGTCGGGGCCTCCATCACGATCGCCGCCCTGATCGCCGCGAACCTCGCCGCCCGGCCCCGGGCCACGTCGCTGCCCCGGCCGAGCGCGGTGACGGACCCGATCGCGGTGACCGACCCCGTCGCGGTGAGTTTCCGCTGACCCAATACCTGGGATCAGTGGTAGCAGGGGCCGACAGCGTTGTCCTAGACTCGACGGCACAACTGAATACCTCATCCAGAGGGGCTGAGGGATACGGCCCGACGACGCCCCGGCAACCACCCCGCGCGCTCACCGCTGAGCGACCCGCGGGGCAGGTGCCAATTCCGTCCCCGCCGCACCGTGCGATGCGGGGAAAGATGAGAGGACTCTCGACATGACGTCGACGCTCGTCGCCTCCGGCATCGACACCGCTGCCAGCCCCGCCCGCGCCCTGGTCTGCCGTGCCTGCTCGGCCCGCTACCCGCTCGCCGCCCAGCACGCCTGTTACGAGTGTTTCGGCCCGCTGGAAGTCGACTACGACACCGCCGCGCTGGCCACCGTCACCCGCGAGCAGATCGAGGCCGGCCCGAACAACATCTGGCGGTACGCCGCCCTGCTTCCCGCCGGTCAGGACCCGGCCACCCGGGTGACCCTCGACCCGGGCCTGACCCCACTGGTGGCGGCCCCGCACCTCGCCGCCGAGCTGGGCATCACCGCGCCGCTCTGGGTCAAGGACGACAGCGCCAACCCCACCCACTCGTTCAAGGACCGGGTCGTCTCGGTGGCGCTCACCGCCGCCAAGGCCCTCGGCTTCAGCCGGTTCGCCTGCGCGTCAACGGGCAACCTGGCCAACTCGGTGGCCGCCCACGCCGCCCGCGCCGGGGTGCCCTCGGTGGTCTTCATCCCCAGCGACCTGGAACAGGGCAAGGTCATCAACACCGCCGTCTACGGCGGCGAGCTGGTCGCCATCGACGGCTCGTACGACGACGTCAACCGGCTCTGCGGTGAGCTGGTGGAGACCGACGAGTTCGAGGACACCGCGTTCGTCAACGTGAACGTCCGGCCGTACTACGCGGAGGGCTCCAAGACCCTCGGCTACGAGGTGGCCGAGCAGCTCGGCTGGCGGATCCCGGCGCAGGTGGTCATCCCGATGGCCAGCGGCGAGCTGCTCACCAAGATTGACAAGGCGTTCTCCGAGCTGGTGGAGATCGGCCTGGTCGAGGCGCCCGCCGACGGCTGGAAGGTCTTCGGGGCGCAGTCCGCCGGCTGCAACCCGATCGCCGTCGCACTGCACGGCGAGACCGACACGATCGTCCCGGTCAAGCCCACCGGCATCGCCAAGTCACTCAACATCGGCGACCCGGCGGCCGGCCTCTACGCCCTGGAGGCGGTCCGCCGCACCGGCGGCTGGATGGAGTACGTCGACGACGACGAGATCCGCGCGGGCATCCGCGATCTGGCCCGTACCACCGGGGTCTTCGCGGAAACCGCCGGTGGGGTCACCGTGGCGGTGCTGCGCAAGCTGGTCGAGTCCGGTCGGCTCGACCCGACGGCCGAGACCGTCGTGTTCAACACCGGCGAGGGTCTGAAGACCATCGACGCGGTGGCCGGCCAGGTCGGGCCGACCCACCACATCAAGCCCTCGCTGCGCGCCGCCCGCGACGCCGGCCTCCTGGGCTGAACGGCCCGCCCGGCACCCGGGCCGAGTGGATCAATCGGTAACTGGGTTTTCGCTGTGAGTGTGGAAAACCCGCCGCTACGGACTTGACGGCAGGAACCGGACGGCGCAAGATGCTCCGTGCGGGAGGGCATTTCGCCGAAGACTTTTGAAGTTCTTGCGACCCAACGCCGGAGGCGTTGTGCGAGTGTCCCTCCCGACCACGTTCGATCGGGCCAGCGAGTAATTCGCTGGCCCGATCGCTTTTGTACGGTGCAGGCTCACCGGCATGAGCATCACCATCGCGTCGTTCGACGGCGCCGACCGGACGTCGGTCGACGAGGCGTACCGGATCGGGTCGGCGGCCAACGACGCCGATCTGCCGGACTTCCCGCCCTCCTGCCGTCGCCGCTTCGACGCGCTGTTCCACACGCCGATGCCCGGTACCCGGTCGCTCTGGGCGCTGGCCCGTCTGGACGGCGTGCCGGCCGGCTACCTCCAACTGGACCTGCCGCAGCTCGACAACACCGACAACGCCACCGCCGAGCTGGTGGTGCATCCGCAGCTGCGGCGGCGGGGCGTGGGCCGGGCCCTGCACGAGTACGGGCTGCGCCTGCTCCGCGAGCACGGCCGCAAGCGGGTGGTGGCGATGACCGTCTCCGCGCTGCCCGGCGGGCCGGCCCGAAGCGTGGCCGGTGACGCGTTCGCCGCCGCGACCGGAGCCCAGCCCGCTCTCGCCGAGGTCCGCCGACGGCTCGACGTCGGCGACATCGACCGGGTCGCGTTGCGGGCGGCGCTCGCCGAGGCACAACCCCGAGCCAAGGGCTATCACTCGGTCTGCTGGCAGGGCTCCACCCCGCAGGAGTACGTCGGCGACATCGCCTACCTGGACGGCCGGTTGCTGATGGACGCGCCCATGGGCGACGTGCAGTGGGAACCGGAGCAGGTGGACGCCGAGCGGATCCGCGGCAACGAACGGGCGCTGGACGCCCGGGGCCGGCGGCGCTACCACCTCGGGATGCGACACGAGGCGTCCGGCCGGCTGGTCGCCTGGACCCTGCTGGACGTGGGCGCTGCCGCCGACTGGCACGCGTTCCAGCAGATCACCATCGTCGACCCGGCCCACCGTGGGCACCGGCTCGGCCTCGTCGCCAAGGCGGAGAACCTGCACCACCTGCTGACCCACGAGCCGGCGGTACAGGTGATCGACACTTTCAACGCGGCCAGCAACAGCTACATGGTGTCGATCAACGAACAGCTCGGCTTCCGCCCGGTGGACCGGTGGACCGACTGGCAGCTCACCCTCTGACGGGTATCGGCGCTACTGCTCGCGGACGTGACTCAGGCATGGACCGCTGCCGGGCATTCGCGCTACTGCTCCCGGACGTGACTCAGGCATGATGGCGGGCATGACGGAGACCCCGCATCCCCTGTACGACAGGCACGCCGACACCCTCAACCGTGCGCTGACCGCGATCACGGAGCGGGGCTACTGGTCCGCCTATCCCGAATCCCCCAGCCCCCGGGTGTACGGCGAGACCGCCGCCGCCGACGGTAAGGCCGCCTTCGAGGCGTACCTCGGTGGTGACTTCCCGCTCGACCAGCCCGGCACGGGCGTTCGGGTCGCCACCGAGACGAGCCCGTTCGGGGTGGAGTTGGCGGTGCGTTACCCGCACGCCGGCCCCGGTGATCTGGTCGACGCCGCCTCCGCCGCGCTCCCGGCGTGGCGCGACGCCGGCCCGCAGGCCCGGGTGGGCGTCTGCCTGGAGATCCTCGACCGGCTGCACAAGCACATCTTCGAGCTGGCCAACGCTGTGCAGTTCACCAGCGGGCAGGCGTTCGTGATGGCCTTCCAGGCCGGTGGCGCGCACGCGCTGGACCGGGCGCTGGAGGCGTTGGCGTACGCGTACGCCGAGATGACCCGCCACCCGGGCAGGGCGGGCTGGGAGAAGGCCGCCGGCAAGGGTGACCCGCTGCGGATGACCAAGACGTTCCACGTGGTGCCGCGTGGGGTGGCGCTGGTGATCGGCTGCAACACCTTCCCGACCTGGAACTCGTACCCCGGGCTGTTCGCCTCGCTGGTCACCGGCAACCCGGTGATCGTCAAGCCGCACCCGCGCGCGGTGCTGCCGCTGGCCATCACCGTGAAGTACGCCCGGGAGGTGCTCGCCGAGGCCGGGTTCGACCCGAACCTGATCCTGCTGGCGGCCGAGGCGCCCGGTGAGAAGCTCGCCAGCGATCTGGCCCTGCACCAGGCCATCCGGATCGTCGACTTCACGGGCTCCACCGAGTACGGCGACTGGCTGGAGACGCACGCCCGGCAGGCATCGGTCTACACCGAGAAGGCCGGCCTGAACACCGTCGTCGTCGACTCCACCGACGACTTCGCCGGCATGTGCCGCAACCTGGGGTTCACGCTGACCCTCTACAGCGGGCAGATGTGCACCACCTCACAGAACATCCTCATCCCGGCCGGGGGCATCGAGACCGACCAGGGGCACAAGAGCTTCGACGAGGTGGCCGGCGGGATCGCCGCCGCCGTCGGCAAGCTCACCGCCGACCCGGCCCGGGGTGTGGAGCTGACCGGTGCCATCGTCAACGACGGGGTTCTGGAGCGGCTGGCCGAGGTGACCAAGGTCGGCGAGCCGGTGCTGGAGTCGCGGGCCGTGGCCCACCCGTCGTACCCCGACGCGGTGGTGCGTACGCCGACGATCGTGAAGCTGACCGCGGACGACTCGGAGACGTACGGCCGGGAATGGTTCGGGCCGATCTCGTTCGCCATCGCGACCGACTCGACCACGCACAGCCTGGAGCTGCTGCGCCGGACGGTCGGCGAGAAGGGCGCGCTCACCGCCGGTGTCTACTCGACCGACGAGGCAGTGCTGGACGCAACCGAGGCGGTGGCGGTCGAGGTCGGGGTGCACCTGTCCTGCAACCTCACCGGCGGTGTCTTCGTGAACCAGTCGGCGGCGTTCTCCGACTTCCACGGCAGTGGAGCCAACGCGGCGGCCAACTCGGCGCTGACCGACGGGGCTTACGTGGCGAACCGGTTCCGGATCGTGCAGTCGCGGCGGCATGTTTGATCTTTAGTTGCGGTGGGGGTTTCCGGGGCAGCCCGACCCGCTTCGGGCGGTCAGGCTTGATCCCTGCGCGGGTCGGGCTGCCCCGGAAACCCTGACGTGGACACGGTTGTCGCTTACGCTTCCGGTTTTTTGCAGGGCATCAGGGTGGTTCTGCCCTGGGATGAGTTCCTGGTTTTAGGCTGTTCGGCGCATCTGTAGCTCGGTCAGGGCTGGGATGTTCGGGTGGGGGACCCGTACCCCGGTGTCCTTGAAGCCCAGGCGCTGGTAGGCGCGGTAGGCGCGGTCGTTGCCGACCACCACCTCCAGCAGCAGTTCCGGCCGGCCGCAGGCCCGCGACCAGGCGGCCACCCCGTCGATCAGCTCGCCGAGCAGGCCACTACCGCGCCAGGTCGGCGTGACGTACACGGCGTAGATCACGGTCAGTCCCGGTTCGTTCGGGTGGGTCGTACCACCGGCGTGCCCGACCAGCCGACCGCCCGGGTCGGCGACGAACTGCGCGTTACCGGCACCGGCCGAGGTGTACGCGACCCGGGCGGCGAACTCGTTGTGCGGTCGGGCCGCCGCGTCCGCGAGGGTCTCCAGGAAGGCCAACGGCGCGTCGGCCAGCATCTCCAGGCGCAGCGCCCGCATCCGGGCGGCGTCCTCCGGCCGGACCCGGCGGATCTCCGCGAGCCGCACTGCCGGGGGGCCCATGTCGGTGGTCATGTCCGCATGCCTACCACAGGGCAGGGGCGGCGTTTCACGAGCTGGGCCCGATCGCCGTCATCGCGGGGCCGCCCGGCGACCGTCTTTCCATTTCGCAATGACGCGGGCGAATCCGGCGGCTCGGGAACCCGGCCGATCAGCGCCGTCGGTACGCCTCGGAGTGTGTCTGTTTTGTGGCCGTGCGCGGCCGTCAGTCCTCGTGTAGCGTGCGATTTCGGTCACCTTCTTCAATGGCGGTCGTCGATCGCTTAGTCGGTGGTCCGAGGCGTCCGGCCGTGCCGTGCGCCGAGTCAGGCAACGCCGGGCAGAGTGAGGGAAGTGCACAGTGGCACAGGGCTCCGTGAAGTGGTTCAACGCCGAAAAGGGCTACGGCTTCATCGCCGTCGACGGCGGGCAGGACGTTTTCGTCCACTTCTCCGCGATCGAGATGGACGGTTACAAGGCGCTGGACGACGGTCAGCGGGTCGAGTTCGAGATCACCCAGGGCCAGAAGGGCCCACAGGCAGAGCACGTACGCGTCATTGACTGAGTTTCCTGGCCGATCGGCCCCGTGAGTCGGGGCTGCGGCAGGGGCGCGCACCCGGGAAGATCGTGAACCGTTCCAGCCGATGCTGAGGAGCGTTCATGACCGACCAGCCACCCCCGCACACTCCGTCCTCCGGGTCGGGGGAGCCGGACCCGTCCTCGCCCGCCGGCAGCCCCGGCCACGCCGGCCCGCCGCCCGGCTGGGGGCCCGGCACGTCCCCGGCCGGCCCGGTCTCCGGCCCCGCCGGTCCGCCGCCCGGCTGGGATCCCGCCCAGGGTGCCTGGGGTGCGGCCCCGCCACCGCAGGGCTGGGCGTTCCCGCCCACCGGGGGCTACCCGCCCGGGTCGGGTCCCTACGGCGGCCAGCCGTGGTACCCGGGGCCGCCGGTCGGCTGGTACCCGCCCGGTTACGGGTCCGACCCGAACGACGCCCTGGTCACGCCACCCGGCGCGGGTATCGGCGGCTGGTTCAACCGGTGCGGGGGAGCGCTGCGCCGCGGCTGGCGGCAGTTGGTGCCGATCATGCTGCTCACCCAGGTGCTGCCCGCGGCGGTGCTCTCGGTGGTCTCCCTCGGGCTGGACCCGTCGGCGAAGTGGGCCGCCCAGGCCGGGTCGACGTCGACCCCCGCGCTGCCGGACAATTTCGTCGCCGAACTACTGAGCCTCCTGGTCCTGCTGCTCGGTGGCAGCCTCGTCGTCGGGTTGGTGCAGGCCGTCGGGTGGGCCGCCGGCACCTGGGTGATCACCCAGCAGGCGGCCGGTCAGCCGGCCAGCCTGGAGTCCGCGCTGCGCTACGGCCTGCGTCGGGCACTCGGGCTGTGGGCGTGGACCCTGCTGGTCAGTCTGCTCATCGGCGTCGGTGTCTGCTTCTGCGTGCTGCCGGGCATCTACCTGGCCTTCGCGTTGAGCATGGCCGGCCCGGTCTATCTCTTCGAACGGCACAACCCGATCGGTCGATCGTTCCGGATGTTCCACGACCGACTCGGCCTGCTGCTCGGACGGGTGGCCCTGGTGGCCGGGGCGGTGATCGTCGGCACGCTGATCCCCGGTGGCGTGGAAGGGATCGGCACCGGCGCGCTCGGAACGGACCCGTTCTCCTCGGCGGGTACCGCAGCCGGGGCGGTGGTGGTGATCGGGATCACCGCCGTGCTGGCCCTGCCGGCCCATCTCGCGCAGATGATCGGTCTGCTGGTGACGTACGTCGAGCAGCGTGCCCATGAGGCGCCGGTGAACAGCGCTGGACTGGCCGCGGAACTCGGCTGAGCGGCGGCATCGTGCTTGCACTCGGCAGGGGAGAGTGCTAAACAAGTCATTGGCACTCGCATACCGTGAGTGCCAACGGTCGGGACGGTGGGGCCAGGTTGTGCCGGTGTGGAGACACCGGGGCAGCACATGGCCGGTCGTCGCGGGCTATCCGGCCCGGCCGAAGGACGTCGTCGTCGCCAGGTGGCGACGTCCCTAGGTGCGCACACCAGGCGGCCCATCCGGGGCACACATCTCGGGTGGCCCGTGAGTGTCCAGGAGGACAACGCCGTATGGCCAAGATGATCGCTTTCGACGAAGAGGCTCGCCGCGGCCTCGAGCGGGGCATGAACCAGCTCGCCGACGCCGTAAAGGTGACCCTCGGCCCCAAGGGCCGCAACGTCGTGCTCGAGAAGAAGTGGGGTGCCCCCACCATCACCAACGATGGTGTGAGCATCGCCAAGGAGATCGAGCTCGAGGACCCGTACGAGAAGATCGGCGCTGAGCTGGTCAAGGAGGTCGCCAAGAAGACCGACGACGTTGCCGGTGACGGCACGACGACGGCGACCGTCCTGGCCCAGGCCCTGGTTCGCGAGGGCCTGCGCAACGTGGCCGCCGGCGCCAACCCGATGGCCCTGAAGCGGGGCATCGAGGCCGCGGTCGCGAGCGTCTCGGAGGAGCTGTCCAAGCTCGCCAAGGACGTCGAGACCAAGGAGCAGATCGCCTCCACCGCCTCCATCTCCGCTGGCGACAGCACCGTCGGCGAGATCATCGCCGAGGCGATGGACAAGGTCGGCAAGGAAGGCGTCATCACCGTCGAGGAGAGCAACACCTTCGGGCTGGAGCTGGAGCTCACCGAGGGTATGCGCTTCGACAAGGGCTACATCTCGGCCTACTTCATGACCGACCCGGAGCGTATGGAGGCCGTCTTCGACGACCCGTACATCCTGATCGCCAACAGCAAGATCTCGTCGGTGAAGGACCTGCTCCCGATCCTGGAGAAGGTCATGCAGTCGGGCAAGCCGCTGCTGATCATCGCCGAGGACCTGGAGGGCGAGGCCCTCGCCACCCTGGTGGTCAACAAGGTCCGTGGCACCTTCAAGTCGGTCGCCGTCAAGGCGCCGGGCTTCGGTGACCGCCGCAAGGCCATGCTGACCGACATCGCCATCCTCGCCGGTGGCCAGGTCATCAGCGAGGAGGTCGGCCTCAAGCTCGACGCCGCCAGCATCGACATGCTGGGCCGCGCCCGCAAGGTCGTGGTGACCAAGGACGAGACCACCATCGTCGACGGTGCCGGTGACGCCGAGCAGATCCAGGGCCGGGTCAACCAGATCCGGGCCGAGATCGACAAGAGCGACTCCGACTACGACCGCGAGAAGCTGCAGGAGCGGCTGGCCAAGCTGGCCGGCGGCGTCGCGGTCATCAAGGTCGGCGCGGCCACCGAGGTCGAGCTCAAGGAGCGCAAGCACCGCATCGAGGACGCCGTTCGCAACGCGAAGGCGGCCGTCGAGGAGGGCATCGTCCCGGGTGGTGGCGTCGCGCTGGTGCAGGCCGGCAAGACCGCCTTCGACAAGCTCGACCTGGTCGGCGACGAGGCGACCGGTGCGAACATCGTCAAGGTCGCGCTGGACGCCCCGCTGCGGCAGATCGCCGTCAACGCCGGCCTTGAGGGCGGCGTCGTGGTGGAGAAGGTCCGTAACCTCGAAGCGGGTCACGGTCTGAACGCCGCCAACGGCGAGTACGTCGACCTGCTGGCCGCGGGCATCATCGACCCGGCCAAGGTGACGCGTTCGGCGCTGCAGAACGCCGCTTCCATCGCGGCGCTCTTCCTCACCACCGAGGCTGTTGTCGCGGACAAGCCGGAGAAGACCCCGGCTGCCCCGGCTGGCCCGGGTGGCGGGGACATGGACTTCTGAGTCCAGTTCCGACACCGAACGGGGCGGGCCGCTGACGCGGTCCGCCCCGTTCGTCGTCAGGTCGGCAGTCGGCGCTGGTTGCGCCGCTTCTGTGCCCGGTTGTACGGCGGAAGCAACTGGATCGGCGCGTCCACCATCTCCTGCGACTCCTCGGCCGCCGGCGGCTCGCCGTCGGTGGTCATCTCGGCCAGTTGCTCGGCGTCGCCGTAGTCGAGCCGGTCGAACGGCAGTTGGCCGGGGAGTTCACCCACCGGCTTCCAGGTGATCGG
The DNA here is from genome assembly GCF_044456785.1 of Micromonospora sp. NPDC050795. NCBI lineage: Bacteria > Bacillati > Actinomycetota > Actinomycetes > Micromonosporales > Micromonosporaceae > Micromonospora > Micromonospora sp. NPDC050795. Next base: position 15,585 of record NZ_JBITGE010000003.1, on the reverse strand, counting down.
CGGGCCGTCCTCGGTCTGGTTGTCATCCGTGGTCATGGCTGCCTCCTCTACCGAAACGGTAGGGGGCGTCGTTGGCCGATGCGGGCGAATGGATCTATGTCCTGTTTGCCCCGGTTATCCCCCGGACAGGGTCCGCCGATACAGGAAGAAGACCCGCTCGATCCGCGCACCCGCGCTGCCCGAGTAGAACGGCACCGGTCCTACCCAGCCGATCTGTGCCCGGTCCAGCCCCGCCGCCCGCTGGTCGCGCAGGCAGCGCCGCAACAGCACCCCACCGATGCCCGACCCCTCCGCGGCCGGTGCGGTGCCCATCGGCCCGAACCAACTCGGCCGGGACGACCCGTACGCGGCGAAGCCGAGCACCTCGCCGTCGCGCTCCGCCAGGTGGCAACCGGCGTCGGCGCGCCCCACCGAACCGGCCAGCTCGCCGTCCCACGTTCCGCCGAAGGTGGACCGGGCGAACGCGGTCAGCGCCGGAAGATCCGCCGGCTCCGCCCGGCGTACCGTGACACCCTGGTCGGCCAGCCGCCGCTCCGTGGCCTCGGTGGACCGCAGTGCCGGCGACCCGTCGTACGACAGGTCCGCGGTCATGTTCCACGCGGTCCGGTCCTGCTGGTAGCCGAGCGCGAGGGCGGCGCAGACCGCCGGCGTGTAGCGGACGTCGATTCCCGGCCACGCGTAGTACGGCGGGTTCCCGGCCAGCAGCACCTCGGTCGCCCCACGGTCGGCGAGCACCCGCTCGGCCCGCTGGAGCAGCGCCCGGCCGACGCCCCGACGCCGCTGATCCGCAAGGACCGCGACCAGGTCGACGTGCCCGATCCCCGGCTCGACCGACGACACCGAGCAGATCAGCACCCCCACCAGGTCCGCACCTCGGTACGCGCCCAGCCCGACCACGGGCCGGTCGGCGGCGGCGGCCCGGGTCCAGAGCACGTCCACGATGGAAGCCGCCTCGGCGGAGTCCTCGGGCAGGTCGAGCGCCTGCTGGCAGAGCTGTACGACGCTGGTGACCAGGTCGGCGGTCAGCTCGGTGACGGTGATCTCGGCGTCCATGGTCGCCGACCCTAGATCACCGGATGTCGAGCCGCACCCCCGCCCGTGGGGCGACGGTCACCCCTGGGCGGCGCGAACGGCGGCGTAGGCGTCGACCTGGCCGGCGCCGGTGACGTTCGCCGGAGCGCCGCAGGCGTCGGAGGGACTGTCGGAGCGATAGGTGGGCGTCACCTCCGTGGCGGTGTCCCGCAGGATCTGCCGGGTCCGGGTCACGTCGCCGACCAGCGCCGGATTCGCCGACCACATCAGGGCGACCACCCCGGCCACCTGCGGGGTCGCCATCGACGTGCCGTCCAGCTCGGCGTACGTGCCGCCCGGCATGGCCGACACCACACCCACCCCCGGTGCCAGCACGTCCGGTTTACCCGAGCCGCCCGGCACCGGCCCGCGCGAGGAGAACTCGGCGACGCGCCGCTGGGCGTCCACCGCGCCCACTGTCAGCACGTCCGGGTACGGGGCGGGCGGATCGTCGATCGACGCGCACCACGGGCCGGTGTTACCGGCCGCGACGACCACGAAGATCCCGGCGGCGTCGAGCGCGGCGGTGGCCGGCCGCAGAACGCGCTGGTCGCAACCCTCGATGGGCGGGCAGCCCCACGAGTTGGTCAGCACCTGCGGGGCGCGCTCCGGACGGCCGTCGGTGAACGGGTCGCCGCCGGCCGGGAAGGGCGCCATCATGAACTGGAGACAGTCCAGGTAGCGCGCGGGGCTGCCGAGGTTGCGGTCGAGGTTCACGCAGCCCACCCACTGCGCGTCCGGGGCCACCCCGATGCCGTCCCGCCCGACCGCGCTGCCCACCGTGTGGGTGCCGTGCCCGCCCTTGTCGGTTGGGCTCCGGGTGTCGTCCCACGGGTCGAACCAGGAGTCGTCCCCACCACGGAACCCGGCGCGTAGGGCTGGATGGCCGCCGTCCACCCCCGAGTCGGAGCTGCCGACCACGATGCCCGCGCCGGTGACCCGGAGTTGGGACCACACCCGGTCGGCGCCGATCTGACGGATGTTCCACTCCGGGCCGGTGGGCTTGGGCAGGGTGCCCCGGCTCTGCCCGGCCGGGGCCGGCAACGGTCGCAGGCGCTGGCTGACCAGCACCCGCGCCACCTCCGGTCGGCGGGCGAGCCAGGCCCGCACCGCCGGGCCGCCGTCCACCTCGACGGCGTTGACCAGGTAGTACGACACCGGATCGAGCCGCAACCGGTTCAACCCCCGGAGCAGGTAGCCCTGGCTCTGCTCGGCGGTCGTCACCAGCCGCCGGTAGACCTCCGCCGCGCGGGCGTCCCGTCCGGCCCGGCCCGGCGCGGCGGCCGGGAGACCGTTCAGGTCGGCCTGCGTACGCAGCACCACGAACAGCCGCTCGCCGTACAGGCCCGGCTGGCCGGGGCCGAGGTCGACCGCCCCGAACGCCACCAGCAGCACCACGGCCGCCACCGCGGCGACCCGCCTGCTCGGGGTGCGTGCCGTCGGCCGGGCGAGCAGCACCGCGTACCCGATGGCGACCAGGACCGCGACGGCGAGCCCGACGCCGGCGGCGGCTGCCACCCAGAACGGGATGTCCCGGGTGCCGACCAGCAGCAGGCTGATCTCTTCCGGGTCGGTGAAGGCCAGCGGGCCGAGCGCGGCCAGGCCCACGAGCCAGCCGGTCGCCGCTCGGCCGGCGCGCGCGGCCTCAGCCGGGTGGGCGGTGGGCCGCAAGGTCGCGGCCCAGAGCGCGGCCAGCGCGAAACCCACCGGCGGCAGGGTCAGCAGCGCGGGCAACTGCGCGCCGGACTGCCCGGTCCCGGCCGCGAGCAACAGCAGCGCCACCCCGGCGACCAGACCGCCGACCAGCACCAGCCGAGCGGGCCGGAGTGGTCGCCCAACCGCGAACCGGGCCCAGAAGGGGGCGTCCAGCAGAGTCGCGGCGAGCACCCCGAGCGCGGCGGCCGCCACCAGCGCGAGAACGGTCTCCAGGAGGCCGCCGAGCGCGCCCAGCCAGGCCCACGGCAGCAGCAGCGCCAACCCGGCGGCCACCGCGAGTAGCGGCACCGGGCCGGTACGGCGCACGCGCCGTCCGACCGACTCCGCGCCTCCGGTGGCCGCGGGCCGCGTGGCGTCGCTGTCTCCGGCGGCTTCGGGCCGTTCGGCGGCGCTGTCTCCGGCGGCTTCGGGCCGTTCGGCGGCGCTGTCTCCGGCGGCCTCGGGTGGCGTGGCGTCGCCGCCTGCGGTGGCCTCGGGCCGCGTGGTGTCGCGGCCTCCGGTGGGTGCCGGGCCGCCGACCGAGCCGACCAGTCCGGGGTACGCCGACCGGCGGGCCGACCAGCGCACGGCGAGCGCGCCGAGCGACGCGACGCCGGCCAGCGCGGCGAGGTACGCCTCATGGTGCACCGGTGGCACGGCCCGCAGCAGTGTGAGCACACCGAGCGCGATCGCCCCGATCAACCAGGCCCGCCCGGTGGCCCGGACCGCGCCCGACCGGGGCAGCATGGCCAGCAGGAGGGCGGGCGTGCCGGCCAGCACGACGGTGGCCAGGCCGAGCACCGGCCACAGCCAGCCGAGCCGGTCCCGTCCGAAGCCCAGCAGCACCTGATCGGTGAGCCAGCCTCCGGTCTGGGTGCCCACGGTGACCGCAACCGTCCAGCAGCCGACCAGCACGGCCGCGACCACCGGCCACGGGGGACTGCGGTAGCTGGGGCCCTGGTACGCAGGTTGACCTTGCATCCGAGAACCTTACGACTACGAGGAAGGGCTTCGACCCCACCGTCGGGTTCCGAGGCGTCGAGGAACCGTGCAGATCTTGGACAGTTTCCGTCACGCGATGACGGAAACTGTCCAAGATCTGCGATGGGTCGGCCGGGATCGGGTGGCGGGACGTGTCGAGCGCTCCGGGGCAGGTGGGCGCGGTGCGGGGCGGGCGGCGAATGTCGACACGGTGGCTCGGCGGTTACGGTGGACAGGTGCGCGACCCGAATGTCTCCCGATCCGTCGCCGGTCAGCTCTCACCGGTCCGCCGTGCGTCCGACCTGCGTCGACTGCGTGCCGAACGCTTCGACGTGCTGGTCATCGGGGGCGGGGTGACCGGAGCCGGTGCCGCCCTGGACGCTGCGTCCCGTGGCCTGAAGGTGGCGCTGGTCGAGGCACGTGACCTTGCCGCCGGGACCTCCAGCCGGTCCAGCAAACTCATCCACGGTGGCCTGCGGTATCTGGAGCAGTTGGAGTTCCACCTGGTCCACGAGGCGCTCACCGAGCGCGGCCTGCTGGCCACCCGGCTCGCGCCGCACCTGGTACGCCCGGTGCCGATCATGGTGCCGCTGCCGGCCGGCCGGGGCCTGCGGGACCTGCCGACCCGGGTCTTCCGGCGCTCGTACTACGGCGCCGGGGTGGCCGCGTACGACGCCTTCGCCGGGCTCTTCGGCGGGGGTCGGGGAATGCCCCTGCACCGTCACCTGACCCGGGAGGGCGCGCGGCGGATCTTCCCGAGTCTGCGGGCCGACGCGCTGGCCGGGGCGATCCGCTACTACGACGGGCAGGTCGACGACGCCCGGCTGGTTGTCACACTGGCCCGCACCGCTGCCAGCCTCGGCGCCACAGTGGTGAGCAGTGCCCGCGCCGTCGGGTTGATCCGGCAGGCCCGCGAGGTGACCGGCGTCCGCGTCCGGGACCTGGAGGTGCCACCGGGCTCGCCGGACGCGGAGTTCGAGGTGCAGGCCCGCACCGTCATCGCCGCCACCGGCGTGTGGAGCGACGACATGTCCCGGATGCTGAACGACGTCGGCCTGCGGCCCGGCATCCGGGTGCGCGCCTCCAAGGGGGTGCACCTGGTGGTGCCCCGTTCGGCGATCACCGGCGAGACGGGGCTCATCCTGCGTACGGCGAGTTCGGTGCTCTTCGTCATCCCGTGGGGCGGGCACTGGATCATCGGCACCACGGACACCGACTGGCGGCTGGACCGTTCCCACCCGGCCGCCTCGGCCCGCGACATCGACTACCTCCTCCAGCAGGTCAACACCGTGCTGGAACGGCCGCTGACCACCGCCGACATCGAGGGGGTGTACGCCGGGCTGCGCCCGCTGCTGGCCGGCGAGGCCGACTCGACCTCGAAGCTCTCCCGGGAGCACGCGGTCTTCGAGCCGATGCTCGGGCTGCTGCTGGTCGCCGGCGGCAAGTACACGACGTACCGGGTGATGGCGTCCGACGTGGTCGACCGGGCCGCTCGCCGACTCGGTGGCGCCCGCTCGTCGCGTACCGCCGACCTGCCGCTGCTCGGCGCCGACGGCTACCCGGCCATGTGGCGGGACCGGGCCGACCTGGCCCGCCGGCACGGCGTGCCGGTGGGCGTGGTGGAGCACCTGCTGGAGCGGTACGGCACCCTCACCCTGGACCTGCTGGCGCTCGTCGACGCCGATCCTCTGCTGGCGTCCCCGCTGGCCGGTGCTCCGGAGTATCTGGCGGCCGAGGTCGCGTACGCGGCGCGGGCCGAGGGCGCGCTGCACCTGGAGGACGTGCTGACCCGGCGGACCCGCATCTCGTTCGAGACCAGCCACCGGGGGCTGGAGTCGGCGGAGCACACCGCCGAGTTGATGGGGGCGGTGCTCGGTTGGGACGCGGCCACTCGGGCGCGCGAGGTCGAGCACTACCGGGTTCGGGTGGAGGCGGAGCGGCAGTCGCAGTTGATGCCGGACGACGCGACGGCGGACGCGGCCCGCCTCGGCGCTCCGGACGTCAGGGGTTACGCGGCCGACCGGGGCGACGACAACCAGGCGGAGCTGCGCTCGTCCGCTCGATGACGAATTGCGACGTTACCGATGGGTAACCATCGATACCGGCCCGGATGGTGGTTTCGGACGCTACCTACGGTGGGGTAGGTTTCCGCGCGTGCTAGCCCGCGCGCGCCCTCGTTTGCTCGTACCCTTGCTCGCCGTCGCGCTCGTCGGTGCCCTGACCGGGTGCTCCCTCTTCGACGGTGACAAGCCGAGCACCCCGGTGGCGCAACCGACCCCCGGCACGGCGGGTGGCGGCTCGCAGCTGGAGATCCCCACCACCGTCGCCGCCGGTCAGGTCAGCCTGCTCCAGCGGCTCGGCGAGGACGGGCCGATGCGCACCCTGAGCGTCGAACGGAACGGCGCGTGGCAGTGCGTCGACTGCGCCGGCGACGGCGTGACCTCCCGGGGCACCCTCGCACCGGAGCTGACCGAACGGCTCCAGGTGCTGCTCGCCAACCCGAAGCTGGCCGACGAGACCGATCAGGCCCGGCGGTACCGGACAACCTGCATCGACGCGCTGACGTCCAGCCTCATCACCTCGGCCGGGCTGATCACCTCGCAGGACTGCCCGGGCGAGGAGCTCACGCCGGTCGGAGGGGAGATCCTGCTGCTGCTCACCCAGGCGACCCCGGCCGAGGTCAAGGGCTGACCGCAACCGGTCAGAGCACCTTGCCCGGGTTGAGCAGACCGGCCGGGTCGAGCGCCGCCTTGATCGCCTGATGCACCCGGACACCGACCGGCCCGATCTCCCGGGCCAGCCAGTCCCGCTTGAGCAGCCCCACCCCGTGCTCGCCGGTGCACGTGCCGCCCAGGTCCAGGCCGAGCCGCATGATCTCGTCGAAGGCCCGCCGACCCCGCTCCACGCTCGCCGGGTCGGCCCGGTCGACAACGATGTTCGGGTGCATGTTGCCGTCTCCGGCGTGCCCCACCACGCCGATCGGCACCTCACACTCGGCCGCGATCCGGGCGACCCCGTCCAGGAGCGCGGCGAGCGCGCCGCGCGGCACCGCCACGTCGTCGATCACCAGACCGCCGATGCCGCCCGGGTAGGCGTCCGCCGCGAACTTCTCCATGGCCGGGTGGGCCAGCCGGCGAGCCTGGAGCAGCGCCGCCGCCTCCACCGCGTCGGTGGCCGCGTAGACCTCGTCGGCGCCGACGGACTCGCACACCTCCGCCAGCACGGCCAGGTCGTCCGCCGCCCGGGAGCCGGTGTCGGCGGCGGCCAGCAACAGGGCCTGCGCGTCGGTCCGCAACCCCATCGGTTGGTACGCCTCGATCGCCCGCAGGTGGGTCTGGTCCAGCAACTCCAGCAGGCTGGGGGTGAGCCCGCGAGCCGCGATCTCGGCCACCGCCGCGCCGGCCGTGGCGGTGGATCCGAAGACCGCCACCAGGGTCAGTGAGTCGGCCGGGGCGGGGCGCAGCGCCACGGTCACCTCGGTGATCACGCCGAGGGTGCCCTCCGAACCGACGAACAGTCGGGTCAGGTCGTAGCCGGCCACCCCCTTGGCCGTACGCCGGCCGGTGCGCAGCACCTCACCGGAGGCGAGCACCACCTCCAGGCCGAGCACGTACTCGGTGGTCACTCCGTACTTCACACAGCACATGCCGCCGGCGTTGGTGGCCACGTTGCCACCGATCGTGGACGACTCCCAGGAGCCGGGGTCCGGCGGGTACCAGAGGCCCTGTTTCGCCACCGCCCCGGCCAGGGCCGCGTTGACCACCCCCGGTTGGACCACAGCGATCCGGCTCACCGGGTCGATCTCCCGGATCGCGTTCATCGCGACGGTGCTGAGCACCACCGCGCCGTCCACCGCGTTCGCCGCGCCGGCCAGCCCGGTCCGTGCGCCCTGCGGCACCACCGGTACGCCGTGCCGCGCCGCCGCCTGGATCACGGCGACCACCTGCTCGGTGTCGCGCGGGCGGGTCACCACCAGCGGGACGCCGGCGGCGCACAGGTCGGCCTCGTCTCGCTGGTGCAGGCGCAGCAGGTCCGGGTCGGTGAGCACGGCGTCGTCACCGAGCGCGGCGCGCAGGTCGTCGAGGAGCGCGGTGGGGGCCATGCAGCCGAGGTTAGGGCGGTACCGGTCGATCATCAACATGATCGACTGGTCGGGTTAACGTGGCACCATGCTCTACCTGGACCGGCCCGCCTGGCCGTGGCGCGGTCGGCTCTGGTCGCACCTGATCAGTGACGTCTCGTACGCCGAGCTGCACGCCTTCGCCGAGACGCTCGGCGCGCCCCGGCGCGGCTTCGACCGGGACCACTACGACATCCCGGCGGACCGGTTCGCGGCGGCGGTGTGGCTCGGTGCCCAGGTGGTGCCGAGCCGGGAGCTGGTCCGGTTGCTCCGCGCCGCCGACCTGCGTCGGCCGAAGCACCTGGTCAACCCGCGTTCTCCGGTGCCGCGGTGAGGGTGGCCAGCTCGCGGCGCACATTGTCCCGGGCGGGCTCCTCCCACCGGCTCGCCAGCGGTGGCGAACGGAACAGCGCGGGCAGCGACAGCAGGCCGGTCAGCACGGCGGCCCGCCCAGCCCGGAAGGCCGGCTCCGGCACGTGGGCGTACTCCCGGCGGATCGCAGCCGCGTAACGCTCGTAGGTCGCCGGCGGCGCGGCCAGCACGGCCAGGTCCGCGTCGCAGAGCAGCACGCCGTCCCGGTCGCCCGGTGCCACCGCGTGCCCGGCGGTGAGCAGCACCAGCCGGCGCACCTCGGCCACCGTGGGCGCCGGCACCCCGAGCCCGGTGAGCACGCTCTCGGCCAGCGCGGCGCTGTCCCGTTCGTTGGCATCGCCGTCGGCGCGGGGGTCGTAGATCGCGTCGTGGAACCAGGCCGCCAGCCGGACCGCATCGGCCCGGGCGGCCAGGTCTGCGTGCTGGTCCACCACGTCGAGCACCGCCGTCAGGTGGGCCACCGTGTGGTAGTGCCGGTGCGGCTCCCGCCAGCGGGCGATCAACTGCTCGCCGGCCCTGGTGGTATCCGGGCCGGGCCTCGCGCCGGCACCCCGGGCCACCGCCCGCCACCGGTCCAACAGATCAACCACCGCCCGAGTCTGCCGCATCGGCCCGTGACGCGCGGGTAGGGAGGGTTCAGCGGGCCCACCACGGGTAGTCGCGCCCATGGCCGTGGCCCGGGACAAGCGACAGCCCATGGTGCGACGTACCGCGCTGCGCGACGGTTTGGTGGACATCGACGGCGCACGGATCGCCGAGGCCACCGAGCAACTGCGCCACCGCAGCCGGGCCACCCTGCACGATCGGCTGCACCGGGTACGGATGGCCGGCGGACTCGCGGTGCAGGCCGGGCTCGCCGCCGGGCTCGCGTACTTGATCTCGCACAAGGTGCTCGGCAATCCGCAACCGGTCTTCGCGCCGATCTCCGCGGTCGGCACCCTGGCCGCGTCGGTCGGTCAGCGGTTCCGCCGGACGGTGGAGCTGATCGTCGGGGTGGGGGTCGGGGTGGCCGTCGGCGACCTCCTGATCTATCTGCTCGGCACCGGGGCGTGGCAGCTCGGCCTGGTGGTCACCGTGGCGATCCTGCTCACCATCTTCGCCGGAGCGAGCGTGGCCATCGTCATCCAGGCGGCGGCCACGGCGGTGCTGATCGTGACGTTGAGCCCGTCGACCCAGAACCTGGAGATCCCCCGCTTCGTCGACGCGTTCCTCGGCGGTGGGATCGCGCTGCTGGTCACGGCGGTGCTGCTGCCACTGAACCCACTCCGGGTGATCAACCGGGCGGCCCGCCCCGCCCTGGACCTGCTCGCCGCCCAGCTCGACGCCACCGCCGACGGGCTGCGCAACCGGGACCGCGCCACCATCCAGGCGGCACTGGAGAGGCTGCGCAACAACAAGGAGGAGCTGGCCACGCTGGGCGAGGCGATCGAGGGGGCGAAGGAGACCGCCACCCTCTCCCCGGCCCGCTGGCACCGCCGCGACGAACTGACCCACTACGCCGAGGCGGCCGACCCGATCGACCGGGCGATGCGCAACAGCGGCACCCTGATCCGCCGATCCGTCACGCTGGTCGAGGACAAGGAACCGGTACCCGATCCGATGCCGGACGCGATCGGTCACCTCGCCGAGTCGGTCCGGCTGCTCAAGCACGAGTTCGCCGCCGGTGAGGAGCCGGAGGAGGCCCGGGAGCGGTCGCTGCGGGCGGTCAGCGAGGCCGGCCGGGCGTACGGCGCGGGGGTGGGGTTCTCGGGCAGCGTGGTGATCGCCCAGATCCGGACGACAGCGAGCGACCTGCTGGTCGCCACCGGCATCGAGCAGGAGGAGGCGAACCGGTGGATCCGCACCGCCTTCGGGGAGCAGGAGCGCCCGGTCGGTGAACCCGCCGAGCCCGGCGAGACGCCGAAGCCACCCACCGCCCCGCCGGTCGGCTGAGCGGAAACGACCGCCGGGCGGGCCTCAGGCCAGCTCGGCCAGGGCCGCGAGCAGCCGGTCCACCTCGGCGGCCGTGCTGCCCAACCCGATGCTGGCCCGCAGCGCGGTGGGCGGCAGGTCCCGCCGGCCGGTACGCCCCGCCGCCTCGCCGAGCAGCCGCCGGGCCAGCGGGTGGGCACAGAACAACCCGTCCCGTACGCCGATGTGGTGCTCGGCGGCCAGCCGGGTGGCCACCTCGGTGGAGTCCCAGCCGGCGACCACGAACGAGACGATGCCGACCCGGGGCGCGTCCGGGCCGAAGGTGCGCAGCTCGACGACGTGCGGCAGGGCGGCGAGGCCGGTCCGTAGCCGGGCCAGCAGGGTCTGCTCGTGGGCGGCCAGCGCGCCCCGGTCCGCCTCGTCGAGCGCCCGGCACACCGCCGCCAGCGCGACCGCTCCGAGCAGATTCGGGGTGCCGCCCTCGTGTCGGGCCGGGCCGGTCGCCCAGGTCACGTCGTGGGTGGCCGGCCCGACGTGGCTGGTGGCACCACCGCCGGCCAGGTAGGGCGGGGCGGCGTCCAGCCAGTCGGCGCGACCGATCAGCACGCCCGCGCCGAACGGCGCGTACAGCTTGTGGCCGGACACGGCCAGGTAGTCGACGTCGAGCGCGAGCAGGTCGACCGGGGCGTGCGGGGCGAGCTGTGCGGCGTCGAGCACGATCCGGGCACCGTGCCGGTGCGCCACCCGCGCCAGTTCGGCCACCGGCCACCGCTCACCCGTCACGTTGCTCGCACCGGTCACCGCTACCAGCACCGGCAACGCCGGGCTGCTGCCCCGGCGCAGCTCGGTGAGGGCGGCGGCGAGATCGCGAACCGCCCCGTCGGGGTCGCTGGGCACCGGCAGCCGCACCGACCCGCGCGGCCAGGGCAGCAGGTTGGCGTGGTGTTCGGAGGCGTTCGTGACCACGGTGGTGCCGGCCGGCACGGCCCGCGCCAGCAGGTTGAGCGCGTCGGTGGTGTTGCGGGTGAAGATCACGTGATCGTCGGCGCGAGCGCCGAAGAAGTCGCCGATCGTCTGCCGGGCCTGCTCGTACGCGAGGGTGCAGCGCCGCGACAGCGCTCCCGCTCCGCGATGCACGCTGGCGTACCAGGGCAGCAGCTCGGCCACCGCGTCGGCGGCGGCCCGCGCGCACGGCGCACTGGCCGCGTAGTCCAGGTTGATCTCGCCGGGCACGCCGAGGACGTCGAGCGACGCGGACGGCACGGTGGGCAGGCTGGGCAGCGAGGGTACGAGAGTGACGGACACGCCGGAACCTCCGGGGTCAGGGACCCCGGGTGCGACATCGGGACGGGGTCCGCGCTTGCCCAGCACACCGATCGGGCTGGGCCCGGTCATCACCCGGGGCACCCCACCGCGAACTCGACGAGGGTTGCCGGCCAGCAAGCCGGGGCTTGACGCTGGCGCTCGTGACCTGCCGGCAGCATAGCGGCTACCGATGCGACCGAACCAGCCGGCGGCGGATGGCTACGCTGACCGCATGGCCGACACCCCGCCCGGTTCACCGCTGCCGCCTGCGCCCGCCGCCCCGCCCGCGCCCGCCGGCCCTCCCATGGGTGAGACGCCGCGAATGCCGCTGCGCCGACTGGGCTGGCGGCGGTTCCTGGTGCTGGCCGGGGTGGTGCTGTTGATCGCGGCGTGCGCGGTCTTCATGGTCTTCACGCTCGGCCAGTCGCTCGGTGCGCAGGCCCTGCTGATCGGGGTGGTCGCCGCCATTCTGCCGGTGCCGGTGCTGGTCGGCTGCTTCCTCTGGCTGGACCGGTACGAACCGGAGCCGTTGAAGTATCTGATCTTCTGCTTCGCGTGGGGGGCGTTCGTCTCCACCGCCGCCTCACTCACCGTGAACGACTTCGCGGCCAACCGCTTCGCCGACTGGGGCCTGCCGTCGGCGCTCACCGGGGTGCTGGTGGCGCCGTTCATCGAAGAGCTGACCAAGGCGCTGGGCCCGATCCTGCTGCTGGTGTTCCGCCGCCGCGAGTGGTCGGGGATCACCGACGGCCTGGTCTACTGCGGGCTCGCCGCAGTCGGCTTCGCGATGGTGGAGAACATCCTCTACCTGGGTGGGTTGGGCTATGCGTCCGGCGCCGACCGGTACGGTCCGGCCACCGGCATCCAGCAGGTCATAGCGATCTTCATCCTGCGGATCCTGCTGTTCGGGTTCGCCCATCCCCTTTTCACCTCGATGACCGGTGTGGGGTTGGGCATCGCCTCCCGGACGGCGGACCGGCGCATCCGGGTGCTCGCCCCGATCGCCGGCCTGCTGCTGGCGATGATGCTGCACGGCACGTGGAACCTGCTGCCCACGCTGACCCAGGCCACCGGCGAGGCCATGATCATGCTGTACGGCTTCCTGGGCCTCATGGTGCCGGTCTTCTTCGGCACCGTGGGGCTGGCGCTGTGGCTGCGCGCCTGGGAGGGGCGACTCACCGAGCGGGTCCTGCCCGACTACGTACGCGCCGGCTGGCTCAGCCCGCCCGAGGTGGCCGCCCTGAGCAGTCTCGGTCGGCGGCACGCAGCCCGCAGTTGGGCGCGGCGGGTGGCCGGCGACGCCGGGGTGCGGGCGATGCGGGGCTACCAGTCCGCCGCCACCCGACTGGCCCTGCTGCGCGACGGGGCCCTGCGCGGCCTGGACCGCAAACCCGCCGACCAGGAGCGGACCGCCCGCGAGGAGCGGGAACTGCTGGACGCGATCACCGGATACCGGTCGTTCTTCGTGGGTCGGGACCCGCAGGCCCCGGCGGGGGTCTGGGACGGCAGCCGCTACCACCTGCGCTTCCCGGACGGCACCGAACGTGCGGTGGACGCGCCGGACGAGCCGGTGGTGCCGATCCCGGTGGTGCTGACTCCCGCCCCGGCTCCGATGGGTTACGCCCCGCCTGGCCGGCCCGGCCTGCGCCCGGCCTCCCCCTGGCCCCCAACGCACCCCTGACACCGCCGACAACCGCCCAACCAAAGCAGGGCAGACCCCGGCAAGCCCGGCCCTGCCCGCGCCCGCCCCTGCCCCGCCCTGCCCCCGCCGATCTTGCAGTTTCGGTCGTCGAAGAGCGTGGAATGCCCTCTATGCCGGGACAGTAAGTGCAAGATCGCGGGCCGGCTCCGGTCGATCATGGAGTCGTGGTGCCTGACTTGGTGCTACTTGTGGACTTTGTCCCAGCACCACAACTCCATGATCGGCGTGGCGTGGCGTGGCGTGGCATCGGCGTGGCGTGGCGTCGCTTCAGGTCATCAGCGAGGTGAGGAAGTCGCCGAGGCCCTGGAACATTGCGATCAGCGCGGCGCCGATCGCCCGGAACATCTGCGCGGCGCCGTCCGGCCGGAAGGCCATGAAGTAGATCAGGAACGCGACACTGCCCCAGGTCAAGAGCTTCTTCACGAATACCGGCATCGTCCCTCCCCAGGGCCACGGTCGCCGGATGGCTTCCCGTCGTGCGGCTGGGCAAACGGTGCGCGACGGGGCCTGGTGACCGGGGGAGGTGCGTCAGAGGTAGAGGCCGGTCGAGTCGTTCTCGATCCGCTCGGCGGCGACGGCGTGCACGTCCCGCTCCCGCAGCAGCACGTAACCGCGGCCGTGCAGCTCGACCTCGGAGCGCTCGTCCGGGTCGAAGAGCACCCGGTCGCCGGAGACGATGGCGCGCACGTTCGGCCCCACCCCGACCGCGGTGGCCCAGGCGAGGCGCTTGCCGACCGCTGCGGTCGCCGGAATGACGATGCCAGCGGTGGAGCGGCGTTCGCCCTCGCTGCCCTCCATCCGCACCAGCACGCGGTCGTGCAGCAGGCGGATCGGCAGGCCGGCGTCGAGATCGTTGTCGGCGGTCACGTCGCAGACGCTACCGTGTGGCCGACGGTGGTCGGCCGGTGGTTACGCCGGAGGTGGTCGGGGCATTGTGTGGTGGAACCGCCCTGCGGTGTCGCGAACGGACGTATGCTGTCCGACCTGTCGCCGTCGGCGGGCCGGGTTCTCTGCCAGGAGGTGCGCTTGAGCCGCTTCGAGCGGGTACGCGGGCGGCTTCGCCGCGCCTACCAGTCACGACAGGAGTCGGCGAGTGCCGACGAGGGCGTTCCGAGTGACGCGTTGAACGACGCGTCGGAGGCGGCCCGGGTGGCGTCGCCGGCCGTGCCGGGGCCGTCCGCGCCGCCGAGCGCCACTGTCTACGGCGCGGAACCTCCGGTGGACCTCCACAGCTCCACCTCCAGCCGGGACGACGCCGACGTTCCGCACGGGCTGCGGATCGCCGCCGCGTGGTGTTGGCGACTGATCGTGATCGGCGTGGTGGCCTGGGCGCTGCTGCGGATCGTCGGCACGGTCAAGATCGTGATCATTCCGCTGGCCATCGCGCTGCTGCTCTCCGCGCTGCTCGCCCCTGCGGTGGGCTGGCTGCTGCGGGTCCGGTTCCCCCGGTCGCTGGCGACGGCGGTGGTGCTGGTCGGCGGCCTGGCCGCGGTGATCGGCACGTTGACGCTGGTGGTCAACGAGTTCATCCGTGGCGTACCGGAGCTGAGCGAGAAGTCCTCGGAGGGCGTCCGGCAGATCCAGAACTGGCTGAAGACGGGCCCGCTGCACCTTTCCGACACTCAGCTCGACCGCTACATCGACGAGGCGCAGGCCTGGATCAACAACAACACGTCGAGGTTCACCAGCGGCGCGCTGAGCACCGCCGCGACGCTGGCCGAGGTCCTGACCGGCACGCTGCTGGTGCTCTTCGCGACGTTCTTCTTCCTGCGCGACGGCAACCGGATCTGGCGGTTCCTGGTCCGGCTGCTGCCGGTGGCCGCCCGGTGGAAAGTCGACGACGCCGGCCGCGCCTCCTGGCAGACGCTTGTCGCCTACGTCCGCGCGACAGTGCTTGTCGCCTTCATCGACGCGGTCGGCATCGGCATCTTCCTGGTCGCCTTCGACATCCCGTTCGCCTTCCCGCTGGCCGCGCTGGTCTTCCTCGGCGCGTTCATCCCGATCGTCGGTGCGGCGCTCTCCGGCGGCGTGGCGGTGCTGGTGGCCCTCGTCGACAGCGGCCCGGTCACCGCGTTGATCATCCTGGGCGCGGTGATCGGCGTGCAACAAATCGAGGGGCACGTGCTCCAGCCGCTGATCATGGGCCGAGCGGTTGCACTGCACCCGCTCGCGGTGATCATCGGTATCGCTGCGGGTGTCGTCCTCGCCGGCATCACCGGCGCGCTGGTCTCCGTGCCGCTCATCGCGGTGCTGAACACCGCGGTCCGCCGGCTCGCCGCCCGCAGGGTGCCGGACACCCCGCCCGACGCCGTGGTCGTCGCCTCCCAGGCCCCCTAGGTTCTGTCTCGCGGATCATGAATCTCGCTCGTTAGGCCTGTGTGGCACGAGGCGATCTGACGAACCATGAGTGGGCTGTGCTGGCGCCGCT
>NZ_JBITGE010000002.1:154419-301436 GCF_044456785.1 Micromonospora sp. NPDC050795 | reverse complement strand
ACCGCCGCGATCTGGCACAACCGGACCACCGGCCAGCCCGTGACGAGATCCCTGATCGCCTACGACCACTGAACCAACTTCGGACTTACTCGTCTAGAGGCCTTCCGCCAACCCGCGGCGATCTTGCGCTTTCGGTGGTTCGTATGCGTGGCATGCCCCAGTTGTCGGGACAGTAAGTGCAAGATCGCGGAGGCTGGGGCGCGACACTCAGTCGATGGGGACGTCGACCGCGGCGGCGGCGCGGGCGTGGCGGGCGCTGACCACTGTCATCGCCCATCCGGCCGCGGCGAAGCCGGCGGCCGCGGCGGTGGCGATGATCGCCAGCCGCCAGGCCGACTCGGTCAGGGCGGTGCCACCCAGGTGCCCGACCAGCGCGCCGTAGGTGGCCCAGCCCAGCGCGGCGACGGCCTCGTAGATGACGAACAGGCGGTACGGGTAGCGGCTGCGCCCGGCCGAGAAGCAGGCCGCCATCCGCCCGCCGGGCACGAACCGGCAGAGCAGGATGACCAGCGGCCCAGGTTGTCGCAGCCCCTGGGTGACTCGGCTGGCCACCCGGCGGGCGCGGCTCAGCTCGGCGTGCCGGGCTGGCCGCCGATCCGGTGCGCTGCGCCCCAGCAGGTAGCAGGCCAGGTCGCCCGCGAATACGCCGAGCGCGCCGACGGCGATGGTGACCGGCAGGCTGAGCCCGCCGTAGACGGTGAGCGCACCACTGGTGATCATGACGATCTGGGTGGGGATCACCGGTACGAAGGCGTCCGCGATCAGCAGCGCGAGCAGCACCAGGTACGCCCACGTCGGCGACGCGACGTCAGTCAGAAGTTCGGGCACGCCTGCCACCTCGCCGAATGCGGCCGATTGGGTGTCTTGAGCCTGACGTCGTGTCCGGCGTCACGGTGGACGGCCCCGGCCCGTCGTGACCGTCGACACGACTGAGCCACCCAGCTACAACGAGGCCGATCGGTGCCGGGTGACGGTTTCGGAGGCTGTCCCACCCGTTCGAGGCGGGCGGCAGAACGCCGTTCGTCGGCGTACCGTTGTCGGCGCGGCCACGCCCGTCGGGTCCCCCGTTCCTGACGATTCGGCCGCCAGGGCCGCCGGCGGGTCCCGCGCCGGCGGCCCACCCCTCCGCCGCGAAATCCGGGTGCATCCCCGATGGTCGCGCGGGTACGGTCGCCACATGCGCAGCGCGGTAGTGATGACCACGACGCCGGGAATCCCCGGCGCGCTGCTCTGACGTAACCACAGTCGACCAGGCCCCGGGGCGATCCGCCCCGAGGGCAGCGCGCCGAACGGAGCTCAGGTCGCCTCCGGGTCGTACCCGATCCAGGAGCCCGACATGATCGACCACCGTAGGCTCGGCCGTGAGCTGGACCTCTTCGTCTCCGACCCGCTGGCCGGCGCCGGCCTGCCGATCTGGCTGCCCGCCGGTGCCGCCGCCCGGCATGCCGTCGAGGAGTACGTCCGGGAGTTGGAGCGCCGCTCCGGCCACCAGCACGTCTACTCGCCGCCGCTGGGCAAGCGGGAACTCTTCGAACTCTCCGGCCATCTCGGCTACTTCGCCGACGACATGTTCCCGCCGATGCGGCTCAGCGCCGACGACGAGTTCGTGCTCCGGCCGGCGCTCTGCCCGCACCACGCGCTGGTCTTCCGGGCGCGGGGTCGTTCCTACCGGGAGTTGCCGTTGCGGATCGCGGAGCTGGGCGGGATGTACCGCTCGGAGCGCTCCGGTGTGCTCGGCGGGCTGTCCCGGGTACGGGCCATCTCGCTCAACGACGCGCACACCTTCTGCGCCCCTGAGCAGGTCGGCGCGGAGGTCGTCGAGATCCTCGGGCTGATCCGTGCCGCGCACGCCGCGCTCGGCGTCCGGCCGGCCGGGTTCCGGCTGTCGCTGCGCGGGCCGGGCGGGTAGTACGTCGGCGACGACGCCCAGTGGACCCGCGCCGAGGCGTTGCTTCGGGAGGCGCTGGCCGGGATGGAGTACGTCGAGGCACCCGGAGAGGCTGCCTTCTACGGTCCGAAGATCGACATCCAGATCGTCGACGCCGCCGGCCGGGAGTCGACCATCTCCACCGTCCAACTGGACTTCGACAAGCCGGAACGGTTCGACCTGTCGTACACCGACTCGGACGGCAGCCGGCGTCGCCCGGTGATGGTGCACCGCAGCCTGGTCGGCAGCATGGAGCGGCTGTTCGCGTACCTCATCGAGGTGCACGAGGGGGCCTTTCCCGCCTGGTACGCGCCCGTCCAGTTGGTGCTGCTGCCCGTCGACGACGGCCAGGCCGACGCGGCGGCCGACCTGGCCCGACGGGCTCGCGACGCCGGCCTGCGGGTCGAGGTCGACGCCGCCGGCTCGCTGGGCGCCCGGGTACGGGACGCGGCCCGCCGCCGCGTCCCGTACCTCGGAGTGCTGGGGGCCCGGGAGGTGGCCGACGGGCACCTCGCGCTGCGCCTGCGCGGCGGCCGGGCCCTGGCTCCGATGCCCGCCGACGCGGCTCTCGCCCTGATCGGCGGGCAGGTCGACGCCCGCGCGACCGACCTGCTGCCGTCGGACTGACACGCCCACCGATCGTCTCGCGCGCACGGCCGCCCGACCTCAGACCGATGCCGGTTGGGCGGCCGGTTCCTCGTCGACCACAGCGCCGGTGAACTGGGAGCGGTAGAGCCGGTGGTACGCGCCCTGGGCGGCGAGCAACTGCTCGTGGGTGCCCTGCTCGACGATCCGGCCGTCCTCCATCATCAGGATCAGGTCGGCGTCGCGGATGGTGGACAGCCGGTGCGCGATGACGAAGCTGGTCCGGTCCGAGCGCAGCGCGGCCATCGCCCGTTGCAGCAGCACCTCGGTACGGGTGTCCACCGAGCTGGTGGCCTCGTCGAGGATCAGCAGCGACGGCTCGGCGAGGAACGCCCGCGCGATGGTGATGAGCTGCTTCTCGCCGGCGCTGACGTTGCTGCCCTCCTCGTCGATGACGGTGTCGTAACCGTCGGGCAGGCTGCGCACGAACCGGTCCACGAAGGTGGCCCGGGCGGCGGCGAGGATCTCCTCCTCGGTGGCGTCCGGCCGCCCGTAGGCGATGTTGTCCCGGATGGTGCCGCCGAACAGCCAGGTGTCCTGGAGCACCATGCCGATCCGGCCGCGCAGGTCGTCACGGCGCATCGTGGTGATGTCCACCCCGTCGAGCGTGATCCGGCCCGCGTCCAGCTCGTAGAACCGCATCACCAGGTTGACCAGGGTGGTCTTGCCGGCGCCGGTCGGGCCGACGATGGCCACCGTGTGTCCGGGCTCGGCGACCAGCGAAAGGTCGTCGATCAGCGGCTTGTCCGGCTCGTAGCGGAACGAGACGTGCTCGAACTCGACCCGACCGTGCGGGTCGGTGACCCGGGCCGGCGCGACCGGGTCGGGGGTCTGCTCGTCCGCGTCGAGCACCGCGAAGACCCGCTCGGCCGACGCCACCCCGGACTGGAGCAGGTTGGCCATCGAGGCGAGCTGGGTGAGCGGCTGGGTGAACTGGCGGGAGTACTGGATGAACGCCTGCACGTCGCCGAGGCTCATCGTGCCGGAGGCGACCCGCAGCCCACCGACCACGGCGATCGCCACGTAGCTCAGGTTTCCGATGAACATCATCGACGGCATGATGATCCCGGAGATGAACTGCGCCCCGAAGCTGGCCCGGAACAACTCCTCGTTCTTCGCGTGGAACGCGGCCTCGACCTCCCGCTGCCGGCCGAAGACCTTCACCAGCTCATGGCCGGTGTACGCCTCCTCGATCTGGCCGTTCAACTCGCCGGTGTGCGTCCACTGGGCGATGAACTGCTTCTGCGAGCGCTTGGCGATGCGTTGGGTCACCAGCACCGACAACGGCACCGCGACCAGGGCCACCAGGGCCAGCACCGGCGAGATCCAGAACATCACGGCCAGCACGCCGACGACGGTCAGCAGCGAGGTGAGCAGCTGGCTGAGGGTCTGCTGGAGGCTGGTGGAGATGTTGTCGATGTCGTTGGTGACCCGGCTGAGCAGCTCACCGCGCGGCTGCCTGTCGAAGTAGGGCAGCGGCAGCCGGTTGAGCTTCTCTTCCACCTCGGCGCGCAGCCGCAGCACCGTGCGTTGGACCACCCCGTTGAGCAGCCAACCCTGCCACCAGGACAGCAGACTCGCCGCCAGGTAGAGCCCGAGCGCCAGCAGCAGCACCCGACTCAGTGCGTGGAAGTCGATGCCCACCCCGGGCACCACGTCCATCCTGGCCAGCATGTCGGCGAAGCTGTTGTTGCCACTGGCCCGGGCCGCCGCGACGGCCTGGTCGGCGGTGGTGCCGGCCGGCAGTTGCCGGCCGATCACCCCAGTGAAGATCAGGTCGGTGGCGTGGCCGAGGATCTTCGGTCCGGCTACGCTGAACCCGACGCTCACCACGGCCAACGTGATGATCGCGGCCAGGTGCAGTCGGTGCGAGCGCAGCCGGCCGAGCAACCGCCGGGCCGACGGGCCGAAGTTCATCGACTTCTCGGCGGGCATCCCGGCGCTCATCCATCCCGGCCCGCCGCCCGGACGGCCGGGTGGCAGCCGCTTCGGCGTCGGCGCGCCACCGCCGGTCCCCGGCGCGGTCTCATCCGGCGTCCGTCCGTCGCCGGCCGGCTTCTGACTGGGTACGGCCGCGGTGCGCGGCTCGTCGCGCTCGCTCATGCCGCCACCTCCGTCGTCTGCTGCGAGGCCACGATCTCGGCGTACGTCGGGCAGGTGTCCAACAACTCCGCATGTCGTCCCACTCCGACGACCCCTCCGTTCTCCAGGACGATGATCTGATCGGCGTCGATGATCGTGGAGACCCGCTGGGCGACGATCACCACCGCCGCCTGCGCGGTGACCGGCCGCAGGGCCGCTCGCAGCCGCGCGTCGGTGCCCAGGTCGAGCGCGGAGAACGAGTCGTCGAAGAGGTAGATCTCCGGTTGCCGGACCAGGGCGCGGGCGATGGCCAGGCGCTGCCGCTGCCCACCGGAGACGGTGGTGCCGCCCTGCGCGATCGGGGCGTCCAACCCGCCGGGCATCTGGGCCACGAAGTCCCGGGCCTGGGCGATCTCCAGCGCCGACCACAGCTCCTCGTCCGTGGCGTCCGGGTTGCCGTAGCGCAGGTTGCTGGCGACGGTTCCCGTGAACAGGTACGGCCGCTGCGGCACCAGGCCGATGCGTCGCCACAGCTCGTCCGGCGCCAACTCCCGCACGTCCACCCCGTCGACCAGCACCGCGCCGTCGGTGACGTCGACCAGGCGGGGGATCAGGGACAGCAGCGTCGTCTTGCCCGCGCCGGTGCTGCCGATGATCGCCGTGGTGGTGCCCGGGGTCGCCCGGAAGGAGATGTCGCGCAGCACCGGCTCCACCGCGCCCGGGTACTGGAAGCGCACCCCGCGCAGCTCCAACTCGGCTCGGCTGGGCAGCTCGGTGACCGGCACGGTGGCCGGTACCACCGAGGAGTCGGTGTCCAGCACCTCGACGATCCGCTCGGCGCAGACCGCTGCCCTCGGCACCATCATCAGCATGAAGGTGGCCATCATGACCGCCATCAGGATCTGCATCAGGTACTGGAGGAACGCGGTGAGCGCGCCGATCTGGATCGCGCCGGCGTCCACCCGCTGTGCGCCGAACCAGAGCACGGCCACGCTGGAGACGTTCAGCACCAGCATGACCACCGGGAAGATCAACGCCAGCAACCGGCCGGTACGCAGCGCGGTCGCGGTCAGGTCGGCGTTGGCGACGGCGAAGCGGTCCGTCTCGTACGGCTCCCGGACGAACGCACGGACCACCCGGATGCCGGTGATCTGCTCCCGCAGCACCCGGTTGACAGTGTCGATGCGGGTCTGCATCAGCCGGAAGCCCGGCACCATCCGACGGATGATCGCGCCGAGGGCGATGGCCAGCACCGGGACGCTGACCAGCATCAGCCAGGAGAGCCCCACGTCCTCACGCAACGCCATGAACACGCCGCCGACGCTCATGATCGGTGCGGCGACGAGCATCGTGCAGCTCATCAGCACGAGCATCTGCACCTGCTGCACGTCGTTGGTGTTGCGAGTGATCAGCGACGGTGCTCCGAACCGGGCCACCTCGCGGGCGGAGAAACGGTTGACGTGCCCGAACAGTTCGGCGCGTACGTCACGGCCGAAGCCCATCGCGACCCGGGCACCCAGGTAGACAGCCGCGATGGAGCAGACGATCTGGATCAGGCTGACCAGCAGCATCCAGCCACCGGTGCGCACGATGTAGTCGGTGTCGCCCCGGGCCACACCCTGGTCGATGATGTCCGCGTTGAGGCTGGGCAGGTAGAGCGAGGCCATGGTGCCCACGAACTGGAGCAGCACGACCGCCAGCAACGGTCTCTGATAGGTGCGCAGTTGGCCGCGCAGAAGTCGGATCAGCACGCCGGGTCCTTCGTTTCGGTAGGGCGTCCGGTCATCCGCGGGTCGTCTCCGCTGCCGATGACCTCAAGCAGGAACTCCCGGATCACCTGGGCCTTCGCCGGGTCGGCGTCGACCGAGGTGAGGGGCCGTCCGGAGTGCATGAGCGCGTCGAGCGCGGCCACCCGTTCCCGCCCGGCGGGGGTGATGGCGAGTCGGATGCTGCGTCGGTCGTTGTCGTCGCGCTGCCGCTCGACCAGACCGTCGCGCTCAAGCGTGTCGACGATGCCGGTCAGGGTCGCCGGGCGGACGAACCCCTTCTCGGCGACCGCCCGGTGCGGCAACTCGCCGTGTCGGGCGAGCGTCATCAGGGTGATCATGCCGGCCTGGGTGAGGCCGTGCTCCTCGGCGAGGTAGCGGTTCCACCGCTGCCCGACCAGGTGCCCGGCCACCACCAGCAGCCGGCCGAGCGGCACGTCCTGGAGGGTCACGAGTTCCACGACAAGCAGGTTAGCCCCCTGATAGTCAGGGGCCAAACGAAATTGCCGCAGCGGTGGCCACGAACACGATCTGTAGGACGGTGCGCTGTGCGAGCGGGGTAACTGGGCGGCCAGCGAGAGTCAGTTCGCGGCGGGCGGCCGAGACGTTGGCCGGGTACAGGGCGAGCATGAGCAGGCCGAGCCCGGCCGCCGCGACCCGGGCGGTCGCCGGCACCAGGAGGCCGACCGCGCCGACCAGTTCCAGCACGCCGGTCACGGTGACCAGCAGGTCCGGCCGGGGCAGTCGGGGCGGGACCATCGCGATCAGGTCGGCGCGGCGCTGGCCGGCGAAGTGCGCGACGGCGGTGAGCGTGAACATCACGGCCAGCCCGACGCGCAGCGCGGGATGCCAGCCGTCCAGTGCGGAGATGCCGACCAGGCCGGCGATTCGGGCCAGCGCGGTGCCGACGATCAAGGCGATCAGGGGTGCCATCGGAAACCTCCTCCGTGAAACTTGCCAGTGACAAGATTGCGCGCCAGGCGCTCATCTTGTCAATGGCAAGATAGGATTGGCGCATGACCGACAGCCGCGCCTACCACCACGGGGATCTGCGCCGCGCCCTGCTCGCTGCGGCGCTGGAGGCCGTCGGAGAGGTCGGCGCAGCCGCGCTGAGCCTGCGCGACCTGGCCCGGCGGGCCGGTGTCTCGCACGCCGCGCCCGCACACCACTTCGGCGACAAGGCGGGCCTGCTCACCGCGCTCGCCGCGCAGGGCTTCGACCTGCTGGCCCAGACGTTGACCGAGGCGGATGACGACCTGTTGGAGGCCGGCGTCGCGTACGTCGACTTCGCTGTCACGCACCGGGCGTACTTCGAGGTGATGTTCCGCCCGGAGCTCTACCGGGCCGACGACGCCGAGCTGATCGCGGCTCGGGGCCGGGCCGGCGCCGCGCTCCGCTCCGGGGTGGCGGCGCTGCCCAGCGGCGGCGCGCCCGCCGACACCGACCGGGACTCGCTCGCGGCCTGGTCGATCGCGCACGGCTTCGCCACCCTCTGGCTGGCCGGCGCGCTGCCCGACCGCGTGGGCGACAACCCCAGCGAGGCAGCCCGCGCCGTGCTGCGCCGCCCCTCAACCTGACGCCGAGGCCCACCCGCCCACCCCGCCCAACCCCGCCCACCCCCGCCTCACCCTCCCTTGCCGTTGATCATGAAGTTATTGCCACGACACGCCGATGTGGAGGGCAATAACTTCATGATCAACAAGGGTGGACAGTGGGGTGGGTTACCAGCTGGTGGGGAGGGGCATTCCTTCGGTGAAGCCGGCGGCGCTCTGCACGCCGACGATCGCCCGCTCGTGGAACTGGGTCAGGTCCCGTGCGCCGGCGTAGGTGAAGGCGCTGCGTACCCCCGCGATGATCTCGTCGATCAGGTCCTCGACACCGGGGCGGGTCGGGTCCAGGTGCATCCGGGCCGAGGAGATGCCCTCCTCGAACACCGCCTTGCGGGCCCGGTCGTACGGGCTGTCGTCGGCAGTTCGGGCGCTGACCGCCCGAGCCGAGGCCATTCCGAAGCTCTCCTTGTACCGCCGGCCGTCCGCGTCGGTGTAGAGGTCACCGGGGGACTCGTAGGTGCCGGCGAACCAGGAGCCGATCATCACGTTCGACGCGCCGGCGGCGAGCGCGAGCGCCACGTCCCGGGGGTGCCGCACCCCGCCGTCGGCCCACACGTGCCGGCCCAGTTGGCGGGCGGCGGCGGCGCAGTCGAGCACGGCGGAGAACTGCGGTCGACCCACGCCGGTCATCATCCGGGTGGTGCACATCGCCCCCGGGCCGACGCCGACCTTGATGATGTCCGCCCCGGCCTCCACCAGGTCGCGTACGCCCTCGGCGGTGACCACGTTGCCCGCCGCCACCGGCACCCCCGGGTCCAGCTTCCGGACCGCCTGAAGTGCGGAGATCATCCGTGCCTGATGGCCGTGCGCGGTGTCCACTACCAACGTGTCCACCCCCGCCTCGAGCAGCGCCGCCGCCTTGCCGGTCACGTCCCCGTTGATCCCGACGGCCGCCGCGATCCGCAGCCGGCCCCGGTCGTCCACGGCCGGTGTGTAGAGGGTGGCGCGCAACGCGCCCTGTCGGGTCAGCACCCCGACCAGCCGACCCTCGGCGTCCACCACCGGGGCGAGTCGGCGACGGCCCGCCGAGAGCAGATCGAAACCGGTACGAGGATCCGCGTCCGCCGGAACGGTGTGCAGCTCGGTGGACATCACGTGACGCAGTTGCGCGAAGCGGTCCACGCCAGTGGTGTCCGCCTCGGTGACCACACCCATCGGCCGGCCGTCGTCGTCGACGACGATCACCGCACCGTGCGAGCGCTTGGGCAGCAGGTGGATGGCATCGCCCACGGTCTCGGTCGGGCCCAGCGTGATGGGGGTGTCGTAGACCAGGTGGCGCTGCTTGACCCAGGCGACGACGTTGGCCACCACCTCGATCGGAATGTCCTGCGGGATCACCGTGATGGCGCCCCGCCGGGCGACCGTCTCGGCCATCCGCCGTCCGGCCACCGCTGTCATGTTCGACACCACCAACGGAATCGTGGTGCCGGTGCCGTCGCCGGTGGAGAGGTCGACGTCGAGTCGGGAGCCCAGGTCGGAGCGGGCCGGCGCCATGAAGACGTCGGTATAGGTCAGGTCGTGCGCGGGAGCCGCGCCGTGAAGGAACCGCACCCGACAATCATTCCCGCTCGCGGCCAGTTCCACCGCCGGTGGTCGCGGAAAACACTCGCATCGTCGTCAGTCCCGATCGCGGTGGCGCGGCGGTGCTCGCCGCAGGAGGGGCCACGGCGAGTCCGGGTATGAACCGGTCAGCCCAGCAGGAGTGCCACGGCGAGCCCGGCCATCACGACGGCGATGACCGCGTCCAGCACCCGCCAGGCGGCGGCGCGGGCGAGCAGCGGCGCGAGGCGCTGCGCGCCGACGCCGAGCGCGGTGAACCAGACCACACTGGCCAGAACGGCGCCGGCGCCGAAGACCCACCGGTGCGCGTGTTGCTGGGCCACGCTGCCGAGGAGCAGCACGGTGTCCAGGTAGACGTGCGGGTTCAGGTAGGTGAAGGCGGCACAGGCGAGCAGGGTCGCCCCCAACGTGGCCGGCGGCCGCTCGGTGGGCAGCAGGGCGCCGGGACGCAGGGCGCGGCGGGCGGCGAGCCCCGCGTAGCAGAGCAGGAAGGCGGCTCCGCCCCAGCGGATCGCCGTCAGCAGGCCCGGTCGGCCGGTCACCAGCGAACCGACCCCGGCCACCCCCGCCATGATCAGCAGCGCGTCCGAAGCGGCGCAGGTCAGCACCACGGGTACGACGTGCTCGCGTCGCAGGCCCTGACGCAGGACGAAGGCGTTCTGAGCGCCGATGGCGACGATGAGCGCGATGGAGACCGAGAAGCCGGCGACGGCGGAGGTGAGCACGGAGTCGACGCTAGGACCGTCGACGGCCACCAGTCCAACTAAAGATTCTCACGCAACTTAAGCTCAGCTGATGGACGGTCTCGACTCGGCGCAGCTTCGGACACTCGCGGCCGTGGTGGCGGAGGGCAGCTTCGACGCAGCGGCCAGGCTGCTGCACGTCACGCCGTCGGCGGTGAGCCAACGGATCAAGGCGCTGGAGGAGACCGTCGGCCAGGTGCTGGTCCGCCGTGCCCGTCCGTGCGTGGCAACTGACGCCGGCCGCCCGCTGCTGCGCCTGGCCGGCCAGCTCGCGCTGCTCGAACGGGAGGCCCTCGCAGATGCCCGCGGCCCGCTGGCCGGCGGTGGCCGGATCCGGGTCGCCGTGGTGGTCAACGCGGACTCCCTGGCCACCTGGTTCCCCGCCGCGCTGGCCCGGTTGCCGCAGCGCGCCGGGCTCTCGTTCGACCTGCGGCAGGACGATCAGGACCACACCGCCGAGCTGCTGCGCGACGGTTCGGTGACGGCGGCGGTCACCGCCCAGCGGGAAGCCGTGCAGGGCTGCCGGGTGCTGCGACTCGGGGCCGTGCGCTACCGCGCGTTGGCCACAGCGGAATTCGCGGCGTCGCACTTCCCCGGAGGATTCACCGCCGCCGCGCTGGCGAGCACCCCGTTGTTGGTCTTCGACCGGAAGGACCGGGTCCAACATCGCTTCATCCGGGCGGTGGTCGGTCGACCGCTCGACCCGCCGGTGAACTACGTACCGTCGGTGCCGGCCTTCAGCGAGGCGATCCGGCTCGGGTTGGGTTGGGGTCTGGTGCCGGAACAGATCGCCCAGGCCGACCTGACCGCGGGTCGCTGTGTCGACCTCGCGCCGGGCCGACACCTCGACGTTCCGCTGTACTGGCAGCACTGGCGGCTGGAGTCGGACGTGCTGAACGCCCTGACCGCCGCCGTCCGCGAGGTCGCTGCCGAAACCCTGCGCTGATCGTCCGCCGGACGGCTCAGGCGATGGTGCAGATGGGAGCACCGGCGGTGATCACGGCACCGACCTCGGCGCTGAGGCCGCTGACCGTACCCGCCTTGTGCGCGTGCAGCGGCTGCTCCATCTTCATCGCCTCCAGCACCACGACCAGGTCACCCTCGGCCACCGTGTCGCCGTCCGTCACCGCGATCTTGACGATGGTGCCCTGCATCGGCGAGGTGAGCGAGTCGCCGCCGACCGGGGCACCGGCCTTGGCACCGCCACCGCGCCGGGTCGGTTTGCGAGCGGCGGGTGCCGCGGTGGTCGTACTCCCGCCGAAGCCGGCGGGGAGGCTGACCTCGATGCGCTTGCCGCCCACCTCGACCACGACGGTGTCGCGCTCGGCCGGCGCCTCGGCGGTGCCGGCGGCGGCGGTGAACGGCGGCACCGTGTTGTGGAACTCGGTCTCGATCCACCGGGTGTGCACGGTGAAGGGCTCGGCGGTGAACGCCTCGTCCCGCACGACGAGCCGGTGGAACGGCAGCGCGGTGGCCATCCCGTCGAGGACCATCTCGTCCAGCGCGCGGCGGGCGCGCTCCAGCGCCTCGGTCCGCGTCTCACCGACGATGATCACCTTGGCGAGCAGTGAGTCGAAGTTGCCGCCGATTACGTCGCCGGCCGAGATGCCGGTGTCGACCCGCACACCGGGCCCGCTGGGCAGGCGCAGCGCGGTGACCGTGCCGGGGGCGGGCAGGAAGTTGCGGCCCGGGTCCTCGCCGTTGATCCGGAACTCGATCGCGTGCCCGCGCGGCGTCGGGTCCTCCGTGATCCGCAGCTTCTCGCCGTCGGCGATCCGGAACTGTTCGCGGACCAGGTCGATGCCGGCGGTCTCCTCGGTGACCGGGTGCTCGACCTGGAGTCGGGTGTTGACCTCCAGGAAGGAGATGGTGCCGTCCACGCCGACCAGGTATTCCACGGTGCCGGCGCCGTGGTAGCCGGCTTCGCGGCAGATCGCCTTGGCGCTCTCGTGGATCTGCGCGCGCTGGGCGTCGGTGAGGAACGGCGCGGGCGCCTCCTCGACGAGCTTCTGGTGACGCCGCTGCAACGAGCAGTCCCGGGTGCCCACCACGATCACGTTGCCGTGCTGGTCGGCGAGGACCTGCGCCTCGACGTGCCGGGGTTGGTCGAGGTACCGCTCGACGAAGCACTCGCCCCGACCGAACGCCGCGACCGCCTCCCGGGTGGCCGACTCGAACAGCTGCGGGATCTCCTCCATCGTGCGGGCGACCTTGAGGCCGCGCCCGCCACCACCGAAGGCGGCCTTGATGGCGACCGGCAGGCCGTGGTCGACGGCGAAGGCCATCACCTCGTCCGGGCTGGCCACCGGGTCCGGGGTGCCGGGGACCAGCGGTGCGCCGGCCCGCTGGGCGATGTGCCGGGCGGTGACCTTGTCGCCCAGGTCACGGATCGCCTGCGGGGTGGGGCCGATCCAGGTCAGCCCGGCGTCCGTGACGGCCTGGGCGAAGTCGGCGTTCTCACTGAGGAAGCCATAACCCGGGTGTACGGCGTCGGCGCCGGCCCGAGCGGCGACGTCGAGCAGCTTGTCGATGCGCAGGTAGGTCTCGGTCGCGCTGTCCCCGCCCAGCGCGTACGCCTCGTCCGCGAGGGTGGCGTGCAGGGCGTCGCGGTCGGAGTCCGCGTACACGGCAACGCTGCCCAGGCCGGCGTCGCGGCACGCGCGGATCACCCGGACGGCGATCTCGCCGCGGTTGGCGATGAGTACCTTGCGCACCTTCGTGGCTCCTCCCGGGCAGGTTACTGACGGGGAGTGTATCGGCCGCCCACGGCGACCCTAACGATCGCTCAGTGTGGGATGGCGCACTGCACCCGCCACGGTTTAGTCAAACTTGGCTATTACGCTTATCGGGTGTCTTCGACTCGGATGATGATTCTCGGTCTGGTGCGGTGGATGCAGCCCGTGCACGGCTATGACGTGCGCCGTGAGCTGCTGAGCTGGAGCGCCGACAAGTGGGCGAACGTGCAACCCGGATCGATCTATCACGCCCTGCGCAAGCTCACCGAGGAAGGGCTGCTCCGCGCCGTCGCGACCGAGCAGGTGGGCGCCCGTCCGGCGCGGACCACGTACGAGGTGACGGTCAAGGGGGAGGACGAGTTCGAGACGCTGCTGCGCAACTCGTGGTGGACCATCAGTGAGCCCGTCGACCCGTTCGTGGCCGCCTTCTCCTTCCTGCCTGCCATGCCGCGCGCCGAGGCGGCCGCCGCCCTGCGCAACCGGGCCAACCTGCTGCGCGCCGGCGTCGAGTCCATGCGCGCCTCGCTGGAGTCGGACTGGGTCCGCAACCGCAAGCCGGTGCACGTGGCCTGGATGTTCGAGCTGTGGTCGGCGCGCGCGGAGGCAGAGATGACCTGGTGCGAGCGGATCGCGGAGCGGATCGATTCCGGAGTGTCGTACCTGCCTGCTGAGCTGGACGAAGCGCAGGGTTGGACGGGGTGGAGGGACGGCCTGGAGTCGCTCGACCCCGACGCGAAATAATCAACGTTGACTAAAAAAGTTATATCGCGTTAGCCTACTGACGGCACAGCGGGGGATTGCGCCGTCCGGCGTCGACCCACTCGACGGCCGGCCCGACCGGCCCGAACGAGCAGGAGCAGAGATGATCGAGACCAGGGGGCTGCGGAAGTCGTTCCGCTCCCGCGCGGGTCGAGAGACGAAGACGGTGGACGCCGTGCGGGGCGTCGACCTTGACGTTGCCCAGGGTGAGATCTTCGGCTTCCTCGGCCCGAACGGCGCCGGCAAGACCACCACGCTGCGGATGCTCGCCACGCTGATCGAGCCGGACGGCGGCGAGGCCACCATCGCGGGCGCCGACCTGCGCAAGGACCCGGCCGAGGTGCGCCGCCGCATCGGGTACGTCCCGCAGGGCGGCAGCACCTGGGACGAGTCCACCGCCCGCGAAGAGCTGGTGCTGCACGCCCGGATGTACGGCATCAGCAAGGCCGATGCGCAGCGGCGCGCCGCCCGCGCCCTGGACGCCTTCCAGCTCACCGAGTACGCCGACCGCAAGTGCAAGACCTACTCCGGCGGCCAGCGTCGCCGGGTGGAGATCGCCCTCGGCATCATCCACGAGCCGAAGATCGTCTTCCTGGACGAGCCGACCACCGGCCTCGACCCGCAGAGCCGCGCACATATGTGGGACGAGATCCGCCGGCTCCGCGCCGACGGCATGACCGTCTTCATCACCACCCACTACCTGGACGAGGCCGACGCGCTCTGCGACCGGATCGCGATCATGGACAACGGCGAGGTGGTGGCCGAGGGCACCCCCGCCGAGCTCAAGCGGGAGATCTCAGGCGACGTGGTGCTGGTCGGTCTCGACCTGGCCGCCACCCCGCAGGCAGCCCAGACGCTCGACGGCGAGCCGTACGTCAACAAGCTGGAGACGGTCGACGAGGGCGGCCTGCGCCTCTACGTCGACGAGGGCGCCACCGCCATCCCGCAGGTGCTGCGCCGACTCGACCACGCCGGGCTGGAGCTGCGCTCGATCGAGCTGCACCGACCCAGCCTGGACGACGTCTTCCTCACCAAGACCGGCCGCTCGCTGCGCGAGTCCTGACCCCCGGAGACGACTCTCATGAAATTCGCCCGTGACACGTGGCTGATCTTCCAGCGCCAGATCCAACTCCTGCTACGCAACCCGGTCTGGGTCTTCGTCGGCGTGTTCCAGCCGGTCATGTACCTGCTGCTCTTCGCCCCGCTGCTCAAGCCCGCACTGAACGCGCCCACCCAGGCGGCCGCCTACAAGATCTTCGTACCGGGTCTGCTGGTGCTCCTGGCCATCTTCGGTGGCCTGTTCCAGGGCTTCGGCCTGATCGCCGAGCTGCGGGCCGGCGTCATCGAACGTTCCCGGGTCACCCCGATCAGCCGGCTCGCCCTGCTGCTCGGTCGCTCGCTGCGCGACGTGGTCTCGCTCCTGGTGCAGGCCGTCATCATCACGCTCCTGGCGCTCATCTTCGACCTTCGGGTGTTCCTCGGGGACCTGCTGCTGGCGTACCTGATGCTCGCCCTGATCGCCCTCATGACCTCGGCCGTCTCCTACGGCGTCGCCCTCAAGGTCAAGAGTGAGGACGCACTCGCCCCGCTGATGAACACCGTGGCGCAGCCGGTGCTGCTGCTCTCCGGCATCCTGCTGCCGCTGACCTTCGCGCCCGGCTGGTTGCAGGGCATCGCCAACTGGAACCCGTTCTCCTGGGCGGTCGACGGCACCCGGGCGCTGTTCGCCGGTGACCTGGGCAGCGACAAGGTTTGGCAGGGCCTCAGCATCACCGCTGTCCTCGCCGCGCTGGGCGTCTACTGGGCTGCCCGCCAGTTCGCCCGCAGCGTCCGCTGACGCTGATTGTTGACATTGGGGTGTCCCCTGGATGGGGACACCCCAATAGGCGTATTCGGCGGTTGTCGCGGGTCAGCGGACCCGGGCGAGGGTCAGGCCGTCCGCGATCGCCAGCATCACCGGGTCCACCCGTACGTCCGCGAGGACCTCGTCGTTGAACGCGGCGATGGCCCGGTCATTGGCATCCTGCGGGGCGATCACCCGCCCGCCACGCAGGACGTTGTCGACGGCGATCACCCCACCCGGCCGCATCCGGGGCACCAACTCGGCCCAGTAGATCGGGTAGCCAGTCTTGTCCGCGTCGATGAACGCGAAGTCCAGGTGCCGTTCGTGCGGCAACTCCCGTAGCCCTTCCGCGGCCGGGCCGATGCGCAGGTCGATCAGATCCTGCACGCCGGCCCGCGCCCAGTAGCGCCGGGCAATGCCGGTGAACTCCTCGGAGATGTCGAAGCAGGTCAGTTGCCCACCCTCGGGCAACCCGCGGGCGATCGCCAGAGACGAGAGCCCGGTGAACGTGCCGACCTCGACGGCCTGGCGCACGCCGAGCAGCCGGGTGAGGAACGTCAGGAACGCGGCCTGCTCCGGGGCCACCTGCATGGTGGCGTGCTCGGGCAGCACCGACCGGGTCTCCTCGGCCAGGTCACGGATGATCTCGTCCGGCGGGGAGCCGTGTGCGACCAGATAGGCGTGCAGCTCGTTGGTGAGCGGGATCGACTTGATGGTCATGACCGGACGTTACCGAGCGGCTCGACCATTTGGCCGCCCGGCGCGACAGTCGTCCACAGGTCGGTGATCCGCAGATCCAGTTCGGCGAGGAGCCGGCGCAGCAGCGGCATCGACAGTCCGACCACCGTCCCCGGGTCACCCTCGATCCGTTCCACGAACGGCCCACCCAGCCCGTCGATCGTGAACGCGCCGGCCACCGCCAGCGGCTCACCGGTGGCCACGTACGCGGCGATCTCGTCGTCACTGATGTCAGCGAAGTGGACCGTCGTCGACGCGACCGCCTCCGCGCGCCGGCCCGCAGTAACGTCGACCAGGCAGTGCCCGCTGTGGAGAACGCCGGTGCGTCCCCGCATCCGCAGCCACCGCCGGGTAGCGTCCGCGGCATCCGCCGGCTTGCCGAGGATTTCCCCGTCGAAGGCGAGCACCGAGTCGCAGCCGATCACCAACGTCCGCTGATCGGTGGCCGAATTGAGCCGGGTCAACACCGCCTGTGCCTTCAGGCGAGCCAACTCCAGGCACAACTCCTCGGCCCGCTCGGTCACCACCAGGGACTCGTCCACCCCACTGACCAGCACCTCCGGCTCGACGCCGGCAGCCTGGAGCAACTTACGACGGGCAGGGCTCGCCGATGCGAGCACGAGGCGGAGCGGCGAAGTCTCAGACACCACCCCGACGTTACCGCCCAACACCCAACCAAGGCCGACACCCCGCCGCCGCGTGGCCCGCGCCCTTGATCCACTCGACCTACAGGAAAACGCGCTATCCCGTCCCCCCGGACACCGCGACTTCCTGCAACCCGAGTGGATCACCGCTTCGCCGATCGTTCAGCGACTGATTCTGGGTGGCGGATCATCACCACGTCGACGCCGCCGCGCTATCACGGCCCACCCGACCCCGGCAGCCACGAGCACCCCGAGAGTGGCCAGCCCACGCGCGGTCGCGCTGTCGCTCTCCCCACCCGGCTGAGCGCCAGCCGTCGTGGTCGGGCCAGCACCGGCCGGCGCGCTCACCGATTCAAACCCAAGCGGCGGTACGTCTGCCGTCAGCGCCGCCACAAGATCGATCACTCCATAGCCGTACTCGTCGTCACGCCCAGGAGGGCCCTTGTCGACGGCGGTAGCCGTGAGCCGGTGCGCCACCTCTCGGGCCGGCAGGTACGGGTACTTGGATCTGATCAACGCAGCCGCGCCCGCAACGATCGCCGTCGCGTCAGAGGTGCCGGTGCCTTTGCGGTACTTGCCGTCGATGCTCGTGCTGTAGATGTCGACGGCGGGCGCAACCACGTCAATCTCCGGCCCAGTGACCGAGACGGCGGCTCGCTTACCGTCTCGATCGATTCCACCCACCGCGATGACCCCATCCTCTGACGCTGGATAACCAACCGCAGAATCCTGCGGGCGGTTGCCACTGGATGCCACCACGATCACACCCGCCGCGAGTGCTGCTTTTATTGATCGCCGCAGTGGGATGCCCGCGCCTCCCACCGAGGAAACGCTGATGACATCAGCTCCATTGAGGACCGCATAATCGATCCCGGCGGCCAAGTCTCCGGCTTGTCCTTCGCCGTCGACAGGGGTATCTCGAATGGGAAGTATTCGCGCGTCTGGAGCTATTCCCAGGGCTCCTGAGTTTTCTCCTCGCCCATGTGCAGCGATTAAGCCAGCCATCCCGGTGCCATGGCTGTTCTGATCGGATTGCCCGCTGCCATCTCCGCCGGCGATGATGTCAGTACCTCTTAGAAGGTTCCTTCGGAGGTCGGGATGCGGTTGCACTCCAGTATCTGGAACTGCGACAGTTACCCCTGCTCCTCGGGCGATGCGTTGCGCGTCGGAAGCATTAAGGTAGCTAAGATGCCATTGGTCCGATCTAATTCTGTTAACTTCGCCGCCGGTGGTCGCCGGCCCCTGAGCGGCCCGGGGGGTTCTCGGGCTCCCACCGCCGGGCTCGCCACTCGCGAATTGAGCGCCTGTTCCCGCCGAAGCATGCAACGCGGACAGTGTTGCCGAAAATATAGCCGACAGTATCCGCAGGGCTCGACGGTGGCGATTCATTAGCGGTTGAAGCCGATTGCAGGGCCAGGGTCAGGCGGGTTCTGCTCCTCTGGTGGGCGAACGACAGGGTTTACCCCTTGATCGACCTCCCAGGGATGGTCGGGATCCCAGGCTCGCCGATCTGCGTTCTGTCCCCTTTGGGCCTGGTGATTAGGTGGATAGATAGCGCCCAGGCCCGAAGCCGTAGCGCCGCCCCCCTGTCCGAGGGCTCCACCCATCGGCGGAAGTTGGTGCCGGCCAGGTAAACCCCGGCCTGCGGCTGGCCGGGAACCAGCTCCACCGGTAGGCGCGGTTCCAGCCCCCCCACCACCAATTACGCCGCCAATTGGGTTAACCTTTCGTGTTGGACTGGATGAGGATACGGGATGACCTAGCCCAAGGCCAGGTGCTCCGCCGATAATTCCAGTCGGTGGCATTGGCCGCGTCGGCTGTTGCGAGGATGGGACGTTGTTGCTATTTCCGCGAACCTGCAAATTGTCGACTGCTGGCTTGCCTGCAGAAGGCGGAGTTGGGGTCTGCGGTATCGGGCCAGGTGGGAGCGGTGTCGGCGTTCCCATGCCGGGGGACGGGATCGAAGGTCCACTTCCGGGAATTCCAGGTGTCGAAGGGGGTGGCGCAGTTGTGGGGCTGGTGCCGCCAAGTATCGGTCCTACCACGGGGGCGATCGAGGCAGGTTGCGAACCACTCGCCGGGCTAGGTAGAGGTGAAGACGGGACTGCGCCGACAGTCATGGGCAGAGGCAGGACTGGCGGAATTGTTGGCGCGGACTCATAGGCGTCCGAGTTTGACGGGTCTCGCCTCGATCGTGGAGGTGCCGCAGGTGGTTTTTGGAGGGTTGCCTGAGCTTGTTGGAGTTCGCCGCTCAGGTTGAACATCATGGATCGGGCCTGCACGTTCAGCCGTTCCAGCTCCCCATCAGCAACTGGCGGCTGGGTTGCCCGGTTGCCCATCACCGCTTTCGGGTCGGCGACCATCGACTCGTACGCCTGCTTCTGCTGGAGCTTGGTCGCGTACTCCTCGTAGATCTTGTGGAGTGCGGCGCGGGTGGTGCCGATGGCCTGGGTTGCGGCGGAGAGCGCTGTGTAGTTCGCGGCGGCGGCGTCGTGGGTGCGCTGCACCTTGTCGATGAGGTCGTCGAGTTCGGCGAGGTACGTGCGGGAGGCGGCGCTGGTTTCGGGGGGCCATGCCTCGGCGAGTCCGCGTCGGTACTGCTGGAGGCGGCCGAGGTGGGTTTGCGCCAGGTCGCAGACCTTGCGCCAGCCGGCGACCTGCTTCCAGTGGTTGGCGGTGTCGTGGTCCTGGAGGCAGGCCCACATGCTGTTGACGTCCATGAGGTGCCAGTCGGTGAGGCCGGAGGTGCGGCCGGTGCCCCGTTCGATCACGGCAGGACCACCGGCCCTTCGGCGTCGGGGCTGGTCGGGTCGGTGAGGGTTGGCGTCGGACCGCCGGGGAGGATGCTGGCCGGGTTGGCGAGGGCTCGTTGCACGTCGACCACTCGGGCGGCGGTGAAGGCGTCGCTGTCGGCGTAGTGGGTGGCGACCTGATCGGCGGCGGCGGCCAGGTGGCCGGTGGCGCCTCGGACGGCGTACACCATGTCGGCGGTGGCCTGCTGCGTCTCGTGGTGGGCGTGCAGGAAGGTGACCAGCTCGATGAAGGCGTCACACGGGTTGGGCAGCTTCGCGGACATGTCTTCGGCGATGTACGACAGGTGCGGCGCGTAGTTGCTCTCGACCTCGGCGGCGAGCCGGTCGGCGAACTCTCTGAGCTGGCTGATGTCGGCTTCGATGCCGCCGTAACCGCGTAGCCAGGGTGCTGGCCGGTCCTCTTCGGGGATCATGGATCCTCCCTACCCGTAACGGCACCGTTTCCCTGAGTGAGGTTAACGGCTCAACGCCACCGTGACAG
This sequence comes from Micromonospora sp. NPDC050795, assembly GCF_044456785.1. Classification (NCBI taxonomy): domain Bacteria; kingdom Bacillati; phylum Actinomycetota; class Actinomycetes; order Micromonosporales; family Micromonosporaceae; genus Micromonospora; species Micromonospora sp. NPDC050795. The sequence goes on along the minus strand of NZ_JBITGE010000002.1, from coordinate 281,090 downwards.
CCCCCGTACGGCAGGTCTCGGAGTCAGCGGGGCAGGCCGGCGGAGCGCCACCCGCGGGAGCTGCCGGGTCGACCGCTGCGCGCCCAGGCGGACGTCGGCGCCGGGACGGGGGCGGCGGCCGGACGGGTTCGGACGATGATCGCCCCCACCAGAGCGGCCAACTCCTCGGCGGTGGGCACGCCGCGGACGACCCGGAACAGCGGCTCTTCGGCAGACATGCCGCCAGGGTACGCGGCGCGAAGTTACGCGAAGCGCACAGTGGCGTGCCGGCGGTGTGAGCGTCAGCGGGTCCGGGTACCGTCTCACCGATGTCGAACGCGCTTCCCCAACTCGTCGCTGACCGATACCGGCTCCTGTCGCCGCTCGGCCAGGGCGGCATGGGCAGGGTGTGGAAGGCGCGCGACGAGGTGCTGCACCGGGACGTCGCCATCAAGGAGTTGGTGCCGCCGCCTGGTCTCACCGACGAGGAACGCCGCGAGATGCGGGAGCGCTCGTTGCGGGAGGCGCGGGCCATCGCCCGGCTCAACCACGCCAATGTCGTCCGCATCTTCGACGTGCTGCGCACCGACGGCGATCCGTGGATCGTGATGGAGTACGTGGCGTCGAAGTCGTTGCAGGACACTCTCGCCGAGGACGGCCCCGTCTCGGTGGCCCGCACGGTGGAGATCGGTCTGGGCGTGCTGGGTGCGCTCAGCGCCGCGCACAAGGCGGGTGTCATGCACCGCGACGTGAAGCCCGGCAACGTGTTGCTCGGCGACGACGGTCGGGTGGTGCTGACCGATTTCGGTCTCGCCACCATCCCCGGTGACCCCAACGTGACCCGCACCGGCATGGTGCTCGGCTCGCCCGCGTACATCTCGCCGGAGCGGGCCCGGGACGGCACCGCCGGGCCGGAGGCCGACCTGTGGTCGCTGGGCGCGACGCTCTACGCGGCGGTCGAGGGCAAGTCGCCGTATGCCCGGCCGTCGGCGATCGGCACCCTGGCCGCGTTGGCCACCGAGCCGATTCCGCCGCCGAAGAACGCCGGTCCGCTCAAGGCCGTCCTCAACGGGCTGCTGCGTAAGGACCCGAACGAGCGGATCACCGCCGAGGTGGCGGAGCGGTTGCTGCGCCGCGCCGGGGGCAAGCGGTCGCGCGGCATCTCCCTGCTCGATGGCGTACGCCGGCCTGGGCCGAACGGTCCGCGCGAGCCGCGCCTGCCGGTGGTGCCGGCCCCGCGACCGGCCGAGAGTGTCGACCGCCCGGTGTCACCGCCGCCGGCCGCCGCCGCGACCACCTCCGCTGCCACCTCTGCCGCGGCGGCGACCCCCGCCGCCGATGCCACGCCGACGGCTGTCGTCTCCTCCGGTGCGACCGCCGACCCGACCGCGCTGGTGCCGTCCGAGTCGGCGGCGGCCCCGGCCGAGCCGACCGCCACGGTCGACCGACCGTCCGACGCCGACCAGTCCGACGCCGAGCCGACCGCGAAGGTCACGGCCGCGCCCGACACGAGCGGCGACGGTACGACGAACGTCGACGACGAGCCGACGGTTGTCGACGGTCCGCCGGTGGCTCCGGAGCAGCGCAAGCCGACCACCCCGACGGCGCTCATGCCGCCGGTGGGTCCGGCAGGCCGCGCGGCGGTGCCGCTCTCGGATGGCACGAAGCCGAACAACACCCGACGTAACCTGCTGATCGGGGCCGTGGTCGCCCTGCTGCTGATCGGTCTCGTGGTGGTCGTGCCGATGCTGACGAAGGACGACGACAAGACCCCGCAGGTCGGCCCGACCGGTGCCGCCCCGACCTCGGGGGCCGCGCCGACCTCCGCTGCGGCGCCTCCGCCGCCCACCAGCGGTGCGCCGAGCCCGTCCGCCTCTGCCACTCCCTCGGTCGACCCAAACGCGCTGCCGGCGGGCTGGAAGCTGCACGAGGGGCCGACCTTCTCCATCCCGCTCCCACCCGGCTGGAGCGGCCGTCAGACCAGCTCGGACACGGCCGTCTTCAACCAGTCCGGCGGGCCCGGCAAGATGCTGGTCCAGTGGACCCCCAGCCCGCTGAAGGACGCGGTCGCCGACTGGAAGGAAAAGGAACCGTACCGTCGGAATCTGGTCAGCAACTACCAGTTGGTGGGCAGCATCAAGGCCTGCGACTGGTATCGGACCTGCGCCGACTGGGAGTGGTTGGAGACCCGGAACAACACCCGCATCCACGTGCGCAACCGGGGCTTCGTGACCGCCAGCAACCGGGGCTACGCCATCCGGTGGGAGATCGCGGAGAAGGACTGGCAGGCCAACCTCGCCAACTTCGACCAGATCGTCAAGGGCTTCAAGCCCGACCGGGTCAACTGACCCGCGTCCACACTTGCACGAATCTCTCTCGCATGTTCTTGCGTCGTTCGGGGTATCTGATCTCCAACGACGGAGGGAGGTGCGACATGAGTTACCGATACAGGAACGCCCGGCCCCGGCTGGCACTGTGGATGCTCGTCGCACTCGGTGATGTGGCACTGCTGCTGATCAGCGTTGGGCTTCCGGTACTCGTCGCGCTGTTCGGCGTCGTCGCCATCGCCGTTGGTGCGGTGGGCGTCCGGCGGCTCAGCCGGCGGGACGCGGTCGTCCGCGAGGACGCTGCGGTGATGGTGCCGGCGATGAGCCGACGGCGGGCCTGAACCGTAACCGGTGGTGTGGCGGCAGCCGGACCGATTGTCGACCATGATGGTGATCGTCGATCCCGCTGCCGCCAACGGCCCGGTCAGGTGTTGTTGGCCAATGCGATCAGGCGGCTCCGGTCGCCGTTCCAGTAGTTGCGGTCCACGTTGCCGCTGATTCCGGAGACCGCGCCGGTGCTGGTGTACTGCCAGAAGCTCCACACCGAAGCCCCGGCCGGCAGGGCGCCGGGCGTGCTCGACCAGCGGGCCAGCCAGAGCGGGTGGTTCGCCCACGGGCCGGTCCAGCTGCCGGTGCACTGGTTCCACCAGCTGGTGGTGGTGTAGATGACCGCGTACCGGCCGGTGCGGGAGCGGTAGGTGTTCAGGAAGTCCTGCACCCAGTTGCGCATCCCGGTCGTGCTGAGCCCGTAGCAGTAGCCGCCGCTGTACGGGTTGGCCTCGATGTCCAGCGCGGCTGGGAGGGTCCGGCTGTCCGCGGACCAGGCGCCGCCGTTGGAGGCCAGGTAGTTGGCCTGGGTGGAGCCGGCGGAGATGTTCGGGCGGGCGAAGTGGTACGCCCCGCGGATCACCCCGGCGTTGTACGAGTTGACGTAGTTGGCGTTGAAGTTCGGGTCCTTGTAGCTGGTGCCCTCGGTCGCTTTGATGAAGGCGAACTCGACGCCGGCGTTGCGGACGCTGGTCCAGTTGATGCTGCCCTGGTAGCGGGACACGTCGACACCGGGTGTGGTGGCGGCGGCCGCCGGTCCGGCGGTCGCGACCAGGGCCGCCGCCGCGGTGGCGAGGACGGTGAGGCCGGCCGCGAGCGCGCGGCGCAGCGATGACGAGGTACGGGCCATGAGTGCCTCCAAGGACGTCGCTCTATCGACATCCATCTTTGGAGGTAAGTGCCCTAGATCGCAAGTGCGGCTGAACAAAAGCTTCATTGGCGGGGCGCGCAGGACCGCTGGACGAGGCGGAACGGATCAGCGCAGTGCGGCCGGGTCGAGCTGCCAGCGGAACGGCTCGACCACGGTCAGCGTCTCGCCGGGCTTGGCCACCTGGTCCTCGACGTAGTGCTCACCGTCGAGCCGGAACAGCCGGAGCGAGTGGCCGTCCCCGTCCTGCTCGACAAGCAGATACCAGGGGATTCTCGCGATGGCGTAGAGCTGCATCTTGAGCAGACGGTCAGCGGCCGCGTTGCCCGGCGAGACGACCTCCCCGACGAGAGACACCCGGTCGGAGTCGAGGCAAGTGCCGTCGTCGTCGGCATCGGTGACGACGAGATCCGGGATCACGACCCGGTCGACGCCGAGCCGGACGTTGATCGCGTCATAGACCAGGAAACCGCGAGGCTCTGCTGCTGCCTCGATGCTGTTCGCCAGCCGACGCGACACCCGCTGGTGCCGTCGGCTCGGGGCAGGGCTCACCAACAGGCTCCCGTCGAGCAGTTCGATCCGGTCAGGCGTCTCGCCCAGGGCGAAGTAGTCGGCTTCGGTCCACAGACCGACGTGCGGCTCCAGGGGGGCAGTGCTCACCGACGGTCACCTCCCGCTTCGCTCGCCACCCGATCAGTCTCACAGGATACGAGCCGGTGCCTCGGGAACGACACGGAACGCCGCCGGTAGGCTCGCGCCCCATGATGTCGATCGACGGACTGGGCGAGAAGTGGGACACGCTGTTCGGGGCGCAGCCGGACCCGCCCGCGCTGCTGGTGCTGATCACCGGGGCCGTCGCGCTGGTGGTGGTCTCCACCCGGCTGCCGTGGCGGATCGCCCGTAACGCCGTCACCATCGCGCACGAGGGCGGGCATGCCCTGGTCGCCCTGCTGACCGGCCGCAAGCTGCGCGGCATCCGACTGCACTCGGACACGTCCGGGTTGACGCTCTCCGCTGGCCGCCCCACCGGGCCGGGCATGATCCTCACCCTGCTCGCCGGGTACGTCGCACCGCCGCTGGTCGGGCTGGCCGGGGCCTGGCTGCTCGGTGGTAACCGGATCACCCTGCTGCTCTGGGTGGCCGTGGCGCTGCTGCTGGCCATGCTCGTCATGATCCGTAACGCCTTCGGTGTGGTGTCGCTGCTGGTCACCGGCGCACTGGTGTTCGCCGTCTCCTGGTACGCGACGCCGCAGGTTCAGGCCGCGTTCGCGTACGCCGGGGTGTGGTTCCTGCTGCTCGGTGGGGTGCGCCCGGTGGTCGAGCTGCAACGGCTGCGCTCGCGGGGCCGGATGCCCGCGTCCGACGCCGACCAGCTCGCCGGGCTCACCCCGTTCCCGCCGCTCTTCTGGGTGGGCGTCTTCGCCCTGGTCAACGTGGCGGCGCTGATCGCCGGAGCGCTCCTGCTCGCCGGTCCGTTCCTTCCCACGTCGCCCTAGCCGCCTCGCTCCGGTCGATCCGGGCAGAATGAGGCAATGCGATACCTGATCATCGGCGCGGGTGCGGTCGGCGGGACCATCGGCGTACGGCTGGCCCAGGCTGACCGGGACGTGACGGTCGTGGCCCGCGGTGCGCACCTGGAGGCGATCCGAGCGCGGGGCCTCACCCTGCGGCAGCCCGACGGTGAGGTCACCGCCCAGCTCGCGGCGGTGGACCGGCCCACCGACCAGCCGCTGCCGGCGGACACCGTGCTGATCCTCACCGTCAAGTCACAGGACACCGCCGACGCGTTGGCCGCCTGGGTGGACGCTTCGGTGGTCGGCGGTGGCACGGCGGGAGAACGTCTGCCGCTGGTGACCGCGCAGAACGGGGTGGCCAACGAGCGGGCAGCGCTGCGCCTCTTCGCCGACGTGCACCCGGTCTGCGTCTGGCTGCCGGCCACCCACCTGGACCCGGGTGTGGTGGTCGCCAACGGGTACCCGCATCCCGGGATGCTCCACATCGGGCGGTACCCCGGAGGCGCCGACGACACCGACCGGGCTGTCGCCGCCGACCTGTCCGCCGCCGGCTTCGTCGCACCGGTCCGCACCGACGTGCTGCGCTGGAAGTACGGCAAGCTGCTCAGCAACCTCGGTAACGGCCTGCAGGCGCTGCTGGGTCGGGACATCCCGAACGCGCTGGTCGAGCGGGTACGCGCCGAGGGCGTCGCCGCGCTCGCCGCCGCCGGCATCGCGCACACCTCCCCGGAGGAGGAGAAGGCCGAACGCGGCGACCTGGTCGGGCAGCGCCCGGTCGACGGCGAAGCCCGCTCCGGCGGCTCCACCTGGCAGAGCCTGGCCCGGGGCACCGGCTCGACCGAGGTCGACCACCTCAACGGTGAGATCGCGCTGCTCGGCCGGTTGCACGGGGTGCCGACGCCGGTCAACGCCGCGGTGCAGCGGGCCGTACGCCGGGCGGTCCGGGAGCGGATCGGGGCCGGCGCGTTCCCGCTCGACGAGCTGGAGAAGTCGATCGCCTGACCGGGCAACCAACGGCCCTTGCCGGTGCGTGTTCCCAGCGACCGACACGGGGAGGTAGCGGGTGCCGGACGTCGACGGGTTCGACGAGTTCTACCGGGGGAGTCGGCAACGACTCCTCGGGTTCGTCTACGCCCTCACCGGCGACCGGGGTGAGGCGCAGGACGCCGTGCAGGAGGCGTACGTCCGGGCGTGGCAGCGCTGGTCCACCATCAGCGGGTACGACGACCCGGAGGCGTGGGTGCGGGTGGTGGCCAGCCGGATCGCCGTCAGCCGGTGGCGCAGCCTGCGTAGCCGCGCCCGCGCCTACCTGCGACACGGTGCGATCGAGACCGTTCCCGGGCCGGGCACCGACACCGTCGCGGTGGTCGCCGCCCTGCGTCGACTGCCCGAGGAGCAACGCGTCGCCATCGCCCTGTACTACCTGGTGGGCATGCCGGTCGCCGAGGTGGCGCGGGAGACCGCGGCCCCGGTGGGCACCGTCAAGGCCCGTCTCTCCCGGGGGCGTACCGCGCTCGCCGGCCTGCTCGCCGTCTCTGACCTGGAGGAGGCTACCGATGCGTGACGACCTGACTTTCGTCGAACAGATCCAACGGGACCTGCAGGACGTGCGGTGGCTCGGCCCGGAGGAGATCCGCTTCCGGGCCCGCCGCCGCGGCCAGCGCAGGATCGTGGTGGCCACCGTCGTGCTGGCTCTCGCCGGGGTCTCCGCAGTGGCGGTCGCCGCCCCGAGGAAGTCTGCGCCGCCGGTCTCGCCGGCCGCCGCGCCCTCCGCCTCGCCGACCCGGCACGAGATCAGCACCGACGCCCTGTTGCAGCCGGCCGACCTGCCGCAGCAGGTCGACGTGCAGCTCAGCCAGTCGGGCCTGGGCGAGCCGGTCCTGCTGGACCACATGCTCGCCGCCTGCCGGACGGGTCAGGGGCGATCGAATGGCTGGCTGCATTCGATCCTGTCCCGTTCGCAGACCCTGGTGCCGAAGCGCGCTGCGGCAATCCTCACCCAGTCCGATGGTCTGGTCACGCAGGATCTCTACCGGCTGCCTCCGGACGCGGCCATCCAGCTTCTGGCCACCATGGACGACCTGGTCGCACCGTGTGCCGAATGGACCAGCGTCGGCGAATACAAGGTGCAGGGCGCAACAGGCACCGCGTCGGCGACGCACCGCTGGGCGGTGATCCAGCGGGACTTCGCCGGTGACGGGGCTGCGCTGCTGCGGCACACCGGTTCGCAGCCCGTCGACCAGAAGACGGGCAAGCCCATCGCCGCGCCACCTCGGCCGACCACCACCGCCGTGGTCCGGGTGGGCGACCTGATCACCGTGCTCACTCTGAGGGAGACGGGCATGGAGGTGGACCTGCCCCGATTGGCGGGGGTCGCCGCCCGCCGGATGTGCGTCGCCGCCAACCCAGCCTGCTGACCACTGTCGATCCGCGCAACCTCGGGGTTGTTGCCCGCCGCCCGGAGGCAGCACGTCCCCTGACGTTGCGCGGATCGACCAGCCTCAGAGCGGGATGTTGCCGTGCTTCTTGGGCGGCAGGGTTTCCCGCTTGGTGCGCAGGACGCGCAGCGCCCGGACGATCTGGGTGCGTGTCTCGTGCGGAGCGATCACCGAATCGATGTACCCACGCTCGGCGGCCACGTACGGGTTGGCCAGGGTGTCCTCGTACTCGGCGATCTTCTCGGCCCGGACGGCCGCCGGGTCCTCGGTCCCGGCCAGCTCCGAGCGGTAGAGGATGTTCACCGCGCCCTGCGCGCCCATCACCGCGATCTGCGCGGTCGGCCAGGCGAAGTTCAGGTCCGCGCCGAGGTGCTTGGAGCCCATCACGTCGTACGCCCCGCCGTACGCCTTGCGGGTGATCACGGTGACCTTGGGGACGGTCGCCTCGGCGTACGCGTAGATGAGCTTCGCGCCCCGGCGGATGATGCCGTCCCACTCCTGACCGGTGCCGGGCAGGAAGCCGGGCACGTCCACGAAGGTCAGCACCGGAATGTTGAACGCGTCGCAGGTGCGGACGAACCGGGCGGCCTTCTCCGAGGCGGCGATGTCCAGGGTGCCGGCGAAGTGCATCGGCTGATTGGCGACCACACCGACCGGTCGTCCCTCGACCCGGCCGTAGCCGACCACGATGTTCTGCGCGTAGAGCGGCTGGACCTCCAGGAACTCCCCGTCGTCGAGGACGTGCTCGATCACCGTGTGGATGTCGTACGGCTGGTTGGCCGAGTCCGGGATCAGGGTGTCCAACTCCCGGTCCTCGTCATTGACCTCAAGCGAAGCGGGGGCGTCGACCACGGCCGGCTCGTCGAGGTTGTTCGACGGCAGGTACGACAGCAGCGCCTTGACGTAGTCGACGGCGTCCTCCTCGTCACTGGCGAGGTAGTGCGCGTTGCCGCTGCGGGTGTTGTGCGTCCGCGCTCCGCCCAGCTCCTCCATGCCGACGTCCTCGCCCGTCACCGTCTTGATCACATCGGGGCCGGTGATGAACATGTGCGAGGTCTGGTCGACCATCACGGTGAAGTCGGTGACCGCCGGAGAGTAGACGGCGCCGCCGGCACAGGGCCCCATCACCAGTGAGATCTGCGGGATGACGCCGGAGGCCCGCACGTTGCGGAAGAAGATCTCGCCGTAGAGGCCGAGCGAGACGACACCCTCCTGGATGCGCGCGCCACCGGAGTCGTTGATGCCGACGACCGGGCAGCCGATCTTCATGGCCAGGTCCATCACCTTGACGATCTTCTCGCCGAAGACCTCACCGAGCGAGCCACCGAAGACCGTGAAGTCCTGCGCGAAGACGCACACCTGCCGGCCGTCCACCGTGCCGTAGCCGGTGACCACGCCGTCGCCGTACGGGCGGTTCCGCTCCAGCCCGAAGGCCGTGGACCGGTGCCGGGCCAGTTCGTCGAGTTCGACGAAGGAGCCCTCGTCGAGCAGCATCTCGATCCGCTCGCGGGCGGTCTTCTTGCCGCGCGCGTGTTGCTTCTCCACGGCTCGGGCCGACCCGGCGTGCACCGCCTCGTCGACCCGGCGCTCCAGGTCCGCCAGCTTGCCCGCGGTGCTGTGCATGTTGGTCCCGGTCTCGGTAGTCACCCAGGGAATATAACGATGGTTCAGGTGGGTGCCGCTGTGCAGTACGCCTCAGTGTCGACCGGAGCACCGCCGTAGGCTGGCGGAATGTCGGGCTCCCCGTACACCGATCTGGACCGGCCGCCGCTGTCGGCGGCCCGGCTGCGCCGCGCGTTGACAGCGCCGAACGGGCCGTGGGCCCGACTGGAGCTGCGTGCCGAGACCGGCTCCACCAACGCCGACGTGGCCGAGGCCGCGCGGGCCGACGAGCCCGAGGGCCTGGTCGTGGTCGCCGAGCGGCAGACCGCGGGGCGCGGCCGGCGCGGGCGGGTCTGGCAGTCGCCCGCGCGGGCCGGCATCGCGACGAGCGTCCTGCTGCGGCCCGGCGAGGCCGTCCCGGACCGCGGCTGGCTGCCGGCGACACCCACCGGGTACGGGTGGCTGCCGTTGCTGGCCGGCGTGGCGCTGGTGGAGGCGGTGGCCCGGCTGGCCGAGCTGGAAGCCACCCTCAAGTGGCCGAACGACCTGCTGATCGACGACGCGAAGTGCGCGGGCGTGCTGGCCGAGGCTGTGCCTGGGCGGGTGCCGGACCAACCGCCGGCGATCGTGCTGGGCATCGGGCTCAACGTGACGTTGCGCGCCGACGAGTTGCCGGTGAATCCGACCGGGCTGCCAGCCACCTCGCTCCAGTTGGCTGGCGCGGTGGCCACCGATCGGGATCCGCTGCTGCGGGCGCTGCTGCGGGCGGTGGCCGACTGGTACGACCGTTGGCGTTCGGCGGGCGGCGACGCCGTGGCCAGCGGCCTGCGCGACGCCTACCTGGCGGCCTGCGCGACGATCGGGCGTGAGGTACGCGTCCTGCTCCCCGACGGCGACTCCCTGACCGGCACCGCCACCGGAGTGGACCCGGACGGCCAACTGATGGTCACCACGTCGACCGGTGCTCGAACCCTGGCCGCCGGCGACGTCCTGCACCTCCGCTGAGGACCGGCAAGATCACGTAGAGCCGAGTGGGCCCGCGCGGCGGATGTTGTGGTGGGGCCTGGGGGGTTTACCGTCTGCGCGTCCAGAAAATCGCGTTGGAGGTTCCCGTGGCGTTTCCCGAAGACGTGCTCACCGAGGACGAGCACGTCGTGCTGCACCTGCACCCGCACTGGAAGGCGTTGATCCGGCCGATCGCGGTGCTGGTGCTGGCCATCGCCGCGGTGGTGGTCGGCGTGCTCCTGTTGCCCGAGAGTGGCGGCGGTTCGGTCGCGCTGGCCGTGATCGGGGCGATCGCCCTGGTCGCGGTGCTCTGGCTCGGCCTGTGGCCGTTCCTGGTCTGGCGCACCACCCACTACCTGTTCACGAACGAGCGAGTCCTGCTTCAGCAGGGTGTGCTCTCCCGGGACCGGCGGGACCTCCCGCTCGCCCGGGTCAACGACCACTCGATGAACCAGCGGTTCGTCGAGCGTCTGCTCGGCTGCGGGACGCTCACCATCGAGTCGGCTGGTGAGCGCGGCCAGTCGGTGCTCGCCGACGTGCCGGACGTCGGGAAGGTGCAGACCACGCTGTACGAGCTGGTCGAGGCACAGCACGACAAGCACTCGCTGGGCGATGGCGAGATGCGCGACATGCTCGCCGACATGCAGGACGGCAAGCCGCTGCGCGACACCACGACCTGATCCGGGCCGGTGGAGACCCGCCCCTGGCACACCGTCGGGGGCGGGTCAGTCGGGTGGGCCGCTGCTCTTCGTCGGGTCGGTCTGGGGCGACCCGACGGTGGACGGGTCTGCCGCGGTCGGGCCGCTGTCGGGCTGGTCAGCTCCGGGCCGGTCAGCGTCGGTCGGAGTGGCTTCGGCGGGGTCGGCCTCGACCGGTCGCATGCCGAACCAGCCACGGAAGCGGGTCCGCAGGACCTCCTGCTCGGGCCGGTCGTCCGGGCCGAGGCGCAGCATGGTGCCGGTGAGGCTGACGGTGCCGAGCCCGGGGCGGGCGGTCGACGGCCGGGCGCCCATCACGTCGACCCGGACCGCGAGCCGGTCACCGGCCCGCACCGGGGCGAGCCAACGCAGCTCCTCCAGGCCGGGGGAGGCGTCCGCGGCGGCCCGGGACAGCAGGTGGTCGACGTACGCACGCATGAACAGGCTGACCGTGTAGAAGCCGCTGGCGATCAGACCACCGTGTCGACTCGCCGCGGCCAGGTCGGGGTCGACGTGGTACCACTGCGGGTCGAAGCGGCGGGCGAAGGCGACCATCTCGTCGGCGTCCACGGTGACCACGCCGAGGTCGACGGTGAGCCCCGGGACGAGATCCTCGAAGAACAGCTCGGCGGGTCGCCCCGTGCCGGAGCGGGCGTCGGGTGTCGTCACCGGCGGGGCGCGCGACGGGTGCCGACGTGCAGCTCCGCGGCGAGTTCCGCATCCAGGTCGACGTCGGGGCTGACGCTCAGCCGCGGGAGCCGACCCTGAGTCGGTGCGCCGGCTGGCGGGTCGACGCGTTGCGCGGACTCCGCCTCCTCCAGCTCGGACACCGATTCCGCCAGCTCGGCGACCGGGTCCATCTCCGCCATGGTGTCCCACTCGTCGCGCGGAATGCTGTGCCAGGTGGAGTCGGGCTTCGCGGGCTCGTCCTCGGCCGGCGCGACGGGTTGAAAGACGAACGTGCGGTATGACCAGAACCGGAACAGCGTGGCCAGCAGGACGCCGACGGTCTTGGCCAGATTCAGTGCCAGCAGGCCGTGTACGCCGAGTCCGTACTTCGCCGCCGCCACAGCCCCCAGCTCAATGAGCAGGCCAGCGCCGTTGAATAGGAAGAAAAGCAGATATTCCCGGCGAAGCGCCGATTTCGGGCGATCACGGTACGTCCAGTGCCGATTCATGAGGTACGACGTGATGGTGGCGACGATCGTCGCGATCACTGTCGCCTTCAACTGACCATTGACGAAAACGGTCAGTGCAAGGGCATTGAACACCGCGTAATTGATGACGGTGTTGATGCCGCCGACGATGCCGAACTTGAGCGCCTCGTGGATGAACTTCTGCCAGCGCTCAGGCAGCAGGCGGACAAGACGCATGCGAAACACCTTAGGGCAGTCGGTGCGGCCGGCGATCACCGGCCGAACGAGGTGGGCGGCAGGTCACGCCCCGTGGTCACGGTCGGGATCCACCTGCGGAACGGTCGGGGTTCCCGCTTCGACGAAGACGAACCGCCGGTACGACCAGAATCGAAACAGCGTGGCGAATCCCGTACCGACGATGTAGCTGGCGAGATTGTCCGCCAGGCGCGTCTGGAACACGTCCGGCCAGATGGCCCCGAGCCCGTAGCGGCTGAGCGCGAGGCAGGCCACCGTGATGCCGAGACCGACCGCGTTGAAGAAGAAGAACAGCGCGTACTCGCGGGCCGCGTTGTTGCGCTGGCGGTGCCGCCACGTCCAGAACCGGTTGCCCACGAAGGCGACGGACGCCGCGATCACCGTGGAGATCGTCTTCGCCGTCAACTCTTCGACGCCGTGCCTGCTCGTCAGGTAGTTGAAGAGCGCGAAGTCCACGAGGAACGCGAAACCACCCACGGTGGCGAACTTGCCCATCTCGCGGATGAGGTGACCGAAGCGGTCGAGGAGTAAGCCGACGAGACCCCGTCGGGTCTGCCGGGGACCCGGTTGTTCCCCGGTCATCGTGGCGGCCACGGGGGGAGCCTACCGGCTGCCGGCCAGTCAGAGGGGTAGCAACGGCAAGCGGGCGTGGTCTCCCGGAGGGGCCGAGCGCCGTGTACGTAACCACTGCACAGAGCGTAGCCAATTGGGAGGACTGAGCCGCTGCGGAACGGGAATCACCGCATCGGTCGGCGGGGCAGGTCAACGGACCGACCGCAACAAGCGTCCGCCGGGGTGCACAACAAGATTTGCGTGAAACTGCGCGGGAAAGCGGGTATCAGCTCGTGATGCCGCAGCGAGGCCGTAGCTTGTGCAGTTCTTCACAACCTGTCCCACTGACTCGGAAGGCTGCCCGGTTTACGCTGAGGCCAATCCCAGGTTTCCACGAAGGCGACGCATCGCGCCGCTGAGTCTCGTGCATCCCATAGATCGGTCAGCGTCGACCACAAGGAGATGTGTCATGGTTGCTCCGGCTGTTGTGCGGGGTATCGATCAGGCCCCGACGTCCCATCCGAAACTGCTCGCCTGGGTCCGTGAGGTCGCGGAACTGACCACCCCCGACCGTGTCGTCTGGGTGGACGGGTCCGACGAGGAGTGGCGCCGCCTCACCGATGAGCTGGTCGAGGCCGGCACCCTGATCCGGCTCAACCCGGAGAAGAAGCCCAACTCGTTCTACGCGCGCACCGACCCGACGGACGTCGCCCGGGTCGAGGAACGCACCTACATCTGTTCCGTCGACGAGGCGGACGCCGGCCCCACCAACAACTGGATGGCGCCGGCCGAGATGAAGCGGACGATGACGGATCTGTACCGGGGCTCCATGCGCGGTCGCACCATGTACGTCATCCCGTTCGTCATGGGTCCGGTCGAGGCCGAGTCCCCGATGTTCGGCGTCGAGATCACCGACAGCCCGTACGTGGTCGCCTCGATGCGCATCATGACGCGGATGGGCACCCGGGTCCTGGAGGCCATGGGCGACGACGCGGACTTCGTGCACGCGCTGCACTCGATCGGCGCCCCGCTCGCCCCCGGCCAGCAGGATGTCGCCTGGCCGTGCAACGACACCAAGTACATCTCGCACTTCCCGGAGAGCCGGGAGATCTGGTCGTACGGCTCGGGTTACGGCGGCAACTCGCTGCTGGGCAAGAAGTGCTACTCGCTGCGGATCGCCAGCGTGATGGGCCGCGACGAGGGCTGGCTCGCCGAGCACATGCTGATCCTGAAGATCACCTCGCCGGAGGGCAAGGTCTACCACATCGCCGGCGCCTTCCCGTCCGCCTGCGGCAAGACCAACCTCGCCATGGTGGAGCCGACGATTCCCGGCTGGAAGGTCGAGACCATCGGCGACGACATCGCCTGGATGCGGTTCGGCCCGGACGGCCGCCTCTACGCCGTCAACCCCGAGTACGGCCTGTTCGGCGTCGCGCCCGGCACCGACTGGAAGACCAACGCCAACGCCATGCGCACGCTGGACCGGGGCAACTCCGTCTTCACCAACGTCGGCCTGACCGATGACGGCGACGTCTGGTGGGAGGGCATGGGCGAGCCGCCGGCACACCTGATCGACTGGAAGGGCAACGACTGGACGCCGGAGAGCGACAGCCTGTCCTCCCACGCGAACAGCCGGTTCTGCACCCCGATCACGCAGTGCCCGATCCTCGCCGACGAGTACTTCGACCCGAACGGCGTGCCGATCGACGCGATCCTCTTCGGTGGACGCCGCAAGGACACCGTCCCGCTGGTGACCGAGGCCCGCGACTGGGTGCACGGCGTCTACATGGGCGCCACGCTCTCCTCGGAGACCACCGCCGCCGCGTCCGGCGCCGTCGGCGTGGTCCGGCGGGACCCGATGGCGATGCTGCCGTTCATCGGCTACCACGCCGGGGACTACTTCCGGCACTGGATCGAGATGGGCAAGGGCGCCGACGGCGACGAGGCGAAGCTGCCGAAGATCTACTACGTCAACTGGTTCCGCAAGGACCCGGACGGCTCGTTCCTCTGGCCGGGCTTCGGGGAGAACTCCCGGGTGCTCAAGTGGGTCGTCGAGCGGATCGAGGGCACTGCCGACGCGGTCGAGACGCCGGTCGGCATGGTCCCCGCGCCGGACGCGCTGGACGTCGAGGGCCTGGACATGACCCCGGAGGATGTTCGGATCGCGCTGAAGGTCGACCCGGACGAGTGGCGTAACGAGCTGCCGATGATCACCGAGTGGTTCGAGAAGTTCGGTGACAAGCTGCCCGGCGTGCTCTGGGCCGAGTTGGACGCGCTGCGCGCCCGCCTGGACGCCGCACAACCGCAGCGGTAGGTGTGAACGAGGCCCTTCGCGGGCAACATCGGATTTCATGAGGACGGCCGCCGAGACACAGGTCCGGCGGCCGTCCGCCGTCCGGGTGCTCACCATCCTGCTGGCGACGACGGCGGCGGCCACCGTCGTGGTCGAGCTGCTCAACTGGTGGTACGCCCCGGAGCAGGGATTCGGGCTCGCCGTACGGACCGGCTGGGCCATGCTGCGCTCGTTCGGCTTCCTGCTGCTGATCGGGCACGTGCGACGGGGTCGTACGGCGGCCCGCCCGTTCGGGCTGATCCTCGCGGTCACCACGATCTTCGCGGTTGGCCGGCTCATCGTGCCCCGGCAGGGCGTGCCGCCGCTGCCCGGCCTGCTCGGCTTCGCCATTCTCACGGCGCTGTGCGTCGCGGTGGTCTGGCTGCTCTACCGCTCGTCGGCGTTGGCCGCGCACCTGGTCCGGCACCGTCCACGCCTCGTCATCGACTCCGACGGCATCTCCTGGCGGGAGACCCCGCCGCGCCGACCACAGGCCAGTGCCTGGTTGTTGACCAGCCGGGTGGCGGCCTTCACCTACAGCCCGCTGATGCTGGTGCCGGCACTGGTCGCCGGGGGTTCCATCCTGGATGGTCGACTGACCGCGGTGCCGGCCGTGCTGTTCTGGTTCGGTGCGGGCATCACGGCCAGCTACGCGGTGCTGTTCTGCACAGCGTTCCTGATGCGGGGCAAGGACTGGGCGCGTGGCCTGCTGGTCGTCGTCACTGTGGCCGTACTCGCCGTGGATCTGCCGCTGTGCTGGTGGCTGCTGGGCGTGGACGGCCTGATCCGCGACGGCGCCCCGCTGCTCGCCGCCGCCGGGCTGGTCCTCTACGGCCTGCGCCGTGCCGCCCGAACCCCCGACGCCGCCGGACCTGAACCCCGACCTTGACCGCGGCGGAGCCCCGCACCGACGCCGCCGGGTGCCGACCCGGCGGCAGACCGCGGCCCAGCACCTGCCCATCCCCTCGTCTGCTCCGCACCGTCCTTTGCTCTGCACCCCGATAGGCGACAGTCGCGGACGGTAACCGTCGCATCCGCGGGTGCAGAGCAAAGGCGGGGTGGGTGAGATTGGCCGGCCGGTGCGGGAGCGGTCAACGCGGGCGACCAGGGGGCAGGATGGCGGGTGGCGTCGGTCACAGTGTCGACGTCGGGGCGAGCTGCGGAGATGTCGCGGCGGCCGGCCGCAGGGCCGACCGGGTCGCCCGGCGGGAGCGGCCGCGACGCGGCGGACTGGGAGGAGGCTCGTGGTGGGCGACGAGTTCGACGTGGTGGTGGTGGGGGCGGGACCGGCCGGGGCGGCAGCCGCGCTGACGGCGCGCCGGGCCGGTGCCAGCGTGCTGCTGCTGGACCGGGCCGACTTTCCCCGGGACAAGGCGTGTGGTGACGGGATCGCCGCGCACTCGGTGGACGTGCTCGCCGAGCTAGGGGTGACCGAGGCGGTGGCCGGTTACGCGCCGCTGCCGGCGTTACGCATGGTCTCGCCGGGTGGCGGCGCGGTGGCTCGGGCGCTGCCCCGACCCGCGTACACAGTTCCCCGGGAGGTTTTCGACGCGCGGCTGGTGGCGGCCGCGGTGGCCGCCGGCGCGCAGCTGCGCCGGCACACGGTGCGCCAGGTCGAACCGCGCGCGGACCGGGTGGTGCTCGACGGGCAGGTGTCCGGCCGGGTGGTGATCGGCGCGGACGGCGCCGGCTCGGTGGTACGTCGGGCGCTCGGCCATCCGCAGAACCCCGACCGACACCTCGCGCTGGCCATCCGGGGGTACGCCCCGGCTCTGCCCGGCCCGTCCGAGCAGCTCATCGTCACCTCGAAGGCGCGGTGGCCGGCGTACGCCTGGTCGTTCCCGATCGGTGACGGACGGGCGAACGTCGGGTACGGGGAGGTGCTGCGCGGTGAGCCGTTGAGCCGCGGGTACCTGCTGGACCGGCTGGCCGCGCTGCTGCCCGGCACCGATCTGGCGACCGTGACCGCGTTGCGCGCGCATCACCTGCCCCTCTCCACCCACCGGCCGTCGCCGGGGCGTGGGCGCACCCTGCTGGCCGGGGACGCCCTGTCACTGATCAATCCGTTCACGGGGGAGGGGATCTTCTACGCGCTGCTCTCCGGCGCGCTCGCCGGGTCGGCGGCGGCCCGGTCGCCCGATGGCGCGGCTGCCCGCTACGCCGACGGGTTGCGTCGCCGCCTCGGCACCCACCTGCGGCACAGTTCGGTGGCGGCCTGGTTGGCCCGGCGACGTCGGGTGGTGGACGCGGCGGTCCGGGCCGCCCGTCGGGACGACCGGGTGTTCTACGACGTGGTCGAGTTGGGGCTGGGTGACGGACGCCTCACCGCTCGTACGCTCGCACTGATCGGCGCCGGTCTGGGCGGCGGGGATGGGGCTCCGAGGCAGTGAACTGGCGCAAGGGTCGCTACGCTGCTAGGTGATGACGCTGCGGAACCTTATCTACTCCGTGTACGAGCGCCGGCTCACGGCGAAGCTCGCGGGTAAGCCGGTGCCCCGGCACGTCGGGGTGATGTGCGACGGCAACCGCCGATGGGCGAAGGAGATGGGCTTCGTCGACCCGAACGACGGGCACCGGGTCGGCGCGGCGAAGATCAAGCATGTCCTCGGCTGGTGTGACCAGGCCGGCGTCGGGCACGTGACCCTCTACCTGCTGGCCACCGACAACCTGCGCCGTCCGGCCGCCGAGCTGGACCCGCTCCTCAAGATCATTGAGGATCTGGTGGTGGAGCTCTCCGAGGAGGGCAACCCCTGGCGACTGCGCATCGTCGGAGCGCTCGACCTGCTGCCAGCGCAGACTGCGGCGGCGCTCAAGGGCGCCGAGGAGCGCACCCGTGAGCGCACCGGCGGCGCGGAGGTCAACATCGCGGTGGGCTACGGCGGCCGCCGGGAGATCACCGACGCGGTCCGTTCGCTGCTGCTTGAGCACGCCGCCACCGGGGGCACGCTCGAGGAGTTGGCCGAGGTGCTGGACGTCGAGCACATCGCCGAGCACCTCTACACCCGAGGGCAGCCCGACCCGGACCTGGTCATCCGCACCAGCGGTGAGCAGCGGCTGTCCGGATTCATGCTCTGGCAGTCCGCGCACTCGGAGTTCTACTTCTGCGAGCTCAACTGGCCGGATTTCCGGCACATCGACTTTCTGCGGGCCCTGCGCTCGTACGCCACCAGGCAACGCCGCTACGGCGCCTGACCCGGCGGCGACGCCGTCGGCCGCCGCTGGGGTCAGGTCGGTTCAGGACAGGTGGGTCAGCGCCCGGGTGAGGAAGTCACCCAGGGCGGCCGGTGACTCGATGGTCAGGTCGGCGGCATTGGCCACCTCGTGGCCGGTCTCCGGGTTGGCCACCGCCACGCAGACGCCGAGGAAGTCCGGGTCGGCGGTGGCGCGAGCGCGCAGCGCGGCGAACGCCTTGATGTCGGAGACGTCGTCGCCGAAGTACCAGGCGCCGGTGGCACCCTTGATCGCCTCGCCGATCACCATGCCCTTGTCCCGGTCGACAGGTGGCTTGAGCTCCAGCACCATCCGCCCGGCCTGCGAGCGCAACCCCAGACGGTCGGCCTGCGCCTGCCCCCACTGCTGCACCGTCGCGCCGAGTTGCGGGGCGGTACGCCAGTGCAGCGCGACCGAGAGCCGCTTGTACTCCACGAGCGTGCCGGGTGGCAGTTCCGCCCGAGCCAGGTCGGCCAGCTCCGACATGGTCGGCACCCAGGGCAGCGCGGCCGGTTCGGTGACTGTCTCGCCGCCGGAATGGCTGTGCTCCAGCCCGTAGAGGCCGTAGAGGTCCACGCCAGCGAGCCCGCCGAGCTGATCCCGAAGGAACTCGACGGGTCGGGCGGAGACGATCGCGACACGCTGCACGACCGGGGCGAGCGCCTCGATCGCGGCCAACGCCTTGGGCGCCGGGCGTACCGCGGTCGGATCGTCGTCGACGGGCGCGAGCGTGCCGTCGAAGTCGAAGAAGAGCACGGTCCCGGCCGCCCGTCTGGCGGTTACCCGCCAGGCATGGTCGGCGTTCAACGGGGTCCTCGGCTGCTGATTGCCCAGATTCAACGGCGGCACGCGCGTCAGCGTACCCCGGCGATCCAGGCTCATTCCTGGCCGAGCGGACCCATTGAGCGGTAAGCGATCAGCGTTCGGCGGCTCCTCGTCCGCGCCGGCCGAACGGCACCACAGCGGCCTCCTGGCCGTGGCTCAACAGGTAACCCTCCACGAACCCGGTGTTGCGATCGCCGGTGTGGTTGTCGATCTCGTTGAGCCGTGCCACCAGGAACTCGGTGAGCGCGCTGATTCGGTTGTTCAGACGCTCGTGCAGCTCGGCGACGACGGCCAGGACGACCGCGGTGCCGGCGGTGATGAGCGCAAAGAGGTTGACGAGCAGCGGCAGCTGCCCGCCGTCGACCGCGAGGGTCACCGTGTTGCCGGTCGCCCACAGTGTCACCGACACCGTTGCGACCACGACTGCCAACCACTTCAGGGTCATGGACAGACCCCTCCTTCTGTCCCGCAGGGCTGGGTTCGGCCTTGTCCCGTCCCCCCGCCGATGACGAGCCCAAGCAGTACGAATAGGGACGCTAGCGTGCCCGTTCCAGCCCCGGAGGCAAACGAATGAACCTGACCAGGCGTTCTTTCGCTATCTGAGGAACTAGCCTGCCTGATTACCCCTTTTTCGGACATCGACCGGCAACGTTGGGCGGTATGCGAGGTATCTGATGGTTTCCCGGATGTGGAACTTCTCCGCGTCCGACACCTGCGGATCGACCAGACGGCGCAGCAGCGCCTCCACGTCGGGGTCCATCGGAGGGGCGGCCTGGCCGGTGCGGGGGCCGGCTGCGGCGCGGTCCCAGCCGAGGGCGGCGAAGGCCGCGGCAGGGTTCAACCCCAGGCCCTCGCAGAAGGCGACCACCCGTTCGGCCTCCGGGTCGCTGGCCCAGTCGCCCCGGACCCAGCGGTTGATGGTCTGCCGGGAGACGCCGGTGCGTCGGGACACCTCGGTGCCGCTCCAGGCTCGGGTCGCCCGCGCCTCGTCCAGGGCCCGCCTGACGAAGGTGGCGAAGGCGATCTTCCGCGCATTGGCCGTCTCGGTCACTCCGTGACGGTACGACCAGCCGGCTGCGGGTGCGCGCCCCGGCTCGCCACTGTCACGCGGACGTGACGAAGGGTTCGGACTTCCGGTAAACGAGTCAGTGCCACTGTTGAGGGGTGTCACGCGGGCAGAATAGATGAACGTAGTGGCAAACGTAAGCGGACGAAAAGCTGATACTGTCACGCCCATGGGACAATCTACGGTGTGTCACGTGCATGAGACGATTGGTGCTCACATGCGTCACGCCCCCGGTGCCAGGGGGTCGTGGTGACCGAGCTCGCCACCCGCGCCCAGGCCTTCGGGCTGATCGCCGAGGGGGTCGCCGCAGGGCTGACCGCCCCCTGGCGCCTCTACCTGGCCCGAGGCTGCCGCTACCTGTCGCTGAGCGTCGGTGATCGTGCCGAGTGGAACGCCTGGCGTACCCATCTCGGCTGCCCGGAGCTGAGCGTCCGGGTCTACGACGCCGGCGGCGAGATCCGTCGGTCCTCGATGGCCGAAGTCGTGCTGGACGGCTGCCGGATCAGCGTCGAGCTGGTCGAGGAGGTCAGCACCGACGACCTGGACCGGCTGCTCGTCGCCGACCCCACCACGATCGAGCCGGAGGAGCGATGACCTGGCGTCCCGGCTGGGCCGGTGCTGCCCGATGAGCCCGTTTCTCGCGGTGTTCCTCGTCCTGGTGCTCGGTGCCACCAGTTACGCGGCCGGTCGGCTGCACGGGCAGCTCAGCTACCGCATCGGCTACCGCTTCGGTTACCGGCAGGGCTACTTCGACGGTGACCGGGGCGCCTGGAACCGGCGTCGTCGGGACGCCCAGGCGGCGATCGCCTCGGCCCTGTCGGTCTCGCCGGCGGGCGTGGCCCGCACCGCCGGCGCTGTCGAACGCCCCGGCACCACGTACACCGGCTCGTCGTTCAGCGCGCCGGCCGCCCCGATCACCGGGCGGCACCCGACCGGCACGCTCGTCCGACGTACCGGTTGAGGTCGGTCGGCGGGGCTGCCCCGCCGACCGGCGCCACGAGCGCGGTGCGTCGTCCGCGGCGGACACGCACCGTCGGGGCCACGTCAGACCGGTGACGGTGGCCCCACCGGCCGGGATGCGCGCAGGGGGCATGCATCCCGGCCGGGTCCGCCGCGTGCGCGACAGTGCCTTTTCGACTGGTGCGGGCGCCGACGGAGCGCTGTTCACGAGCGCGTCTCGGGAGATCCACGTTCGGCCCCTAGCCGGAAGGGTCCGGCGGGGCTAGCGTCTAGGCATGGCACGGGGTTCTCCCGAGCCAGCCGGTCCGCCCGGATCTGCGACCTCGCGCATGGGGTTCCGCATCCGACCCCGTGTCCCCGGGCACCGGAGGAGGCGGAACACGGGTGGCGGGTGCCCATCCGTCGGAGCAGGCCTGTGACGACTCGCCGTACCATCGCCGGTGCCGACCAGACCCCGGCCGCGACTGCCACGCCCCGCCGAGCCACCAGGAGCCGCCGTTCGGCGGCCGCCGCGCCGGCCGACCCCAAGGAGCCACGACCAGCCGGCCAGGCCTTTGTCCTGGACACGTCGGTGCTGCTCTCCGATCCGGCGGCGTTCCACCGGTTCGCGGAGCACGAAGTGGTGCTGCCTCTGGTGGTCATCACCGAGTTGGAGGGAAAGCGGCACCATCCGGAGCTGGGCTGGTTCGCCCGGCAGTCGCTGCGGATGCTCGACGACCTGCGGGTCCGGCACGGCCGACTCGATCGCCCGGTGCCCGCCAACGACGTCGGCGGCACCCTGCGGGTGGAGCTCAACCACACCGACGACGGTGTTCTGCCGCCCGGTTTCCGCAACGAGAGCAATGACGCCCGGATCCTCTCCGTCGCGCTCAACCTCGCCGCCGAAGGGCGGGAGGTGACCCTGGTCAGCAAGGACATGCCGTTGCGGGTCAAGGCGGCCTCGGTGGGACTGCGCGCCGACGAGTACCGCCACGGCCAGGCCAGCGACCCGACCTGGACCGGCATGTCGGAGATGGAGTTGAGCGAGGAGCAGATCGGCCAGTTGTACGCCGGCGAGACGCTCGACCTCGACGAGGCGGCCGGGTTGCCCTGCCACACCGGCCTGGTGCTGCACTCGGGGCGTGGCTCCGCGCTCGGTCGGGTGCTGCCGGACAAGTCGGTACGTCTGGTCCGGGGCGACCGGGAGGCGTTCGGGCTGCACGGCCGCTCGGCCGAGCAACGAGTCGCCCTCGACCTGCTCCTGGACGAGTCGATCGGGATCGTCTCACTGGGTGGCCGGGCCGGCACCGGCAAGTCCGCGCTGGCGCTCTGCGCCGGGCTGGAGGCGGTGATGGAGCGCCGCCGCCACAAGAAGGTGATCGTGTTCCGCCCGCTCTACGCCGTCGGTGGCCAGGAGTTGGGCTACCTGCCGGGCTCGGAGTCGGAGAAGATGTCGCCGTGGGCCCAGGCGGTCTTCGACACGCTCGGCGCGGTGGTGCACGAGAACGTGCTGGAGGAGGTCACCTCGCGGGGCATCCTCGAGGTGCTGCCGCTGACCCACATCCGCGGGCGCAGCCTGCACGACGCCTACGTGATCGTGGACGAGGCCCAGTCGCTGGAGCGCGGGGTGCTGCTGACCGTGCTGTCCCGGATCGGGCAGGGCTCCCGGGTGGTGCTCACCCACGACGTGGCCCAGCGGGACAATCTGCGGGTCGGCCGGCACGACGGGGTGACGGCCGTCATCGAAGCGCTCAAGGGTCATCCGCTCTTCGCGCACGTCACCCTCAGCCGTTCGGAGCGATCTCCGATCGCGGCAATGGTCACGGACCTCTTGGAGGACATCCCGATCTGACGGGTGATATGCGGGCTTTTGTCCGCATTTTCGGTGTGGCGCAGATCACAAAGTGCCTGGTCGGTTTCCCATCAGCCTCACTGTGCGCAATCGTGTCTCACGAGCGTCCACGCACCATCGGAATCGTTGGTGATCGTTCGTCCCGAGACGGACGACATCGGCCAAGGTCGGTGCGTCGGCGCGACCGGCAACCGGTCGGGGCGCTCGTGGTACGGCTGACGGCCCACCTGTGGTCTGCGCCGCGCCGCGTCCTTGCTCCCGACGAAGGGACCACTTCGTGAGTCGGCTGTGGAGCCGGTTGGGCGCCCGTACGGCTGCTGTCGCGCTGCTCTCCGTGGGCGTTGCCGGTGGCTTCTACCTGGGCGAAGACCGGGAAACCCAGCAACAGGGTCTGACCGAGCAGGTCAGTCTCGAGGTCGACCGGGCCGACCTCGCGTACCAGCGCGAGCGGCAGGCCGCCCACCAGGTGCAGTTCTCCAAGCAGCGGGCCGCCGAGTACCAGGCCAAGCTGCGGGCGAAGCAGGCCGCCAAGGAAGCCGCCGAGCGGGCCCGCAGGGCCGAGGCCGCCGCGGCGTCCCGTAAGCGCGAGCGCGCAGCCGCCAACGCACCCGCCAAGCCGTACGACGGGCCGATCCCGGCGTCCTGCGCGGAATACAGCGGCAACCGCAAGGTCGGCTGTGCCCTGATGATCGACAAGGGCTTCGGCATCGCGGAGTTCCCCTGTCTGGAGAAGCTCTGGACCAAGGAGAGCGGCTGGAACCACAAGGCCGCCAACTCGTCCTCCGGCGCGTACGGCATCCCGCAGTCGTTGCCGGGCAGCAAGATGGGCTCAGTCGCGTCCGACTGGCGCACCAACCCGGCCACCCAGATCATCTGGGGGCTGGGCTACATCAAGGGCCGGTACAAGACGCCCTGCGGCGCCTGGACCTACTTCCAGAACAACAACCACTACTGACGGCTCTCGACGGCGGGGCGGGTGGCTCTTCACCCGCCCCGCCGTCGCGCGTACTCGGACGGGACGTGAGTGGCGGTCGGCCGCTTTTGCTGATAGCAGTTGTGGAGTGACCCTGCACCCGTCAAGCGGCGACCCGTTCCGGTTCGGCACCGAGGCGTTCTACGCCTCGCTCGGCCGGGCGTTCGTCGCCATGTGCGCGGTGGTGCCGTTCCTCTTTCTCATCGAGGCCGTCGACCAGGGGCTCGCGTTCGGCCTGGACGCCACCGCCGGCATCATCCCGCAGCGCATCGAAGGGCTGGACGGGGTCTTCTTCTCCCCGTTCCTGCACCACGGCTTCGACCACCTCTACAGCAACAGCATCCCGCTGATCCTGCTGGGCACCTTCGTCCTCGCCGCCGGCGCCCGCCGGTTCCTGTGGTCGACACTGGTCATCATCCTGGTCAGCGGCCTCGGCGTGTGGTTCACCGGCTCACCCAACTCGGTGGTGGTCGGCGCCAGCGGTGTCATCTTCGGTTACCTCGGCATCCTGCTCACCCGGGGCATCGTCGAGCGCAGCTGGTGGAACTTCGCGGTCTTCCTCCTGGTCGGTCTGCTCTACGGCTGGCAACTGGTCGGCATCCTCCCCACCGACGAGCGGATCTCCTGGCAGGGGCACCTGTTCGGCCTGCTCGGCGGGGTGGTGGCGGCGATCCTGTTCCGTCGGCGGCGACCCGCGTTGGGCGGCCCGGACTACTCGGGCTCCACGCTCAGCCTGCCCTGACGCGATTCTCCGGCGCGCCTCTGGGACATGCTTGCCGGACTGTCGCCGCCCGCTTACGGTCGAGATCAGCAAGCGTTGATCCGTGAGCGGAAAGCGACGGTACGCCATGCGCGAGGTCGATGTCGCCGTGATCGGGGCCGGTCCGGCCGGCCTCTTCGCCGCCTACTACGCCGGGTTCCGGGGGCTGTCGGTGGCGGTGATCGACGCGTTGCCCGAGCCGGGCGGCCAGGTCACCGCCATGTACCCGGAGAAGCTGATCCTCGACGTCGCCGGCTTCCCCGCGGTCAAGGGCCGCGACCTGGTGGCCAACCTGGTGGCCCAGGCGGCACCGTTCGGTCCGCAGTACCTGCTCGGCACCCGGGCGGAGAAGCTCGCGTACGCCGACGGCCGTCCGGTGCTCGGCCTGGCCGGTGGCGAGCAGCTCGCGTGCGGCGCGGTCGTGGTCACCGGAGGGCTCGGCAGCTTCAGCCCTCGGCCGTTGCCGTGCGCCGACGGCGCCCCCGGCTCGGGGATCCTCTACTTCGTGACCGAGCCGACCGAGCTGACCGATCGGGACGTGCTGATCGTCGGTGGCGGCGACTCCGCGTTCGACTGGGCGCTGGCGCTGCAACCGTTGGCCCGGTCGGTGACCCTGGTGCACCGCCGGGAGAAGTTCCGGGCCCACGCCTCGACTGTCGCCCGGGTGCTCTCCCTGCCGGTGCGGGTGGTGGTCAACGCCGAGGTCACCAGGCTGCTCGGGGACGGCGCGGTGACCGGTGCCGAGGTGACGGTGCGCGGTGGCGCGACCGAGACGCTGCCGGTGGACGTCGTGGTGGCCGCCCTCGGCTTCACCGCCGACCTGGGCCCGCTCGCCGAGTGGGGGCTAGGGCTGGACCGTCGCCAAATCCTGGTCGACAGCGCGATGGCCACCAACCTGCCCCGGGTCTTCGCGGCGGGCGACATCACCGAATATCCGGGGAAGGTCCGGCTGATCGCCACCGGCTTCGGTGAGGCGGCGACGGCTGTCAACAACGCGGCGGTGGCCATCGACCCGAGCGCACACCTGTTCCCGGGGCACTCCTCCGACGCCGGCTGAGCGTCGGTATCGGACCCAGACCGACCCGAGTCCGGATCGAGACTGGTCGACCGGATCCTGAGACGATGACGGGCTCCGAGACACCGCGGGACGGCGCGCCCACCACGCTGTCCTGGCTCTGCCACCCCGCAACCCTGGTCGCGCTGGTCCTGCTGCTGGTCAACGACCATGTGCTGAAGGTGGCCGTCCCCGGCCCGGTGACCGGCAAACTGAGCGACGTCGCCGGCTTGGTGCTGGCACCACCGCTTGTCGCGGTGCTGCTGACTCTCCTGGTGCCACGGCTGCCGTCCCAGGCCGCCGCGCTGGCCGGCCTGGTCGCGGTGGGTGCCGGGTTCGCGGTCGTCAAATCCAGTGGGTACGCCGCCGAACTCGCCTCTTCGGCCTGGACCGTGCTGGCCGGGCCGTCGCTGGTCCGGGCCGACTGGACCGACCTGCTCACCCTGCCGGCGCTCTGGCTTTCCTGGTGGAGTTGGAAGCGGTCACGTCGCCGCCAGGTGCGCCGACGCACCGCCCGGCTGGTCCGGTTGCTGGTGGTGCTGCCACCGGCGGTGCTGGCAGTGGCAGCGACCAGTGCGATCTACTACCCGTACGCGGTGGGCACCGCGATGCTCGACGGCCAACCGGCGATCTCGGTCGGCAGCGGTTACAGCGAGTCGGACTGGCCGACCAGCCCGTCGGACGGGCAATGGGCGGTCAGCGATGACGGCGCGACCACCTGGCGGGCCGCCAGCGATGACGAGAAACAGCGGCTGTCCCGCCAGGAGACCGGGCAGCAGCAGGCGTGCGCTCCAGATGAGCCCCGGCGTTGCTACCGGGTCGTCACCGGGCACCTGCGGGTCGAGGAGAGTGCCGACGCCGGTGCGACCTGGCGGGTGGCCTGGGAGGTGCCCGACGAGCAGCGGGAGGAGTTGGCCCGCCGGTCGCCGAACCCGGGCGATGTCCAGCGCCACTTCGCCTCCCGCGACCTGGTCGTCTACCCCCATGCCAGGGGCGGTCACGAGGTGTTGGTCGCCAACGGCCGGGACGGGTTTCTGCGCCGCCCGCCCGACGGTGCGTGGCAGCGCGACGGGTTCCTCTTCGAGGAGGGGCAGAGCGCCATGTCGTGGAACGATCCGCCCCAACTGGGCGGTGGCGGGCCCGGTGACCGCGGGACCGACCTGCTGCTCGCCGTCGCGCTGGCGCTGACTCTCGGCTGCGCCGTCGCCGCGCTCGCCGGTCACCTGGCTATCCGCCGTGGTGGAGGCCCGGCCTGGTGGGGGATCGCTGGCAGCGGGGCACTGCTGGTGGCGGGCATCGTGCTGGCCTCGGCCTGGGAGCGTGACGACGACACAATGGCGTTCATGGCCGTGCCGTTCGTGCTGGCGGTGGGCGCCCTCACCGCGGTGACCATGATCGTTCGAGCCTCCTACCAGGGTGCTCTGCGTCAGTGGATCAGGTGGGTGATCACCGGGTTCCTGCTCACCGCGTTCCTGGCCGTGCTGCCGCTCGTCGGTTGGCTGTACGGCACCCCGTCGCGGACCCGGTTCGCGGTGGCGATCGCCCTGCTGGCCACGGTGCCGGGCGTGCTGCTGGCCACCCGGATCGCGGGGCTTGTCGACCCGGCCCGCGCGTTCGAGCGCCGGTACCCGCCGCGCCCGCACTACGCGCCCTATCCGCCGCACGGGCCCTATCCGCCTGCGCCCTACCCCGCGCGCCAGCCGACGGTGCCTGATCCGCCCTACCCGCCGCAGTGATCCTCCGGCGGGCGGCCGGTCAGCGGCGGGGGGCGGGCGGCGCCAGCGCGGCGATCAGCACCGCCACCATTGTCAGCGCGGCCCCGAGCAGGGTGTTCACACCCGGGTGCGAGGCCGCTGTGGGGAGGATCAGGTCCAGCAGGACCGCGCCCACGATCTGCCCGGCGATGGTGGCCAGGCCGAGCAGCAGCACACCCGTGAAGCGCACGATCGCCGCGGCGATCGCGATGAACACGATGCCGATCGGGCCGCCCAGGTAGAGCCACGGCTCGGACGGCAGCTCACCGCCGGGCAAGCCGCGTACGGCGATGTCGATCGCGAACGCGACGAGCAGGGTGGCGGTGCCGACGGCGAAGTTCACGAGCGTGGCGGTCAGCGCACTGTCGGCCGCCGCCCGAACCCGACCGTTGACGGCCTGCTGCCAGGCGATACCCACCCCGGCGAGCAGTGGGAGCAGGGCCAGCGCCAGCGCGCCCAGGTCGCCAAGACGGTCGCCGACCGCCAGGCCGACCGCCAGCACGGTGAGCACCGCTCCGGCCAGCCGCTGCCGGGTGACCGGCTGCCGGCCGGTCGGCCCGATCCCGGCCCGGTCCACGGCGAGGCTGCTGCCGGTCTGGCCGGCGACCACCGCCACGGTGAAGACCGCCACGCCCAACGTGCCGATGGTGAGGCCCTGGGTGGCCACCAGGAAGGCCCCGCACATCCCGCCGAGGCACTGCCAGGGCCGCAGCGCGCCGGTCCGCAGGGCCCGCCGCGTCGCGACCAGCCCTCGCCGACCACCGGGGGTCGCGGGCACCAGCACCAGCAGCACCAGCAGACCGATACCGAACGACACGACCGCGGCGGCGAAACCGTCGTCGAGGCGTACCCCCAACTCGCCGTTGATGCGCGACTGCACCGCCACGGCGACCCCGGACGCCGACGCCAGCGCGACGCCGGTGATCCGGCGGGCGGCCGACAGGGTCTGCGGGGTCGCCGTGTCGGCGGCTGTCACTCCTGCTCGGCCAGCGGGCGACCGTCGAAGTCGACGGCGGAGTAGAGCGCCAACTTCTCCAACCGGTGGTACGAGTCGATCACCCGGATGGTGCCGCTCTTCGAGCGCATCACGATCGACTGGGTGTACGCGCCGCCCGCCCGGTAACGCACCCCGCGCAGCAGGTCGCCCGAGGTGACCCCGGTCGCCACGAAGAAGCAGTTGTCGCCGGTGACCAGATCATCGGTGGCCAGCACCCGGTCCAGGTCGTGCCCGGCGGCGATCGCCTTCTCCCGCTCCTGCTCGTCGCGTGGCCACAGCTTGGCCTGCATCGCACCGCCCATGCACTTCAGCGCGCAGGCGGAGATGATGCCCTCCGGGGTGCCGCCGATGCCCATCAGGACGTCGACGTCCGACTCGCCCCGGGCAGCCGCGATCGTGCCCGCGATGTCGCCGTCGGAGATGAACCGGATCCCCGCCCCGGTCCGGCGGATATCCGTGACCAGGTCGTCGTGACGGCTCCGGTCCAGCACACAGACGGTCACCTCGGAGACGTCGGTGCCCTTGACCTTGGCGATCCGGCGCAGGTTCTCCGCGACACCGGCGTTGATGTCGATCACGTCGGCGTACGCGGGCCCGACGGCGAGCTTCTCCATGTAGAACACGGCGCTGGGGTCGAACATCGCACCGCGCTCGGAGACGGCGAGCACCGCCACCGCGTTCGGCATGCCCTTGCTCATCAGGGTGGTGCCGTCCACCGGGTCGACGGCGACGTCCACCTCCGGGCCTGTGCCGTCGCCGACGTGTTCGCCGTTGAAGAGCATCGGGGCGTTGTCCTTCTCGCCCTCGCCGATCACCACCACACCGCGCATCTGGATCGAGTTGATCAGCTTGCGCATCGCGTCGACCGCGGCCCCGTCGCCGCCCTCCTTGTCGCCCCGACCAACCCAACGGCCGGCGGCCATCGCCGCGGCCTCGGTGACCCGGACCAGGTCGAGGGCAAGGTTTCGGTCGAGATCCTGTGGGATCCGCGTCCTGGTGTTCGTCATGACGGCTACTCCTCCTCGCGACGGTGCGGGGACGACCGGCGACGGGGAGGCCCCCACTGCCGGCTTTGTCGCTGATCCTCACACGATGGCCGACCGGGCGGCGGCGCGGGGCGGTGATGGCCTGGATACCGCCGGTCGGGCGGCTGCGAAGATATCGGGGTGGAACCCGCACAGCCTGCCGACCGCGTACCCGCCGACAGCACGCCGCCCGACGGTCAGCCGCCGGCCGACGTCCCCGCCGGCCGCAGTGGTGAGCCCGCCGCGACCGACCCGACCCCACCGCCGCCGGCGGTGTCCGGCAGGTCCGAGCGGTCGCCGAAGGACATGGCGATCTCGCTGCTGGTGCTGCTCGTCCCGATCGCGCTGCTCCTGGCGTTCTACCGGGGATTCCTCGGCGGCGACCAGGCAACCACCGTCGATCCTGCGCCCGCCATCGAGCAGGCACGTTCGGCGAACGTCTTCCCGGTGAGCCAGCCGCAGGGGCTCGGTGCCGACTGGAAGACGGTCAGCGCCCGCTACCAGACCGTCGAGGGTGGTGCGAACCTGCGACTCGGCTACCTCACGCCGGAGGGGCGGGGCGTCCAACTGCTGCAGAGCAGCGTCCCGGCGGACCGTCTGCTCCCCGCCGAGCTGACCAGTCAGGGCCAGCCGCAGGGTCCCACCGAGCTGGCCGGGCGCTCCTGGCAGCTCTACACGGCCCGGGGGAATCAGCAGGCGCTGGTCCTGCTGGAGCCGACCCGCACGGTGATCGTCGTCGGCGACGCCCGGGACAACGAGCTCCGCGAACTGGCCGGCTCGCTGCGCTGACCGGACCCGGTGGAATGGCCCCGTCGACGCTGAATCTGGGCAACAGGCCCGAAGGGTGATTGTCCGACGCGTCGACAGGGAAGAAGGAGGGAATGATCCGGGCGCGTTGCTCGGCCCGGGTCGCGCGACGCAGCCGACGGTGCTGCTGCGTCGCCGGAGTTTCCGGCGCCGTCCAGGTCGTCGGGTGACCCCCTTGGGAGACACGTATGACTGTTCGACGACTCAGCGCCGGCCTGGTAGCCGCCGCTCTGATCACGCCCGCACTGGCCGCCTGCGCCAGCGGAACCGGCACCGCCGGATCGACGCCGTCCCCGACGGTGAGCGCGTCCGGGACGGCGAGCCCGTCCGGTGCTCCGGTCGCGGGCGACGCCAAGCAGGCCCTGCTCGACTCCACCAAGGAGATCAGCAACGGGAACTTCCGCTTCACCCTGGCCGGCGCCGGCTCGACGGCGGAGGGGCTCGTGCACCAGCCGAGCCAGAGCGCGGCGATGAAGATCGCGATCGGTGGCCCCTCGTCCGACCTGGCGATGAAGCTCGACGTGATCCACTTCAAGCCGGACAGCTGGGTCAAGCTGGAGCTGAGCGGCCCCACCGCCAACAGCCTGCCCGCCATCAAGCAGCTCAATCTCGGCAAGTACCAGCACCTCGACCAGACCCGGATCAAGGGCAACCGCAGCCTCGGCTTCGACTTCGAGAAGGTCGACCCGGCCGGCAGCGCGGTGCTCACCCAGGGCATCACCGAGGTCCGCAGCACCGGCACCGGCGCGTACGCCGGCACCATCGACGTCAGCAAGGCCGCCGAGGCGGGCTCGTTGAACGCCGCCACGATCGCCGCGCTGGGCACCCAGGCGAAGACCGTCCCGTTCACCGCGAAGGTCGACCCGCAGGGCCGGCTCAGCGAGCTGGTGCTGCAGTTGCCGGCCGCCGGGCAGACCACCGCCCAGGAGATCAAGATGACGTACTCCGACTACGGTGCCGCCACCGCCGCGCAGAAGCCGCCGGCGGACCAGGTCGTCGAGGCGCCGGCCGAGCTGTACAGCCTGTTCAACTGACGTGCCGAGGTGGGGCGGCTCCGGCCGCCCCACCGGCGGTCGGTCAGGAAGCGGGCTCCTGCCGGGCGGCGTCGATCCGCGCCCGCGCACCATCCAGCCAGCGTTGACAGATCACCGCCAGCGCCTCGCCGCGTTCCCAGAGGGCCAGCGACTCCTCCAGGGACGTGCCGCCGGCCTCCAGCCGCTCCACCACCGAGGCCAGCTCGGCGCGGGCCTGCTCGTAACTGAGCCGCTCGTCCGGCCCGGCCTTCGTGTCATCAGTCATCGCGTTCATCTCAGCACATCACTCCCCGACCCGCCGCGTCGCCACTCAGCCATCGACAGTGGCGGCCAGCTCGCCGTCGGCCAGTCGTACCCGCAGTGGGTCGCCCTTGCCGACCTCCGCCGCCGCGCGGACCACGTGGCCGTCCGCGCGCTGCACGATCGCGTACCCCCGGTCGAGGGTGGCGGCGGGGGAGAGGGCGCGTAGCCGCGCGAGGGTGTGCCGCAGGTCGTCCTCGGCGGCCCCGAGCCGGTGTTCCAGGCAGCGGCCGGCCCGCTGACGCAACGCGGTCAGCTCGGTCGCCCGGTGCTCCACCATCACCTGGGGTCGGGCCAGCACCGGTCGGGAACGCAGCCCGTCCAGCCGGTGCGTCTCCCGGTCGACCAGGTTGCGCACCGCCCGTTCGAGGCGGTGCCGGGCCTGACCGATGAGGCGTACCTCCTCGGAGAGGTCGGGGACGACCCGCTTCGCCGCGTCCGTCGGGGTGGACGCGCGGACGTCGGCGACGTAGTCGATCAAGGGCGCGTCCGTCTCGTGGCCGATCGCGCTGACCACCGGCGTACGACAGCCGAACACCGCGCGACAGAGCGCCTCGTCGGAGAAGGGCAGCAGGTCCTCGATGCCGCCGCCACCCCGGGCGATGATGATCACGTCGATGCTCGGGTCGGCGTCCAGCACCTTGAGCGCGTCAACGATCTGAGGCACCGCGGACGGGCCCTGCACGGCCACGTTGACCGTCCGGAACTCCACGGCCGGCCAGCGCCGCCGGGCATTTGTCAGCACGTCCCGCTCGGCCGCCGACGCGCGACCGGTGATGAGCCCGATCCGGCCGGGCAGGAACGGCAGTCGACGCTTGCGGGCGCGGTCGAAGAGCCCTTCGGCGGCGAGCAGCTTCTTGAGCTTCTCCAGTCGGGCCAGCAGCTCCCCGAGCCCCACCTGACGAATCTCGTCGGCCCGCAGGCTCAGCGTGCCCCGGGCGGCGTAGAACTCGGGCTTGGCGTGCAGCACCACCCGTGCGCCCTCGCGTAGCTCCGGCGCGCCGGAGTCCAGGACGTCCCGGTTGGTGGTGACGGTCAGGCTCAGGTCGGCCGATGGGTCACGCAGGGTGAGGAAGACCGTGCTGGCCCCGGGGCGGCGGCTGATCTGCGCCACCTGCCCGTCCACCCACACCCAGCCCAGCTTGGCGATCCAGGCCCCCACCTTCTGGCTGACCACCCGTACCGGCCAAGGCTCCTCAGCGCTGCTCGCCCCGCCGCCCCCGCCGCCCCCGCCGCTTCCCACCCGCCCGCCCTCGCTCACCCGCCCACCCTCGCTCACCCGCCCACCCTACGGACCGTTCCCACCTGGCCCGTCGATCATGAAGTTATTGCCCTCCGTGCCGGCGTGTCGCAGCAATAACTTCATGATAAACGCAGAAAGGGGTGGGGCGCGGGCCGGTGGCGGGTGGAGGGGTGGCACGTACGATGGGGTGGTGACTGAGGCTCAGGCGACTCACCGGACCGGCAAGCGCGTGCTCCTGGCCAAGCCCCGCGGCTACTGCGCGGGTGTCGACCGCGCCGTGCAGACCGTGGAGGAGGCGCTGAAGCTCTACGGCGCCCCGATCTACGTGCGCAAGCAGATCGTGCACAACAAGCACGTGGTGCAGACCCTGGAGGCCCAGGGCGCCATCTTCGTCGAGGAGAACGAGGAGGTGCCGGAGGGCGCCACCGTCATCTTCTCCGCGCACGGTGTGGCGCCAGAGGTCTACGAGCAGGCCAAGGCGCGTTCGCTGAAGGCGATCGACGCGACCTGCCCGCTGGTCACCAAGGTGCACCACGAGGCGCGGCGCTTCGCGGCCGAGGACTACGACATCCTGCTCATCGGCCACGAGGGGCACGAAGAGGTCATCGGCACCGCCGGTGAGGCCCCCGCGCACATCCAGCTGGTGGACGGCCCGGACGGCGCCGACAAGATCACCGTACGTGATCCGGAGAAGGTGGTCTGGCTCTCCCAGACCACGCTCTCGGTCGACGAGACGCTGGAGACGGTGGCCCGCCTCAAGCAGCGGCTGCCGCTGTTGCAGTCCCCGCCCAGCGACGACATCTGCTACGCCACCTCCAACCGGCAGCACGTGATCAAGGAGATCGCCGCCGACTGTGACGTGGTGATCGTGGTCGGCTCGACGAACTCCTCCAACTCGGTCCGCCTGGTCGAGGTCGCCCTGGACGCCGGCGCCCGCGCCGGTCACCTGGTCGACTTCGCGCACGAGATCGACGACGCCTGGCTGGAGGGGGCCACCACGGTTGGCCTGACCTCGGGCGCGAGCGTCCCGGACGACCTGGTCCAGGAGGTGCTGGTCCACCTCGCCGCCCGCGGCTTCGCCGACGTCGAGGAGATCACCACCGCCAACGAGCGGCTCACGTTCTCGCTTCCGCAGGAGCTCAGGCGGGACATGAAGGCCGCCGCGGCGCGCGGCTGAAGCACGGGAACGAACTCGGGTCGGCGTACGTCAGATTCGACATGAGGACTCTTCGGCTCGCCGTCCCCGCGCTGGCCGTCTGCGTGGCGCTGAGCGCCTGCGGCGGCCAGGGTGTCGGGGGCGGCACACCCACCCCCACACCGACGGGAGTACAGCCGGTGACCAGCCAGCCCACGCCCGACCCGACGCCCTCGCCGGAGACCGGCACCCGGAGCGTGCCGCCCGGACTGAAAACTCCGAAACCGGGCGGCCCGAGCACGCCGCCGGGCGTCGGGGCCACCACCCTGAGCGGCACCGTGCAGGGCGGTGTGGAGCCCGGCTGCGTGCTGCTCGATGGTTACCTGCTGCTCGGCGGCCCGCGTGAGGTGCTGACAGCGGGCGCCCGGGTCGAGGTCACCGGTCGGGTGGAGCCCGGCATGATGACCACCTGCCAGCAGGGCACCCCGTTCGTCGTGACGGCAGCCCACCGGTCCTGACCCTTTCCACCCCTGACATGCGGGAGCCCGCCCCCGAACGTGGGGACGGGCTCCTGCCGGTGTTACGAGCGGATCAGTTCACCGCACCGATGGACACGTTGCCGCGACCCACGATCGCACCCTCACTGGTGACGATCGCCAGTTCACCGGAGAGCTGACGCCCGTCGGCCGGGACGGCCACCGCGGTCACCGTGCCGGTGATGGTGGCCGACTCGCCGTGCATCAGCGGCACCGCGACGGCCGGAGCGGTGATCGTGCCCAGCGACGCGGACGCGAACGCGTCGTAGTAGTCGTAGGCGGTGCTGGTCCCCGGCCCGTCGACCCCGTACGGCTCCACCACGACGCGGTAGGTGCCGGCGGCCGGGTTGGTCAGCGTGACCGCCTCCTCCGAGTCGCCGTCCGCGGCCCGGCCGACCTCGGTGGTCCCCCGGTAGACGAACAGGTCCAGGTCGGCACCCGCGTTGGCGGGGTTGCCGATCCGGGCGGTGAACGTCGACGTACCCGCCGGGATCTCGACGGTCCACTCCTGGTTGGGACCGCCCTCGGTGATGGTCGGACGCTCGGTCCGCACACCGGTCAGCGCGCCGCTGCGGCCGCTGACCGAGACCGGACCGAAGGCGTTGGTGACCTTCCAGCTCACCGGGGTCGGCTCGCCGGCCTCGACACTGGGCAGCTCGACCAGCGCCGGCTCGACCGTCAGGCCCTGCACCCGCGCCTGGAGCTTGAACGGGTTGTTCAGCGCCGGGGACGTCCGCCGCGCCTCCACCTCGATCTCCCAGACCCCGGGAAGCGGGTTCTGGTAGTCACGCTCCTGCGGCTTGCAGACGTTGACGTCGGAGAAGTTGGTGTAGCAGACGGTGCTGGTGGTGGCCTCCACCGGCACACCCAACGGGTTGATCGCGATGAACCGGGTCTGCGAATCGGTGGCGATCCCGGAGAGGTTCACCTGGAGTGCCTTGGCGCCCTCCGGCACCGTGACGAAGTACGACGTGAAGCCGTTGCGGTCGACCGAGCCCTCGTTCGCGTACGAGAAGGTGGGCTTCTTCACGTCGTTCGAGGCCACCACCACTGTGGACACCTCGAAGTCGACGACGTTGGTGGCCGGGTCGTCGATCCGCACGATCGCGCCGTGCGCGCCCTCGGTGGCCGGCTTCGCGGTGACGTTGATGGTGACGGCCTTGTTGAGCGGCAACACGACGGTCTTCGGCGCCTTGAAGGTGCCGTTGTTGCCCTGGAGCGTGATGGTGTGCTTGATGGTGCCGGCCGGGCCGCTGGTGCGGGTGAGCTTGACCGGGTACGTCTTGCTCTGGCCGACCTTGTGGCCGCCCTCGGACGAGGTGCAGCGGTTGTAGACGCCGGTGCCCCGGCCCGGGTTCGGCACGAACTTCACGCCGTTCCAGATGGTCAGCTGCTCCGCCAGGGGGCTGCAGACCGGCGCGTCGGAGACGTACGACCGGGTTTCGACGCCCTGGCGCAGCAACTGCCAGGCGCCCGGAACGTTGACCATGCCGTAGCCCTGCGCGTACGTCGGTACGTCCGCGATCGGCTTCGCGGAGCTGAACAGCGCCCGCCGCAGTGCCGCCGGGCTGACGCCCCGGTCGGTGGCCTTGGCCGCCGAGAGCAGCAACGCGCCGGCGCCGGCGGTCTGCGGAGAAGCCATCGAGGTGCCGTTCAGCATCGCGTAGCCCGGGGGCAGCGCGTAACCGGCCTCGGGGACCGCGGCTCCGAGCTGCCAGGTCGGTGCGGTGGAGATGGCCGAGCCGGGGGCGGCGATGTTCGGCTTGAAGCCGCCGTCCTCGCGCGGGCCACGGGAGGAGAAGTTGAACAGGGCGTTCTTCTTCTTCACGACCGAGCCGTAGTTGGCCAGCCAGGTGTCCTTGCTGATGTTGGCGGCAACGCTGATCACGTTGCTGGCCACCGACGGGTCGCCGACGGTGTTGAGACCCGGGCCGGAGTTACCGGCCGAGATGACCAACTGCACGCCGTACGTCTCGATCAGTTCGTTGTAGAGGTTCGTCCGCGCGTTGTTGCCGTCGTTCAGGCCCGGAAGGCCACCGATCGACATGTTGACGATGTCGACGCCACGGTTGGCCACCAGGTCGATCATGCCGGTGGTGAGGGCAGCCGCGCTGCAGCCGCCGCCCCAGGAACAGGCGCGGGCGGAGACCAGCTTGGCGCCGGGCGCGGCGCCGTCGAAGGCTCCGTTGCCGAGCATGTCGTTGGCGGCGGTGATGCCGGCGACGTGGGTGCCGTGGGTGCTCTCGACGATGCCGATGTTGACGTAGTCGTAGGTGCCCGGCAGGCCGATCGGCGTGGTGTTGACGTTCTTGCGGAACTCGACGACGAAGGGCTGCCGCTCGGCGACCGGGGTCGCCGGGTTGTCGGTACCGAAGTAGCCGATGTCGTACTTCTCCTTGTACGGCCGCATGACCGGGTCGTCGGTGAAGTTGAGGTTCTGGTTGGAGTCCACCCGGATGTTGTTGGTGGCCGGGTCGAAGAGCACACCCCAGGTGTCGGTCGTGTCGCCGTCGCGGTTGACGTCACCTCGGGCGTCGCTCGCTGCGGTGACCGACTCGCTGAACAGGTTGAACCGGTACGTGCCGGCCGGTGCCGTCCAGGTGCCGCCGGCGATGGTGAACGACGGGCCGGTGACCTCGGCCTGCATCCGCCGCCACGAGCCGTCCTCCAGCGGATCGGTCGCGGTGACCCAGTCGACGATCTTGCGCTCGCCGGTGGTCGTCTGCTGCAACGCCGGGTGGGCCAGGTCCACACCGGAGTCCATGATGCCGATCGTGACGCCCCGGCCGTCCCACTCGGGGTGGGCCGCGGTGAACGCCACCGCGCCGGTCTCGTTCGTCGGCATGTAGGGGTTGTCGGCCGGGGTGGTCTCTCCCGGCGCCGCGACGGCGGCCTGCCGCGCGCCGGCGGTGCCGGTGGCGGTGCTCTCCGGTGCCGGGTCCGGCAGTTGGATGACCTCGTCCAGGTCGACCGCCGAGACGCCGGGCAGCCGCGCGGCCTTGAGGACCCGGTCGGTCGGAACCTTGGCCAGCACGAAGCCGACCCTGTCCTGCCGCTGGCTGACAGTGCCGCCGAGCTTGGTGAGGCTGTCGGCGACGTCGCCCGCCTCACCCTTCTCGGTGGCGACGATCAACGTGACGGTCGGAGCCTTCTTGGCGCGGGCCTCACTGAGCAGTTTGGCGTCGTGGGCGCCCAGCGTCTCGGCGGCGGTGGCCGGGGAAGCGTCCGGTGTGGTGGCGGGAGCGGCGGCCGCGGTGGCGGCACCACCCAACGTCGTCATGGCGCTCGCCGCCAGGACCGACGCGAAGAGCGCGGCTGAGGTGCGCCGGCTCACATTTCGGAGTCTGCTCACGTTCTCTTTACCTCCAGAGAACAGGGCCCTTCATGCAAGGGCGCTCGGGTGAGCAGAATCTTTCGTGGTAGCGGCGAGCACTGTCACTACTGGTCAGTCCCTTGTGACCAGTTCGTGACATGCGGGTATACGCACTGTCACATGATTGGCGAGCGGTTCGAGACCTCGTCGTCGGCCGGATCGGCCAGCTCTGGTGCCTGCGGTTGCCGGGGTGTCAACTCGACCTGGGCCGGGGTGGCCAACTCGTCGTCCGAGACGCCCAACTCGGCGAGCTTGCGGGCGCTGACCAGCACCCGGGCCTCCAGCGAGCCGACCGCCCGGTTGTAGGCGGTCACCGCACCAGCCAGCGAGGACCCGAGCTTGCCCACGTGGTCGCCCAGGGTGGAGAGCCGGCCGTACAGCTCCCGGGCGAGGGTGTGCACGGCGAGCGCGTTGCGGGCCAGTGCCTCCTGCCGCCAGGAGTAGGCCACTGTGCGGAGCAGCGCGACCAGTGTGGCCGGCGTGGCGAGCACCACGTTGCGGGTGAAGGCGTGCTCCAGCAGCGACGGGTCTCGCTGGAGCGCGACGTCGAGGAACGGATCGGCCGGGACGAACAGCACCACGAACTCGGGTGAGTTGTCGAACGCCGACCAGTACGACTTGGCGGCCAGGGCGTCGACGTGCCCCCGCAGGTGCCGCGCGTGCGCGTCGAGGTGGGTGTCCCGGCCGCGCTCGTCGCGGGCCTCCATGGCTGTCAGGTACGCGTCGAACGGGGCCTTGGCGTCCACCACCACCGAGCGACCGCCGTGCAGGCGCACCACCAGATCCGGTCGGACGACCTGCTGGTCGGTGGCGGCGGTGACCTGCTCGGAGAAGTCGCAGTGCTCCAGCATCCCGGCAGCCTCGACGATCCGGCGCAACTGGTGCTCGCCCCAGCGGCCCCGCACCTGCGGTGCGCGCAGCGCCGCCACCAACTGCTTGGTCTCGGTACGCAGCTCGCCGGAGACCGCGTTCATCGAGCGGACCTGCTCACGCAGCTCGGCGTACGCGTCGACGCGGTCGTGCTCCAGCTCGGCCACCCGCTGCTCGTAGCGGCGCAGAGTGTCGTGCAGCGGCGCGACCGCCCGGGCCACCGCCTCCTGGGACTGTGCGGTGGCCTCGTAGCTCAGCGCCCGCATGGACTGCTCCAGCCGACCCTCGCCCTCCCGGGTGGCGGCCAGGGTGGCGTCCAGCCGGGCGATGTCGGCGGCCGACCGGGACCGGGCCGCGAGCCAGCCCACCGCCCCGCCGGTGCCGAGGCACACGATCACCAGGAGCAGCGTCGAGACGTCCATCACCGGAGCTTGCCAGACGGATACGACGTGCGACCCGGGGGTACGTTCGATGACATGGAACTTGTGCTCTGTCTCGCCGTTGTGCTGGTCGGCGCGCTGGGCGCCGCCGCGCTCGTCCGCGCTCAGGCCGGTGCCCGTCGGCGCACCGAGCTCGGCGACGCCCG
This sequence comes from Micromonospora sp. NPDC050795, assembly GCF_044456785.1. NCBI lineage: Bacteria > Bacillati > Actinomycetota > Actinomycetes > Micromonosporales > Micromonosporaceae > Micromonospora > Micromonospora sp. NPDC050795. The sequence continues at coordinate 241,718 of NZ_JBITGE010000002.1, read as the reverse complement.
CGCGGAGGCGCAGCGGTGGTACGAGCGCCTCGGCGGCCAGTTGATGAACCTGCACGGCGACGACCCGGCGGTACGCCAGGCGCTTGCCGACGCCGGTGAGCGGTACAACGCGGCGGGCTCCCAGCTGGAACAGGCGTCCACGCCGCACCAGTTCGGGCTGGCCCGGGAGACCGCGCTGGAGGGTCTGGCGTACATCCGGGCGGCACGCACGGCGCTGGGCATCGATCCGGGCCCCGAGGTGCCGACCCTGGCCGCCGCCCGCGGCGTGGGGCAGCTCACCAAGGAGCGTGAGGTCGATGTGCAGGGGCAGACCTTCCGGGCCGGGCCGCAACCCGGCCGGGAAACGCCCTACTACTACCCGGGTGGGCGTTATCAGGGTCGACCGGTGCCCGCCGGCTGGTATTCGACGCCCTGGTGGAAGACGGCGCTGGGTGCCGGCGCCGGCGTGCTCGGCGGCATCCTGATCGCCGACGCGCTCTTCTCGCCCGCCTTCGCCGACCCCGGGTACGGCTACGACGCCGGCTACCAGGAGGGCTTCGGTGACGGCGTCGACCAGGGGGGCGACGGCGGCGACCAGGGCGGGGACTTCGGCGGCGGCGACCAGGGCGGCGACTCCGGCGGCGGCGACTACGCCGGTGGGGACTTCGGTGGCGGCGACTTCGGTGGTGGTGGCTTCGGCGGTGGCGACTTCGGGGGCGGGGACTTCGGCGGCGGCGACTTCTGACGGTCGTTCAGACCCATTGAAACGGGCCCCGGTCGCAACGACCGGGGCCCGTTCTCCGTACCTCTTGATCAGCCGGTGTTGCGCATCCCGGCCGCGATGCCGTTCACAGTGGTGAGCAGAGCGCGTTCGAGGGCGGTGCCGTCGCTCGGCGCGCGTCGGCCGCCCGGTGCGGTGGCGACCGCCCGCCCGGCGGCACCCGACTCCCGGTACTGCCGCAGCAGCGCCACCTGGAGATGGTGCAGCGGCTCCAGGTAGGTGTCGCGGACGGCCAGGGTGCGCTGGAGCACCGGCGAGTTCTCCAACAGGGCCGGTGAGGCGGTCACCGCCAGCACCTCCCGCTTGGTCAGCTCGTACTCCTGCTCGATCTGCTCGAAGATCGGGTGCAGCTTCTTCGGCACCAGCGTCTCGACGTACCGGCGGGCGATGCTCAGGTCGGTCTTGGTCAACATCATCTCGACGTTCGACAGGAACGTGCGGAAGAAGTGCCAGTTGCGGTGCATCTCGGCCAGCACGTCCGCCAGACCTGCCTCGCGGGCGGCGGCCAGCCCGGAGCCGACGCCGAACCAGCCCGGCACGATCTGCCGGGTCTGCGTCCAGCCGAACACCCACGGGATGGCCCGCAACCCGGACAGCCCGGCACCGGTGTTCGGGCGCTTCGCCGGCCGGGAGCCGATGTTCAGCGCGCCGAGCAGCTCGGTCGGGGTGGACGCCCAGAAGTACGCGGGCAGGTCCGGGTCCTCGACGAGCGACCGGTAGGACCGGAACGCCGACTCGGAGACCACGTCCATCGTCGCGTCCCAGCGCTCCAACATCTCAGCGGGCTGCCGGGGTGCGGTGTGCAGCAGGGTCGCCTGGAGCACAGCGGCAAGGGTGAGCTCCAGGTTCTCCCGGGCCAGCGAGGGCAGGGTGTACTTGTCGGAGATCACCTCGCCCTGCTCGGTCACCTTGATGGCGCCGTCCATGGTGCCGTACGGCTGCGCCAGGATCGCCTCGTGCGTCGGCCCGCCGCCGCGCCCGACAGTGCCGCCCCGGCCGTGGAAGAGCCGCAGGTGCACACCGTGCCGGGCGGCCACGTCGCGCAGCGCGCGCTGAGCCCGGTGGATCGACCACTGGCTGGTGGTGATGCCGGCTTCCTTGTTCGAGTCGGAGTAGCCGAGCATGACCTCCTGCACGTCACCCCGGGCGCTCACCAGCGCCCGGTACGCGGGCAGCGACAGCAACTCGTCGAGGAGTTCGCCGCCGGAGTTCAGCTCGGCCGGGGTCTCCAGGAGCGGCACGAACCCGACCCGGGCCCGCCCGCTGTGCACGTCCACCAGGCCGGCCTCGCGGGCCAGCACCACCGCGGCCAGCACGTCGTCGACACCCAGGGTCATCGAGATGATGTACGACTCGATCACCTCGGTGCCGAACCGGTCCTGTGCCTCCCGGATGGTGCTGAACACGTCGAACGTCTTGCGGGCCGGCTCGGACAGCGACGTGTCCAGTGTCGACAACGGGCGGCGACCGGTCAGCTCGTCGGCGAGCAGCTTGGTGCGTTCCAGCCGGGTCAGCGCCGGGTAGTCGGAGACCTCGCCGACCGCCTCGTAGAGCTGCGCGAGCACCGCGTGGTGCGCCTCGGCGTGTTCCCGGACGTCCATGGTCGCCAGGTGCAGGCCGAACGCGGAGACCGTACGGATGGTGGAGGCCAGCCGGCCGACCGCGGTGAGCTGCCCGGAGTTGCGGGCCAGCGAGGCGCGCAGCAGGTCCAGGTCGGCGATCAGCTCGGCGGAGCCCCGGTAGTCCCGGCCCGGTACGTGTGCGGTGCCCTGGCGCAACCTCAGCCGGGTGTTGGCGAGCTTCGCCTTCACGCAGCGTGCCTTGAGCCGGTACGGCTCCTCCGCGTTGACCCGGCGGAAGCGCTGTGCCACCTCGGGCAGCGCGTCCAGGTCGGCGGCGAGGCTGGCGGAGAGGTCCAGGGAGACCCCGCGCAGTCGGCGGGACACCGAGACCTCGTTGATCAGGTGGTCCATCGCCTTCTCGGTGGCCGCGATGCCGTGCTCGTGCTGAATGGTCAGCACCTCGCGGGTGACCGCCGGGGTGACGAACGGGTTGCCGTCGCGGTCGCCGCCGATCCAGGTGCCGAAGCTCAGCGGCCGGGCCGTCGGTGAGGTCTCCACACCGAGCGTGCGCAACGTGTCGGCCAGGTCGTCGAGCACCTGCGGGGCGGCCTCGGCGTACAGGTCGCGCAGGTAGTAGATGGCGTTGCGGGCCTCGTCGGTCGGGTCCGGCCGGTCGAGCCGCAGCTCGTCGGTCTGCCACATCAGGTCCAACAACTCGGCCAGCCGGCGGTTGGCCGGGCCCTCGTCGCTGGCGCCGTAGAGGATCGCGTTGGCGGTCTCGGTGTCCAACTCGTCGGCGATCGCCCGCAACTTGGACAGGATCGAGCGACGAGCCGCCTCGGTCGGGTGCGCGGTGAAGACCGGTCGCACCGCCAGCCGGCGAGCCGCGTTCGCGATCTCCTCGGCCGGCACCCCGCGCTCGGCGATCATCTTGGCGGCCTGGTCCAGCCAACCGCCCTGCACCGCGCGGCGGCGGCGCAGGTCCCGTGCCCGGTGCACCTGCTCGGTGATGTTGGCCAGGTGGAAGTAGGTGGAGAAGGCGCGAGCCAACTTGGTGCCGGTGGTCACGTCGAGCCCGCCGAGGCGCTGAGCGGCCGCCGGGGCGTCGGAGCGGACCTGGGCGCGGATCTCCTCGACGAGGTCGAGCAGCGGGCGACCCTCCTGGCGGGCCAGGGTCTGGCCGAGCAGGGTGCCGAGTCGGCGAATGTCGGCGCGCAGTGCGGCGTCCGGGCCGTCGTGGTCGTGCTGGTCGGTCACGATGCGCTCCCTTACGTGGATACGAAGGACAGCGCTGTCCGACTTACTGGATGGTATCCGCGCGCGGCGGATGTCTGGAGGGCCCCCTGGTGATCCACTGCCCTGGGAAGGGTGTTTTCCGGGGTGATCTCAACCACCGTCGCGGTCCGGCGAGGGGCCCGAGCGGGTCGTTGCAGGGCCGGAGGGGACGGCGCGGCGGCCCCGGACCAGGCTCGCGCTGACGAGTCCGAGCCCTCCGAGCACCGCCCAGATCCCGAGGGCGGAAGCCGGCCAGCCGGCCGACCGCCAGTCGAAGTACACAGCGGCCTTGGTCAGGTCGTTGGCGAGCCCGGGGATGTTCCAGCGGTGCATGCCGCGCAGCACCCCGGGCAGGAACTCGGGCGCGTAGATGCCACCGGAGCCCGGGTTGCCGAGCACCACCAACAGCAGGATGACCAGCGCGGTGCCCGCGACGCCGAGCCAGCCCTGAATGGCGCTGGCGAACATGGCGGCGGCGAAGACGGCCAGCGCGCCGATGGCGGCGATCGTCGGTACGTCGCCGTGCCAGATGTCCAGAACAGGTCCGACCACCACCGCGCCGGCGATGCCGAGCAGCACGCTGTAGACCGCCAGGGCGGCGATGCGCAGTCCGGCTCGTCGCGCCGTACGGGGGGTGGTGCCGGCGGATATCCCGAGCACCGTCGAGGCGAGATAGCCGCCGAGGACGTACCCGACGTTCAGGTAGAAGGGCACCACCCCGCGCGGGTCGGTCGGGGTGACCGGCACCTTGTCGACGATCTGGAGCGGGGTGCCGGTGCGGGTGGTGGCGGTGCCGAGGACCTCCTTGATCGCGCTGGTGGCGGAGGGGCCGGAGGCGCTCGCCACGGTGAGGAGCAGGCCGTTGTCGGGTCCGGTGCTGAGTACGGCGTACACCGCGCGGCTGAGCAGTGCGTGCTCGGCGGCGGACGGGTCGTCGTACCCGATGGGTTTGAGGATGGTGGTCTGGCCGCGCACGGCCTCGAGCGTCGCCTGGGCGCGTTGGTCGCCGGAGACGACGCCGATCGGCAGGTCGCGGGGTGTGGGCTGGTGCAACGCGCCGACGTAGGCCGCGATGAACGCCGTGGCCAGTACGAGGGTGCCGAGGAGCAGGCCGATGCTGCGCGGCGCCCAGTCGCGAGCTGTGCGGTGCGGTTCCTTGTCCACGTTGTTAGCCTATGGTCCGTTTTGTGGACCGCAGGGTGGAACCACCTCGTCGCCCCGGCGGCCCGGTGGCGACCGCCGCTGGCCGTGCGGCAGGCGTCGCGGGTGGCGGTAGGGGTGGCGGGCGGTGTCAGGCGTCGCGCGCGGTGTCAGGGGTTGACGACGGCGAAGGCGCGGACCGGGAAGGTGCCCATGCCGGCCACCATCGGCGGGGCCGCGCTGAACCGGAACCCGGTGGGCGGCAACGCGTCCAGGCCGGTCAGGTGCTCCACGATCGGGATGCCGGCGGCGAGCAGCGCGCTGTGCGCGGGGCGTACGCCGGCGGCCGTCGGGCTCATGTCGTCGATGTTGATCGAGTCGATGCCGACCAGGGCCGCCCCCGCGTCGACAAGCGCCTGGGCGGCGTCGCCGGTCAGGTACGGCGCTTGGGGAGCGCCGTACCGTTCGGTGCCGAAGTGCGCGTCCCAGCCGGTGTGCAGCAACACCGCCCGGCCGCTCACCTCGTACGGGGCCAGCATCAGCCGGTCCACCGCGCGGATGCCGGCCGGCACCCGGACCACCACCCCCGGCAGGTCGGCGAGACGGTCCAGCGACACAGCGGTCAGGTCGTCCCGGCCGGCCCAACGGTGGGCGGGAGTGTCAAGGTACGTGCCGGTGTTGGCAATCATCTCGATCCGGGCCACGTGGAACTCGGTGCCCGGGGCGTACCGCTCGCGGGATGCCGCGAAGGTCAGCCAGTCGGTGATCCGGGGGCCCGGCCAGCCCGGCAGGGTGGTCATCCCGTCCCGGATCACGTGGCTCAGCTCGACCAGTCGGCGTTCGGCTCCGGATCCGTCGACCGCGACACCCCGGCCGCCCTTGTGCGGCTCCTCGATGATCGTCTTGGCGCTGATCCGGACGTCGGCGACCATCAGCAGCCCGAGGTGCCGGACGAACAACGCCGCCAGGTCGTCGTCGGTGATCTCCGGACCGGGAATGTCCAGCCGGAACCCCTCGGTACGCAGCCCGCCGCCGTTGGCGAAGCTCACCTCCGCGTCGAACTGTGCCCGCCACTGCTCACCCATCCCGAAACCCGACCACGCCATCCGGCGACCGTCAAGATCCGCGAGACACAACGGCAGGCCGCCGGGTGCGCGGCCCGGCGGGATCCCCGGGGCCGGGTCTCCGGCGGGGCGGGATCCGCGAGCCGGTCCGGCCAGGTCCGTGAAGGCCAGGCCAGGCCGGTCCGGCCGGGTCCGTGAGGATTCGCTCAATTGCAGGGAAAGTGCTGCCTCGGTGCGCTGCGACCCCGCAAGTTCCCCGAAGTTGAGCGGATCTTGTCGCGAAGAAGCCCGGCTCGGGCCAAGATCGCGCAATATCCAGGATGTAGTGGTCTCGGCGCGTCGCTGATGCCACTACATCCTGGTTCGAGCACGATCTTGGCGCGGGGCGCGGGGCGCGGGGCGCGGGGCGCGGGGCGCGGGGCGCGGGGCGCGGGGCGCGGGGCGCGGGGCGCGCGGCGACGCGCCGTAGTGGCGTCGGACCTCGGCGGAAGGGGGTGGCTGTCGGTCGACGGAGCTAGGCTTGTTGTCGCGCCCCCCCCGTCCGGCTGGACGAGGGGCCGCCGTCGTGTGCGTCGACTCCCCGGGAAGGATTTCCCTTGCTCACCGGTCTGTTCACCGCCGCCCTGGCCGACCCCGGGCTGGCCCGGGCGCGTGACCTGGCGCGCTCCGGTGCCGCCCAGGTCGACGGCCTCGACATCACCGCTCCGGCGGCACTGCGCCCGTTCGCCGTCGCGGCGGTCGCCGCGGACAACGACGGTGCCGGGCGACCGGTGCTGGCGGTGACCGCCACCACCCGGGAGGCCGACGACCTGGCCGCCGCGCTGGGCGGGTTGCTGCCGGCCGAGCAGGTGGTCGTCTTCCCGTCCTGGGAGACGCTGCCGCACGAGCGGCTGTCCCCCCGCTCCGACACGGTCGGCCGGCGGCTGGCAGTGCTGCGCCGGCTGGCGCACCCGGAGGCGACCGACGCGCACGGCGGCACCGGGCCACTGCGAGTGGTCGTGGCCCCGGTCCGCTCGCTGCTCCAGCCGCAGCTGAAGGGGCTCGGCGATCTGGAGCCGGTGCAGCTCGCCGCCGGCGAGGAGGCGGACCTGGAAGAGGTCGCCCGCCGGCTGATCGACATGGCGTACGCCCGGGTCGACCTGGTCACCAAGCGCGGCGAGTTCGCGGTGCGCGGCGGCATCCTCGATGTCTTCCCGCCCACCGACGAGCACCCGTCCCGGGTCGAGTTCTGGGGCGACGAGGTGGAGGAGATCCGCACCTTCGCCGTCGCCGACCAGCGGACCATCGAGCAGGTACCGCTGCTCTGGGCACCGCCCTGCCGCGAGCTGCTGCTCACCCCGGCCGTCCGCGACCGGGCCGCCGCGCTCGCCGAGCAGCACCCCGAGCTGGCCGAGATCCTCGACAAGCTGGCCGAGGGCATTCCGGTGGAGGGGATGGAGTCGCTGGCCCCGGTGCTGGTCGGCCCCGACTCGCTGGAGCTGCTGCTGGACGCCATGCCGGCCGGCACCCACGTCCTGCTCTGCGACCCGGAGCGGATCCGCACGCGGGCGCACGACCTGGTGCGTACATCGGAGGAGTTCCTGCAGGCCAGCTGGGCCGCCGCCGCGGTCGGCGGCCAAGCCCCGGTGGACGTCGGCGCCGCCGCCTTCCGCACCCTCGGCGAGGTACGCGCGGCCGCGGGCAAGCTCGGCCAGCCGTGGTGGACGCTGTCCCCGTTCGGATTGGTGGAGGGGGAGACCGCCGAGACGCGGCAGCCCTGGGAGGACGCGCCCGAGGAGGCTGCCGTCACCCCGGACGACGCCATCGCGGTGACCCTCGCCGCCCAACCGGCGCCGCTCTATCACGGCGAGACCTCGCGGGTGGTGGAGGACCTCAAGCGCTGGGCCGGCGAGGGTTGGTCGATCGCGCTGGTCTTCGAGGGGCACGGTCCCGCCCAGCGGGCGGTGGAGGTGCTGCGCGACGCCGGCCTGGGTGCCCGGTTGACCGAAGAGGTGCCGACCGCTCCCGTCCCCGGCGAGCTGGTGGTCACCTGTGGTGCGCTGAGCAGCGGGTTCGTCGACGAGGCGTCCCGCTTCGTGCTGCTCACCGGCAATGACGTGACCGGCGGTCGGGGCACCTCGACGCGGGACATGCGCAAGATGCCGAGCCGGCGGCGCAACACCATCGACCCGCTGGAGTTGAAGACCGGCGACCACGTGGTGCACGAGCAGCACGGCATCGGCCGCTACGTCGAGCTGGTGCAGCGCACCGTCAACGGCGCCAGCCGGGAATACCTCGCCATCGAGTACGCGGCCAGCAAGCGGGGCCAGCCCGGCGACCGGTTGTTCGTCCCGACCGATCAGCTCGACCAGCTCTCCCGCTACGTGGGCGGCGAGCAGCCGACCCTGCACAAGATGGGCGGCTCGGACTGGCAGAAGTCCAAGGCCCGGGCCCGCAAGGCGGTCCGGGAGATCGCCGCGCAGCTCATCCAGCTCTACGCCGCGCGTAAGGCGTCCAAGGGGCACTCGTTCGGTCCGGACACCCCGTGGCAGCGGGAGCTGGAGGACGCCTTCCCCTGGCAGGAGACGCCGGACCAGCTCGCCGCGATCGACGAGGTCAAGCGGGACATGGAGCAGACCGTCCCGATGGACCGGCTGATCTGCGGTGATGTCGGCTACGGCAAGACCGAGATCGCGGTCCGGGCGGCGTTCAAGGCGGTGCAGGACGGCAAGCAGGTGGCGGTGCTGGTGCCGACCACACTGCTGGTTCAGCAGCACTACAACACGTTCGCCGAGCGGATGAGCCAGTTCCCGGTCCAGATCCGGCAGCTGTCCCGGTTCCAGACGGCGAAGGAGACCGAGCGCACGATGGAGATGGTCGCCGACGGCACCGTCGACATCGTCATCGGTACGCACCGGCTGTTGCAGACGGCGACCCGCTTCAAGCAGCTGGGTCTGGTGATCGTCGACGAGGAGCAACGCTTCGGTGTCGAGCACAAGGAGCACCTGAAGACGCTGCGCGCGTCGGTCGACGTGCTCAGCATGTCGGCCACCCCGATTCCGCGCACCCTGGAGATGGCGATCACGGGCATCCGGGAGATGTCCACCATCGCCACCCCGCCGGAGGAGCGGCACCCGGTGCTCACCTTCGTCGGCGCGCAGGACGACCGGCAGGTGGCCGCGTCGATCCACCGTGAGCTGCTCCGCGACGGGCAGGTCTTCTACCTGCACAACCGGGTCGAGTCGATCGACCGGGCGGCACGGCGGCTGCGGGAGCTGGTGCCCGAGGCGCGGGTCGCGGTGGCACACGGCCAGATGGGCGAGGACGCCCTGGAGAAGGTCATGGTCGGCTTCTGGGAGAAGGAGTTCGACGTCCTGGTCTGCACCACGATCGTGGAGTCGGGCATCGACATCCCGAACGCCAACACGCTGATCGTGGAGCGGGCCGACCTGCTCGGCCTGGCCCAGCTGCACCAGATCAGGGGCCGGGTCGGCCGGGGCCGGGAGCGGGCGTACGCCTACTTCCTCTACCCGCCGGAGAAGCCGCTCACCGAGCACGCCCACGAGCGGTTGGCGACCATCGCCCAGCACACCGAGTTGGGCGCCGGCATGTACGTGGCGATGAAGGACCTGGAGATCCGGGGCGCCGGCAACCTGCTCGGTGGCGAGCAGTCCGGGCACATCGAGGGCGTCGGCTTCGACCTGTACGTGCGGATGGTCGGCGAGGCGGTCTCCGCGTTCAAGGGTGAGCGGCCGGAGGAGGAGACCGACGTCAAGATCGACCTGCCGGTCGACGCGCACCTGCCACACGACTATGTGAGCGTGGAGCGGCTGCGCCTGGAGATGTACCGCAAGCTCGCCGAGGCGCGCGACGAGGAGCGGCTGGGCGAGGTGATCGCCGAGATGACCGACCGGTACGGCGAGCCACCGGCCCCGGTGCAGAACCTCGTGGAGGTGGCCCGGTTCCGTCTGCTGGCCCGCCGCTACGGCCTGACCGACGTGTCCATGCAGGGCAAGCACGTACGGTTCGGCCCGCTGCCCCTACCGGACTCGAAGCAGTTGCGGCTCAAGCGCTACCACCCGGATGCCGTCTACAAGCAGGCCACCGACCAGGTCAGCGTGCCCCGACCGACCACCCGTCGGATCGGTGGCGAGCCGCTGCGTGACCAGGCGCTGCTCCAGTGGTGCGCGCAACTGCTCTCCGATGTGCTCGGTGCTCCCGCCCCACTCGCCGTCGCCGCGAGCGCCTGAGCCGGCGGCGGGCTTTCGACCAGGGGCGGTCAGCGCGTCGACGCCGTCCCTGGTCGTGGGGTGGGCGAAGGTGGGGGGTGTCACAACCCGGGGTGACGGCGTGAGAGAGTGACGGCTATGCGTGCTCGCCGTCTTGCCGCCGTCGCCACTGTGGCGCTCGGCCTCGTCGCCCTCTCCGGTTGCCGTGCTGAGCCTGGTATCGCCGCTTACATCGGTGACCAGCGCATCACCGACGTTCAGGTTTCCACCGCGATGAAGGACCTGCGGACGAAGAACCCGGCGCCGGAGTCGTCCGCCAGTGGGCAGCCCGGGGCGTCGCAACCGACCCTGCCCAAGGTGGCCGACGTGGTTCGGACCATGGTGCTGACCAAGGTGTGCGAGAAGCTCTCCGCCGAGAAGAACTACCAGCCGCGCGGCCAGGTGGCGGCCGACCAGGCCGCCCAGCAGCTCGGTCTCGACCCGGAGACCGGGCACGTGCGGGAGGTGGCGAAGCTCTTCACCTGCCTGTCCGGGTTGCCGGCCGAGTCGGTCGAGCCGACCAAGGAGGAGATCGCCGACGTGATCGCCGCCGGTCGTGCGGCCGGCAAGATCCCTGCTGAGGTGACCGATGAGGCCGCCGCTCAGCAGCTCGACGGCGAGCAGCTGCGCGGCGCGCTGGCGACCAAGAGGATCCTGGCCGAGGCGGCCGGTCGTTACGACGTCACTGTCAGCCCCCGGTACCGTCCGCTCGAGTTCCCGCTGCTCAGCTTCGCCGGTGACGCACCCGCGGTGAGCGTGCCGTTGGGTGAGCCGGGCTCCGACGCGGTCACCGACATTTCCACCCCGGAGGGGCCGACCGGGGCGCCGGAGGCCGAGGGCACGGCCAGCTGAGCATGACGGCACGGATCGTCCTCCTGGTCACCTCACCCCGGTTGCCCGCTGGCCTGCTGACGGCTGCGGCCTGGGACGTCGTACGCCAGCACCCGGTGTTGGCCGGCGCGGACAGCGAGTTGACCACGGCCGTTCGCCAGGCGGGCGCCGAGGTCACAGTGGTGGACGGCCCGGCGACGCAGCCATTGCTGGACGCGGTGGCGACGCACGGCACTGTGGTGTGGCTGGCCGGTCCGGCGGGTGACGAGGCGTTGGCCCGGGAGTTGGGTCTGCGGCTGGCCCGGCAGCCGGGGTTGGCCGAGATGGAGTTGATGTACGGCTCGTGGGATCCGCCGGGTGCCCGGCTGCTCGACGCGGTGGCCGTGCTGGATCGACTGGCCTCTCCGGGTGGTGACCCGTGGAAGCGGGCGCAGACGCACCGCAGCCTCGCCGGTTACCTGCTGGAGGAGAGCTACGAGGCGTACGACGCGATCAGCGTCGACGACACCGACGCGCTGCGCGAGGAGTTGGGCGACGTGTTGTTGCAGGTGGTGCTGCACGCACGGCTCGCCGAGGAGTTGCCCGAGGACGAGCGGTGGACCATCGACGACGTGGCCGGTGGCCTGGTCGACAAGATGATCCGGCGTAATCCGCACGTCTTCGCCGGTGCCGAGGCGGGCACCCTGGAGGAGATCACCGAGAACTGGGAGCGGATCAAGCGCGCGGAGAAGGCGCGGCACTCGGTGTTGGACGGCGTGGCCCTGAGTCAGCCCGCGTTGGCCCTGGCCGCCCAGATCCTGAAGCGCGCCGCCCGCAGGGGCATCGAGGTCCCACCGCCGTTGGCAGACACCCAGGTGGACGCCGAAGCAAGGTTGGGCGCAAGCCTGCTGGCCACGGTCGCCGCCGCCCGAGAGGCGGGCATCGATCCGGAAGCGGCCCTCCGCCGCGCCACCCTGGCCTACGCAGAGGCCATCCGAACCGCCGAAAGCCCACCAGCCGAAACCCCCACCCCCGAGCCCTCTGACCCGCGTTGATCGTGAAGTTGTTGCCACGACACGCCGAGGTTCACGGCAATAACTTCATGATCGACGTAACAGGTGGCGGAGGGTGGTCCGGTCGGTAGGGTGGTGCGGTGGAAGCGTTCGGGGTGCTGGCTGAGCGGGTTGTCGAGGCGTTACTGGAGTCGCGGCCGGGGGTTGCCACCGCCGCGGGTGACCACCGCTTCGACGACCGGCTGCCGGATCTGTCCGCCGACGGGTTGGCCGCCGACCGGGCGATGCTCTCCGATGCGGCCAACGCACTGTCCGAACTGGACCCAGACTCGCTCGACGTCGACGAACAGGTCGACCACGCCCTGCTCACCTCATTCGTGGACCGGGAGCTGTTCGAGCTGACCGAGATCCGCTCGCACGAGTGGGATCCGCTGCGGCACAACCCCGGCCCGCTGCTGCACCCGCTGCTGGCCCACCCGTACGCCCCCGCTGACGTGCGGCTGACCCACCTTGCCGGCCGGCTCGCCGCCGTACCGGACGCCCTCGCCACCGCCCGCGCGACGCTGCGCGACATGCCGCGGATCCACGCGGAGACGGCGGTCGGGCAGTTCACCGGCACGGCCGCCCTGATCCGCGACGAACTGCCGGCGCTGCTCGCCCAGGCGCCGAGCCACCTCGACCGGGTCGAGCCGGCGGCCACCGCCGCGATCGCCGCGCTGGACGAGTTCGTCGCCTGGCTGCGCGTCGGCCTGGCCGCCGATGCCGGCCCCGGCCGAGACCCACGGCTGGGCCGGCGTCGCTGGGAGGCCCGGCTCTGGCACACCCTCGACACCGAGCTGGGCGCCGCCGAGATCCAGCGTCGCGCGTGGGCCAACCTGGACCGGGTCACCGCGGAGATCCGCGAGGCGGCCGTCGAACTGGTCGGCGGACCGGCCGACGACGCGACGGTACGTCGGGCGTTGGACCTGCTCGCCGCCGAGCACCCGAACGACGCGACGATCGTCGAGCTGGCCGGGGTGACCCTGGACGAGGCGACCGACTTCGTCCGCGCACACGACCTGGTCACAGTGGTCGACGACCGGTGCGTCATCCAGGAGATGCCGGAGTTCGCCAGGGGGGTCGCGGTGGCGTACTGCGACGCGCCCGGCCCGCTGGAGACCGCCGTCGTGCCGACCTTCTACTGCATCGCGCCCACCCCGTCGGACTGGCCCGCGCAGCGGGTCGAGTCGTTCTACCGCGAATACAACGACCACATGATCCGCAACCTGACGGTGCACGAGGCGATGCCGGGGCACTTCCTCCAGCTCGCCCACGCCCGCCGCTACGTCGGTGGCACCCGGGTTCGCGCGCTGGCCGAGTCCGGCCCGTTCATCGAGGGCTGGGCGGTCTACGCCGAGGAGATGATGACAGGGCTCGGCTTTGGCGGTCTGCCGGTGCGGTTGCAGCAGCTCAAGATGCAACTGCGGATGACCATCAACGCGTTGCTCGACCAGTTGGTGCACGCCGAGGACCTGCCCGAGGCCGAGGCGATGGCGTTGATGACCGGGCGTGGCTTCCAGGAGGAGGGGGAGGCGGCCGGCAAGTGGCGGCGCGCCCAATTGACCTCCACCCAGCTCTCCACCTACTTCGTCGGGTACAGCGAGGTGGCCGAGATCGCCGCCGCCCGCCCGGACGGGGTGTCGGTCCGCGACTGGCACGACGCGATGCTCGCCCACGACTGCCCGCCCCCACGCCACCTGCGCACCCTGCTCGGTCTCTGAGAAGAAACGCCGGGCCGCGCGGGTTTCAGCGCCGCCCGGCGGTCACCGTCGCGTCGATCAACCAGCGCGAGATGGAGTACGCGGGCGGCAGTTGCGCCGGCAGCGCATCCAGGCCGAACCACTGAGCCCCGGTCAGCTCCCGCCCGTCGACCACCGGTTCGGCCTGCGGTTCGGCGGCACGGGCGGTGAAGCCGGCGAGCAGCACCCCCGGGCTGGAGATCGCCCACGGTTGGCTGCCGAAGTAGGCCAGCCGGTCGACGGGCAACCCGACCTCCTCACCGACCTCCCGGCGCACCGCCGCCTCAAGTGTCTCGCCGGCCTCGACGAAGCCGGCCACCAGCGCCCACAGGCCGGGCGGGCCGGTCGCGTGCCGGACCAGCAGCAGCTCGTCAGCGTGCCCGGGCGGCCCGGGCCGGGTGATCGCCACCAGTACGGCGGCGGAGAGCTGCATCGGCACGTACAGGCCGCAGTCGGGGCACTGTCGGGCGGTCTCGCCGGGTCGGTCGGTCAGCTCCGCTCGGCAGGCGCCGCACCACCGGTGGGTACGCCGCCAGGTCAGCACCGCCAGCGCCCGGCCGGCGAGCGTGGCGAGCGGCTCCGGCACCTCGGCGGCGAGTGACGCCCAGCCGCGCGCCCTGCCGGGAAGGTCGGTGGCGGTGGTGGTGGTCAGGTCAGTGCCCCAGGCGGGCACTCCGTCGAACGTGCCCAGCGGCACCCAGTCGGTGTCGGCGGGCAGGTCGGCGACCCGCAGTGGGTGGCCGTCGACGCCGGTCAGCAGCTTCGCGCCGGTCACGGGCAGGGCCAGGTCGCCGGGGCCGGGAGGCCGGCTCGGATCGGCTCCGGGCAGGAACCCGCCGGTCGGCGCGACTGTCGCGGGCCCGACCGGTGGATCGGTCACGAGCCGCCGGGGCGGCGGTCGACGACATCGGCGCCGGTGGGTGGTTCGAACGCGCCCTCGTCGACGGCTGCGGAGTAGTTGCTCATCGCCAGCTCCATCGGCTTGCCGTCGACCGGTCCGGTGAAGCTGCCGAGCACGCCCTCGGTGGTCACGCAGGCGGTGAAGTCGCCGGACGACGAGCTCTGCACCGCGACGCAGGCGGCGTGGTGCCCGGCGACTGTGGTGTCACTCTGCTTGATGACCGCCTGTGGGTCGAGCGCGGCGGCGGTGAGCAGCCCGACCACCACCGGCGGCGTGACGAGGCCCTGCTGGTTGGCCTCGCCGAACAACGTCACCGTGGGCTTGCTGCCGGGGGTGGGCGGGGTGACCAGCGTGCACTGCGGGCGGGCGCCGGTCGTCGTGCACCGGGTGATGGCCTCCGGGGTGACGGTGAGCTGCCCTCCCGGATAGGTGTACGTGGATCGTGCCGGGTCCTGCGCCTGCACGATGGCGGCGCGTTGGCCACCGGGCAACTGGTAGTCGGCCGAGTAGGTCAACTCCAGTGCCCGATCGAGCCGGGCGGCGAGGTCGTTGACGAGTTCCGAGCGGCCCATGGCGACTCCGGCGTCCTCGAATGTCTGACAGCCGGTGACCGTGAGCGACGCGATGACCGACACGGCGAGCATGCGGAGGGTGGTCGAGGCGGCGGGCATGGCGACCAGCCTGGTGGATTCGGTCCGCGCAGCGCAAACCCGTTGCCGGTTGACGCCCGGAAATCCGGGAATGTCCGTCAGTGCGGGGCGACTCGGGTGCGCGGGCGACGCCGTGCCGTTTCCCGTGGCCCGATACGCTGCGTTCAACACCTGCCTCAGCCGCACCGTCGCGGCCCACCCACGGACCGGATCACAACAACGAGGAGCGACTCAGTGGCAACCATCGAGGGAATCGTCGCCCGGGAGATTCTCGACTCGCGGGGCAACCCCACGGTCGAGGTCGAGGTCGGCCTGGACGACGGCACGGTGGCTCGCGCCGCGGTGCCCTCCGGCGCCTCCACCGGCGCGTTCGAGGCGATCGAGCTGCGCGACGGTGACGCCGACCGCTACCAGGGCAAGGGCGTGGAGAAGGCGGTCTCCAACGTCGAAGACAAGATCGTCGACCAGATCATCGGGTACGAGGCCAGCGAGCAGCGGCTCATCGACCAGAAGATGCTCGACATCGACGGCACCGACAGCAAGTCGGAGCTGGGCGCGAACGCCATCCTCGGGGTCTCCCTGGCGGTGGCGAAGGCCGCTGCCGGCAGCGCCGAGCTGAGCCTCTTCCGCTACCTGGGCGGCCCGAACGCGCACCTCCTGCCGGTGCCGATGATGAACATCCTCAACGGTGGCGCGCACGCCGACTCGAACGTCGACATCCAGGAATTCATGATCGCGCCGATCGGCGCGCCCACCTTCCGGGAGGCGCTGCGCTCGGGCGCGGAGGTCTACCACGCGCTGAAGTCGGTGCTGAAGAAGAAGGGCCTGTCGACGGGCCTCGGTGACGAGGGTGGCTTCGCGCCGAACCTGCCGACCAACGCGGCGGCTCTGGACCTGATCGCCGAGGCGGTCGAGAAGGCCGGCTACCGGCTCGGCACCGACATCGTGTTCGCGCTCGACGTGGCGGCCACGGAATTCTTCGACAACGGCACCTACACCTTCGAGGGTGCCGCGAAGTCCGCCGAGGACATGAGCACCTATTACACCAAGCTGGCCGACGAGTACCCGATCGTGTCGATCGAGGACCCGCTGGCCGAGGACGACTGGAGCGGCTGGCAGACGCTGACCGCTTCGATCGGCGACCGGGTGCAGATCGTCGGTGACGACCTGTTCGTCACCAACCCGCAGCGCATCGCCCGGGGCATCGCGGAGAAATCCGCGAACGCCGTCCTCGTCAAGGTCAACCAGATCGGCTCGCTGACCGAGACCCTGGACGCGGTGGACCTGGCCCACCGGGCCGGCTTCAAGTGCATGATGAGCCACCGCTCCGGCGAGACCGAGGACACCACCATCGCCGACCTGGCGGTGGCCACCGGCTGCGGCCAGATCAAGACCGGCGCCCCGGCCCGCTCGGACCGTGTCGCCAAGTACAACCAGCTGCTCCGGATCGAGGAGGAGCTGGCCGACGCGGCGCGCTACGCCGGCGCTGGCGCGTTCCCGCGCTACCGTTCGGCCTGAGACGCACGAAGCCTCGGGGGAGGGGTGTGACGATGCAGCAGCGCCGCACACCGGGTGGTCAGCGTCCCGCCCGCCGGCCGGGTCAGTCCGGTCGGCCGGGCGGTGGGCGTGCCACGCGGGGATCGGTCCGGGAGGCCGGCGTACGCGCCGAGCCGCGCGCCGCCGGTCGCGCGCCGGGTGCTGCCCGTGGCGCCGAAGGGGTGCGCTCCGCGAATCGTCCCGCCGCCGCTCGGCGTACCGCTGCCGCTGGTTCGGTGAAGCGGCTCGCCGCACCCCACCCCCGTCGCTTCACCGGCCGGGCCACAGTGCTGTTCGCGGTTCTGATCGCGCTCGCTCTGGCCTACACCTATCCGGTCCGGGTCTACCTGGACCAGCAGGCCGACATCGAGCGGATGGAGGCGGCCCAGGCGGTGCAGGAGCGCGAGATCGCCAAGCTCGCCGCCGAGGCGGCCAACTGGAAAGACGACGAGTACATCAAGACGCAGGCTCGGGAGCGGTTCTTCATGGGCGAGCCGGGCGAGAAGATAATGGTGGTCCTGCACGACCCGGAGGGCGCGGCCCGGGACGCCGGGAAGTCGGCCGGTTCGGCCCCGCCGGCCGGGCCGGTGACCTGGTACGACACGCTCTGGTCGAGCGTGCGGGCGGCGGACAGCCAGCAGCCGGGCCAGTGATCCACCGACCAGCACACCAGGAGAGATGGGCACCGTGACTGTCGTACCACCGTCGGAGCCGGCTGCGGATTCCGTTCCCCTGCCGCAGCGCGAGCCGGCCACCGACGCCGACCTGGCCGCGGTGGCCGCGCAGCTCGGCCGGACGCCCCGGGGCACCCGCGCGGTGGCCCATCGGTGCCCGTGTGGCCTTCCCGACGTGGTGGAGACGACCCCCCGCCTCGCTGACGGCACCCCGTTCCCGACGCTGTACTACCTGACCTGCCCCCGGGCCACCGCAGCGTGCAGCCGACTGGAGTCGGCGGGGCTGATGAAGGAGATGGCGGACCGGCTGACGACGGATCCGGAGTTGGCCGCCCACTACCGTGCGGCGCACGAGGACTACCTCACCCGCCGGGAGGCGATCGGCGAGGTGCCGGAGATCGCCGGCATCTCGGCCGGTGGGATGCCGGGTCGGGTGAAGTGTCTGCACGTGCACCTGGGTCACGCGTTGGGCGCCGGCCCCGGGGTGAACCCGTTCGGCGACGAGACGTTGGAGCTGGTCGAGCCCTGGTGGTCGGCCGGGCCGTGCGTGGACGTCCCGGCGGCGGAATGAGCACGCAGGCCGCGGATCAGATCACCGTACGGCGGGCCCGCACCGGGGACGTGCGGGGCATCCGACGACTCGTCGACACCTACACCGACGACCGGCGGCTGCTGAGCAAGGCCACCGTCACCCTCTTCGAGGACGTGCAGGAGTTCCGGGTCGCGGTCCGGGCCGAGGACGACGTGGTGGTGGGCTGCGGCGCGCTGCACGTCATGTGGGAGGACCTGGCCGAGATCCGCACGGTGGCGGTCGACCCTTCCTGTCGGGGCCGGCGCATCGGTCACCGGCTGGTCGGTGAGCTGATCGACGCGGCCCGCGAGCTGGGCGTGGCGCGGATCTTCGTGCTCACCTTCGAGACCCGGTTCTTCGGCTCGTTCGGTTTCCGCGAGATCGACGGCGCTCCGGTGCCGCAACCGGTCTACGAGCAGTTGCTGCGCTCGTACGACGAGGGTGTCGCGGAGTTCCTGGACCTGGAGCGGGTCAAGCCGAACACGCTGGGCAACACCCGGATGCTGCTGCGCCTGTAGGTCAGGCTTTGCGGGGGTGGGCGGCGAAGAACTCCCACATCAGGTCGGTGGCGGACAGCCCCGCGGAGGACGCGGCGAGTTGGCCCGATGTCGCTCCCGGCCAACTGTGACCCATGTCGGCGATCGTGTAGACGCTGACCTCGCTGCCGTCCGCGCAGCCCGCCACCGTGTGCGTGACCCCCGGCACCCCGGACGCCTTCAGGTTCGGCCGGCAGTTGAGCCTCTGCTGCCAGGTCTGCACGCCGGCCTGGAAGGTCGAGGCGTAGCGGTCCTGGCCGCCGATGAAGGTGATCACAGAGACCGGGCTCTTCGGCACGTAACTGTCGGCGGTGGTCAAGTTTCCGCTGTATCCACCGCTGACCACCCCGATCGCGGCGAACGTGCCGGTGCTCTCCACCGCCGCCCGGAAGCTCATGTCGCCGCCGTTCGAGATGCCGGTGAGGAACACCCGGTTCGGGTCCGCGTGCCAGGTCCGCACCAGATGGTCGGTGAGGGCCTTGAGGAAGCCGACGTCGTCCTCGCTTCCGCAGCAGATCAGCGCGTTGAAGCCGCCGCCCCGCCCGTCGGGGTAGGCGACCAGCACGTTGTCAGTGTCGGCTCTGGCCTCCAGGCCCGCCAACTCCCGCATCGACGATCCAAGGCCGGGATAGAAGTGCAGCGCGATGACCAGCGCGGAGGGTCTGCCCGGGTCGTACCCCGGTGGCGCGTGCAGCAGGTAGGTGCGGTCGAGCCCGTTGTGCCGCAGGGTGAGCTGGTGGTCACCGGCCGCCGGTCGCTCGCTCGACGCGGACGGTGAGGCTGGTGGGGCCGACGAGGGTTGCCCCCGCTCACCACAAGCTGCGGCGACGATCATCAGGCAGAGCCCCGTTAACACCGCAAGTGCTCGCCGCACGCCGGCCACCCCCCGTCGACCTCGCGGTCCACACTGGAGATCGTTCAGCCGCGGATCAACCCTTTCGGTCCTGGCCGAAGGCAGGCAGGCTGTTGCCATGCTTCGACTCCGGCTCGGGTCGGCCGACCTGTGCCGGGTGCGGTTCGCCGATCGGCTGCATCCGGTCGGGATCGCGCTGCTGGCTGGTCAGTGGCTGCGCGATCCCACGGTCGCGGCGATGGCGCCGACCCTGGCCGAGCGGGTGGCGGCGGCCGAGGGCACAGCTGCCGCTCAAGCTGCCACCGCGGTCCTGCGGCATCTGCTGCCCGATAGGGGACGTCTACCGGACTTCGTCACTCCCTTCGACGGCCTGGAGTCGGTCGAGGCCGGGCTGGAGGCGATCCGGGCCACCCCGGCGCGGCGGGTCCGCGCCGAGGTCACCCTCGCGTACGCGGACACGTCGGCCAGCCCGCTGCGGCGGCGGTTCGCGGCGGCCGACCCGGAGGTGCTGGACCTGTTCGGCGGGGCCGTGCGGACCTGGTTCGACGCGGTGCTCGAACCGCACTGGGCCGAGCTGGTGTCCGCGTACCGTCAGCAGGTGACATTCGCCAGCCAGCGGCTGGCGCAGCATGGCCTGGCCAGCCTCTTCGCCGGTCTGCACCCGGGGATCCGGTGGCGGGAGCCGGTGCTGGAGGTACGGACGTGGTGGGACGGCGATCTTCCCGGCACCGGCCACGGGATCATCCTGCTGCCCTCACCGTTGGCCGGGCCGCGGCCCCGGGTGCTCGTCGAGCAGGGTTACCCGATCCTGCTCGTCTACCCGGTGGTCATGCCCGCGCGCGGGGCTCCCGCCGACGACGATGCCCTCGGTCGACTGCTCGGCGTCACCCGGGCGCTGGTGCTGCGCCGACTGGCGACCGACGGGGGGTTGACCACCACCGTGTTGTCCCGAGCGGTCGGGATCAGTCTCTCCTCGGCCTCGGAGCACGCCCGTGCGCTGCGGACCGCCGGTCTGGTGACCAGCGAGCGGGAGGGCGGGGCCGTCCGACACCACCTGACCTCGCTCGGTCTGGAGTTGTTGCGGGGCCCGTCGGGCGACCTGGGCGAGTCGTGGCCCACAGCCAACCAAGCCGCCGGGTGGCCGCCCGTCCTGCCGTAAGGTTGCTGCCGTGACGACGCGTGTGGCGGCCATCGACTGCGGGACCAACTCGATCCGACTGCTGGTCGCCGACCTGCCCGACGCTGCGGCCGGGCCGCAGGCACCGCTGGTCGACCTGACCCGGCGGATGGAGATCGTCCGGTTGGGGCAGGGCGTGGACCGCACCGGTCGACTTGCGCCGGAGGCGATCGAGCGGACCAGGGTGGCGTTGGCGTCGTACGCCGCGGACATCGAGAAGCTGGGCGCGCAGCGGGTGCGGATGTGTGCCACCTCGGCCTCCCGCGACGCCGCCAACGCCGCCGACTTCACCGAGATGGTGCGGGCCACTCTCGGTGTCGCGCCCGAGGTGGTCAGCGGCGACGAGGAGGCCCGGCTGTCGTTCACCGGCGCGGTGCGCGGGCTGCCTGCCGATGCCGAGGAGCCGTTCCTGGTCGTCGACATCGGCGGTGGTTCCACCGAGTTCGTTGTCGGTGACCGGGCCGCCGGGGTGCGGTCGGCGATCTCGGTGGACATCGGCTGCGTCCGGATGACCGAGCGGCACCTGTCCGGTGACCCGCCGACGCCGGAGCAGGTCGCGGCAGCGCAGGCCGACATCGCCGCGGTGGTGGACCGGGCGCTCGCCGTGGTGCCCGGTCGCGAGGCGGCCACCCTGGTCGGTCTCGCCGGGTCGGTCACCACTGTCGTCGCGCTCGCGCAGGGCCTGCGGGAGTACGACCCGGAGCGCATCCACCACGCCCGGGTGTCGTACGAGGAGGTCGCCCGGGTGACCGCGGAGCTGCTGGGTCAGACCCGTGCGCAGCGGTTGGCGAACCCGGTGATGCACCCCGGCCGCGCCGACGTGATCGGCGCCGGTGCGCTCGTGCTTCGCGTGATCATGGAGCGGGCCGGGATGCCGTCGGTGGTCGCCTCGGAGCACGACATCCTGGACGGCATCGCCTGGAGCCTCCAGCCGACCACGCGTTAACGGCTTGATCGACTCGCCTTCATTGAAACGCGGTGTCCGAGCGTCTCGGATGGCCCGCACTTCCTGAAAACCGAGTCGATCATTATTGCGCGGGCCTCGCGCCCCGGCCGGCGTGTCGGGGCGAATTCGTTGACGCTACTGCGCATTGCGCACTACTGTGCAATGCGTGGACACCACACAGTTGTTGAAGGGCGTGCTTGATCTGGCCGTCCTGGCCGTGCTCCGGGAGGAGGACGGTTACGGCTACGACATCCTGCGCCGGCTGCGCGAGGCCGGCCTGGAGGAGGTCGGTGACGCCTCGGTCTACGGGACACTGCGCCGCCTCTTCGCCGCCGGCCTGCTCACCACCTACGTCGTGCCGAGCGAATCCGGCCCGCACCGCAAGTACTACTCACTCAACGCGGCGGGGCGTGACCAGCTGACCCGCTCCGGCAAGCTCTGGCGCTCGTTCGCCACCACAATGGACACCTTGCTCGACGATCGGGGGTTGGCGGCATGACCGTCGCGGAGCAGGAGATCACCGACTACGTGACGCGGGTCCGGGCCGCTCTGGCCGACCTGCCGTCCGGCCAACGCGACGAGCTGACCGAGGATCTCGCCGACCACCTCACCGAGGTCGCCGCCGAGTCCGAGGGCACCCTGGTCGAGCGGTTGGGCGAGCCCGAGACGTACGCCGCCGAGCTGCGCGCCGCGGCCGGCGCGGCACCGGGCAGCGGGCGCAACCTCGACCAGCGGGTGGCGAGCGCGATGGCCCGGGTCCGCGGCCGGCTGCGCACCGTTGACACCCGGCTCGGCCCACCTCTGGGGTACGAGACGGCCAGCGACTTCCTCCGACTGTTGCGCCCGGCCTGGTGGGTGTTGCGCGGCTACCTGGCGGCGATGCTGGTCACCGTGATCACCACCGGTGGCGACTTCGGGCTCCTGCCGAGGTTCGGCGGTGAGCTGCTGGCTGGCCTGATCATGCTGATCGGCTTCGTGCTCGGCTCCATCTGGATCGGTCGTAGTTCGGCCCAGCTGACCCGCTGGCCGCGCTCGGCCGTGCGGGTCGCCAGCATGGTGCTGGTGGTCTTCGCGTTCACCGCGCTGATCCAGGCCGAGGACCGGATGCGTTACGGCGACTACGGTTACGACCCGACCGCTGTCGACAGCCAGTACGACCGGGTCCGGGACGTCTTCGTCTACGACAGCGAGGGCCGACTGGTGGAGAACGCCCGGCTCTTCGACCAGAACGGCAATCCGATCCGGCTCGGCTACCCGGACTGCCTGGAAGACGCCTACATGAAACAGCCGCTGCGGGCGTACCCGTACTGTCCGGAGCAGGCGCCCTTCGTGCCACGTGCGCCGGGCGCGCCTCTCCCGGCGCTGTCACCGACAACCACCCCGGACCCGAGCGGCACGGTGGACCCGACCAGCCCACCGGAGCCGAGCGGCACGGCCGGGCAGACCGGGCCACCGCTGCCGACCGGTACGGCCACCGGCGTGCCGTCGAGCGGAACGCCAACCCCCACCCCGACGAGCTGAACCACGGTGTGAACTGGATCATGTGGGTGATGCTGGGAAATGGCTGAACGGACGAGGCGAGCGGGACGGCACCGGAAATCAATGATCGTTACGGTGTCGTCTGCTCATCAACCCCTCGGAAGGAACCCCCGTGCCAGAGCAGGTCGCACCGCCCCCCGCGCCCGACGCCGCAAACCCTGAGCCGGCCGTCGAGACGCCGCAAGCGGCCGCGCCGCAGCCTGCCGTGCCCCAGCAGCGGTCGGTCGAGCCGGAGCCGGCCGCCGCGACGCCTGTAGCCGCCGAGGCGCCGCAAGCCGCCGAGGCGTCCCAAGCCGCCGAGACGCCGCAGCCGGCCGGGACGCCCCAGACCGTCGCGACGCCGCAAGAGGCCGGCACGCCGGCGACCGGGACGCCGCAAGCCGCCGAGACCCAGGCGGCCGAGACGTCGCAGGCGACCGAGCCGAAGGCGGAGAAGTCCGGTGCGAAGAAGGTCCTCGGCATCGTCGGTGCGATCCTCGCCGTCGTCGTCATCGCCGGCCTGAAGTTCGGTGTCGCCTCAGCGATCGGCAACTTCTTCAACAAGGACGCGACGGCGGACGCCAAGACCGGCGACTGTATCGCCGAGCTGCCCGAGGTCACCGGCACCGAGCAGGAGGAGGTCGACGGCGCCAAGGTCGTGGCGTGCACCTCCACCGACGCGGCGTACAACGTGGTCGGTCGGGTGGACGGCCAGAGCGAGGCGCAGGCGAAGGCCGACACCGCCTGCACCCAGTTCTTCAAGGAGGGCCAGGAGGGTTACATCTTCTCCAGCATCGAGCCGGGCAAGACGGGCTACGTGCTCTGCCTGACCAAGAAGGTCTGACCACAGCGGTAGCTGGACATCGACGGCGGCGGGAGCAGACCCCGCCGCCGTCGGCGTACCCGGGGTCACCGGGGTGCGAACAGGAGGTGAATGCCACTGTTCCGGCGTCTTCCCGAGGGCCGCGTGGCGTGGCAGGCTACCGGCACGTAGGACCACTGGGCGACCAGCCAACGATGACTGACCGCTAGGAGGACGGCCCATGGGCGAAATGGTGAGCTACCGCAGCAACGGGGGCGCGAGCGAGGGGTATCTCGCGATACCCGCCAGCGGCACGGCCAGCCCCGCCGTCATCGTCATTCAGGAATGGTGGGGTCTGGTTCCACACATCCGGTCGGTGGCGGACCGGTTCGCCGAGGCCGGTTTCGTCGCCCTCGCCCCGGACTTCTACCACGGTGAGGCGACCAGCGAGCCGGACGAGGCGCAGCGGCTCCTGCTGGCGATGCGGATGGACGAGGCGGCGAAGGACATCGCCGGAGCGGCCGACTATCTCGCCGGGCGGCCCGAGGTCACCGGTAAGGTCGGTGCCGTGGGCTTCTGCGCTGGTGGCAGCCTGGCCCTCTGGTCGGCGACCATCTCCGAGCGGATCGTCGCGACCGCCGGTTTCTATCCCGTGCTGCCGTGGGAGTCGATGCGTCCCGACTGGGCCGACTACGCCGGCAAGGCGGCTGTCATCCACTGCTCCGAAGAAGACGGCACCTCGGCCGCCGAGGGCGTGCAGACCGCCCGGCGGGCCATCGAGGAGGCCGGCGGCGACTGCCACCTTTACGACTACCCGGGCACCTCGCACGCCTTCTTCAACGATGACCGGCCGGAGGCGTTCGACCAGCGCGCCGCTGCCAGCGCCTGGGCCCGCACCCTGGAACTCTTCCGGGCCAAGCTTGGCTGAGACGCGTACCCAGGCACAGGTGGTCGCCCGCGCAGCGCGGGCGACCGACCTGGCCGACCTCGACGCGGCGGTGAGCGACTGCTTCGCCTGCCCGCGGCTGGTGCAGTGGCGGGAGGAGGTCGCCCGCACCCGCCGGGCCGCCTTCCGCGACCAGGAGTACTGGGGTCGACCGGTGCCGGGCTTCGGCACCGGTGACGCCCGGATCGCCATTCTCGGGTTGGCGCCCGCGGCGCACGGTGGCAACCGCACCGGCCGGATCTTCACCGGTGACCGCTCGGGTGACGTGCTGTTCGCCGCGCTGCACCGGGCCGGGCTGGCCAACCAGCCGACCAGCGTCGCCGCCGACGACGGGCTCACGGTGCGCGACCTGCGGATCTTCGCGGCCGTCCGGTGTGCGCCTCCGGACAACAAGCCGACCCCGCTGGAACGGGACACCTGCGCGCCCTGGCTGCACCGCGAGGTCACCTTGATCCGGCCCACGCTGCGGGTCGTGGTCGCGCTGGGCGCGTTCGCCTGGGCCGCGTGGTGGCCGGTGCTGCGTGCGGTGTACGGGCAGCGCCCGCCCAGCCCGCGACCGGCGTTCGGTCATGGGGCACACTGGTCCGGCACGAACGCCCCGGACTTGCTCGGCTGCTACCACGTCAGTCAGCAGAACACCTTCACCGGGCGGTTGACACCAGAGATGTTGGACGATGTCTTCGGCCAGGCCAAACAGCTGGCCGGAGTGGACTGAGGCGACGCGTGGGGTGGTGGCGATGACAGACGGAACACGCCCGCCCACACCGGGACCGTCCGCCGAGCCGGGTGTGCTGCGGCCGGTGCTCGGCCTGCTGCGCCGGTGGTGGCCGGTCGGTGCGGTCGCGGTCCTGCTCGCCGGTGCCGCGCTGGCGTCCGCCCACTCGTCGATCGGTGCCAGTCGCATCCCGCCGGTCGCGGACAACGTGCCGTGGGTTCCCGAGTACCCGACGGTCGAGCCGTCGCCGTCCATCCCGATCGAGCCCCGCGACGCCGGCGAGGCCACCCAGGCGCACATCCCGCAGTGGGTCGGCACCGTGGCTGTGGTCCTGCTCGGTCTGGCCATCCTCGCCGCGCTCGGCTACCTCAGCTGGGTCCTGATCCGGGGAGCGCTGCGCCGCACCACCCGGGCACTACCCGCGCAGCGGGCCCGCCGTACCGCCGAGGGCACCGCCCGTGAGGTGGTCGCCGCCCTCGACGCCGGCCTGGTGGAGCTCGACGACCGGGACACCGACCCCCGGGTGGCGGTGATCGCCTGCTGGGTGCGCCTGGAGGAGACCGCCGCCGCGGCCGGTGTGCCGAGGCTCGCCGGGGACACCCCCACCGACCTGGTCAGCCGACTGTTGCAGGGTGACCCGGCGGCGGGCGTGCCGGCTATCGCCAGCACCGACGTGCTGGCCGAGTTCGCGCACGTCTACCGGGAGGCCCGCTACGCCACCCACCCGGTCGGCGAACGCACCCGGGACCAGGCCCGCGCCGCGCTCGGCCGGCTGCGCGGAGAGCTCACCGCGGCGGTGACCTCATGAGCAGCACCAGCATCGACGATCTGCTCGCGTTCGAGGAGGAGGCCGCGCCGGCCGGTCCGCAGGCGCGCCCGTCCCGATGGCGTCCGGTGCTGCGCTCGCTCGCGTGGGCCGCCGCGTTGGTCGCGGTCCTGCTGGTCGGCCTTCGCGCGGTGGGCCTCCAGGTCTCGCTTCCCGTACTGATCGCCGGGGTGCTCGCCGTGCTGGCGGTCCGCCGGGTCACCGCCCTGCTCGCGCCGCCACCTCCGCCGCCGCCGGCTCGCCGGGCCGGCGCGGGCGAGGAGGACGGCAGCTACAACTGGGACGCCCGGGACGCGCTCCGTGGCGCCATCAACCAGTGGGAACGGCCCCTGGACTGGTCGTCGAACCGAACCGAACGTTTCACCGAGGTGGTCCTGCCCCGGATCGGTGAACTGGCCGACGAGCGGATGCGGCTGAAACACGGCGTCACCCGTGAGTCGGATCCCGCCCGCGCCCGCGTCCTGCTGGGTGACCGCCTGTGGACGTTCCTGGAGACCCCGCCTCGCCGCACCCCGTCGCCGCGCGATCTCGCGGTGATCGTCGCCGAACTGGAGAGCATCTGATGAACGACGTGGACCGGAGCATTGCCCCCGCCGAGGTCGGGCACCTGGCTCGGGCGGTCCTGGACGCGGTCGGCACTGTCGTGGTCGGCAAGCGGGACGCGTTGGAGCTGGTCCTCGCCGGCATCCTCGCGGGCGGGCACGTGCTCCTGGAGGACCTGCCAGGGCTCGGTAAGACACTCACCGCCCGCTCGTTCGCCCAGGCCCTCGGGTTGGACTTCCGTCGGTTGCAGTTCACTCCCGACCTGCTCCCCGCCGACGTCACCGGCTCCTTCCTGTACGACCAGCGCAACGGTGACTTCACCTTCCGGGCCGGCCCGGTCTTCACCAACCTGCTCCTCGCCGACGAGATCAACCGGACGCCGCCGAAGACCCAGTCCGCGCTGCTGGAGGCGATGCAGGAGAAGCAGGTGTCGGTCGAGGGTGTGACCTACAAGCTCGACGAGCCGTTCCACGTGCTGGCCACTGCCAACCCCATCGAGTACGAGGGCACCTACCCGCTGCCGGAGGCGCAGCTGGACCGGTTCCTGCTGCGGGTCTCGTTCGGTTACCCGCAGCACGAAGAGGAGTGGGAGGTGCTGCGCCGTCGGATGAGCCGTCGCCGGGAGGAGGCGGACATCAAGGCGGTGGTCGACGCGGCGACGCTGCGGGCCATGCAGGCCGCACTGGAGGACGTGGTCGTGGAGGATTCCATCGGCCGTTACATCGTGTCGCTCACCGCGGCCACCCGGGAGCACCCGTCGGTGCTGGTCGGCGCCTCCCCTCGCGGTTCGCTGGCGCTGCTGCTGCTGGCCCGGGTCCGCGCGGTGTTCGGAGGACGGGACTACGTGGTGCCGGAGGACGTCAAGTCGGTGGCGGCCCCCGCCCTGGCTCACCGGATCACCCTGCGTCCGGAGATGTGGTTGCGCCGGGTCGACCCGGCGTTCGTGGTGGGCGAGGTGCTGGAGGCGACTCCCGCCCCGGCCAGCGGCGCGCTGCCCAGCTACGCCGCCGGCGGGCCCCGGCACTGATGACCGGACCGACAGTGCCGACGGCCACCGAGGCGGAACCGGCTGCCGGCTGGGCGCCCACCCCGGCGCTCGGCCGCGCGGTGCTGCTCGCCGGCCTGCTGCTGGTGGCCGGGGTGCTGCTGGGCCGGGTGGACCTCATCGTGCTCGCCGCCCCGTTCGCGTTGGGCACCGCGTACGCGCTGCGTCGACGACCCACCGCACTGCCGCAGGTGTGGATCACCCAGGGTGACGGTGGGCCGCTGGTCGAGGGCGGTGACGTGGCTGCGGCGGTGAGCGTCGGCAACCCGGACACCGTCGACTACGACCTGGTGGTGACGCGTACCCGGGTGTCGCAGTGGCTGCGGATCGACCGGGCCGGCTTCGCCCGCGACGAGACCGCCGACGACGGGGAGCCGAGCGCCACCCCGGGAACCGGTGCGACGGCGCCGGGCGACGGCAGGCGCCGATCCGTCGCGGACCGACCGTTCGTGACGTCGGTGCCGAGTGGCGCGGCGGTGGACCTGGAGCTGGCCGGCAAGGCCCTGCGCTGGGGCCGGCACCCGGTCGGCCCCGCCGGTGCGCGGGTCGCCACGGCCGGGGGTCTGCTGGTCTCCCGGGCGGTGATCACCGAGCCGGTACGGGTGCGGGTGTACCCCCGTACCGAGCCGTTCGAGGCGGTCGAGGCGATGCCCCGCGCCGCGGGCCTGGTCGGGGCGCACCACTCTCGCCGACCGGGAGAGGGCGGTGAACTCGCCGGCGTACGCGTCTTCGCTCCCGGTGACCGGCTTCGCCGGGTCGACTGGCGGGTCTCCTTGCGGGCCCGGCAACTGCACGTGGCCGCCACTCTCTCCGACCGGGACGCGGAGGTGGTGGTGCTGCTCGACGTGCTCGCCGAGGCGGGCCGCTCCGGTGGGGCTGACGGTGCCGCCTCGGTGTTGGACACCACGGTTCGGGCCACCGCCGCGATCGCCGAGCACTACCTGCACCGTGGTGACCGGGTCTCGCTGCTGGAGTACGGGCCGTCCGCCCGCCGGCTCCGGCCGGCCGCCGGGCGGCGGCAGTACCTGACCGTCCTGGAGTGGTTGCTCGATGTCCGGGTCCACGCGTCCGCACACGAACCGTACGACCAGGTCTTCGGCCCGCAGTTGCTCTCGTCGGACGCGTTGGTGGTGGTGCTCACCCCACTGCTGGACGAACGGTCGGCGCAGATGCTCGCCCGGTTGGCCCGTGGTGGGCGGTTCGTGGTGGCGGTCGACACGTTGCCGACCGACCTGGCGTCGCCGAAGGACCGGGGTTGGGCCGAGGTGGCGTACCGGCTGTGGCGCCTGGACCGGGAGACCATGATCGGGCAGCTCCGGGAGCATGGCGTACCGGTGGTGCGCTGGGCCGGTGCCGGCAGCCTGGACCAGGTGTTGCGGGACGTGGCCCGGTTGGCGACGGCCCCAAGGGTGGGTGGCCGGTGAGCGCGAGGAGTGAGCTTGCGAGCCCCGCAGTCGCGAACGGAAGGCGGGTGCGGTGAGCGCGAGGAGTGAGCTTGCGAGCCCCGCAGTCGCGAGCGGAAGGCGGGTGCGGTGAGCGCTCTGGTGGAGCGGGTTCGGGCGGCGCAGTACGCCGTCGCTCGCGTCAGCGTGGCTCCGCTGCTGGTCCGGGTGGGGATCTTCGTCATCGTGTTTGCCGGGTTTGCTCTGGCGTTCCCCGCGGAGGTGCTTTCCGGCCGGTCGATCTTCTTCCTGGCGGTGGCCGCCCTGTTGCCCGCGTTCGGGCCGCGCAAGGTCTGGACGACCTTCACGGCGCTGGTCACGGTGGGCGGTTGGTTGCTCGCCACCGACGGGTACGGCCGTCCGGTCGCCCTCTGGCGGCTGCTCGCCGTCGCGGCCCTGCTCTACCTGGGTCACACCCTCTGCGCGCTGGCCGCGTTGTTGCCCTATGACGCGATGGTGGACCCCGAGTTGATCACCCGGTGGTTGGTGCGGTCGTCGGCCGTGCTGTTGGGTTCCGCAGTCCTCGGCGTGCTGTTGTTGCAGGCGGCGGGGACGGGTGGGGGTGCCGGATACCAGTGGGTGACAGTGCTGGGGCTGCTGGTGGCGGTGGGGACGGCAGTGTTGCTGGGCTGGCTCCTGCGGCGTCGGTGACCACTGCGATCCGAGGGTTACGCAGGTCACATGGGTTGTGCTCCGTCACAGATGGGGGCCGCGAGCGGGATTACCTGAGCCGGCCGGGGAAAGATAGACGACGTGAATCCGAAGCGGATCCTTGTGGTTGGTGCAGGGCACGTCGGTCTGTACGCGGCGCTGCGCCTGTCGAAGAAGCTCAGCTCCCGTGAGGCTGAGGTCATGGTGGTTGACCCCCAACCCCACATGACCTATCAGCCGTTCCTGCCCGAGGCGGCGGCCGGCAACATCTCCCCGCGGCACTCGGTGGTGCCGCTGCGACGGGAGTTGCGCCGGTGCAAGATGGTGGCCGGCACGGTCACGCGGATCGAGCACGACCGCAAGGTGGCCACCGTGCAGCCGATCAGCGGCCCGGCCCGGGAGATCACCTACGACCACGTGATCGTGGCCCCGGGTTCGGTCTCCCGCACCCTGCCGATCCCCGGCCTGCACGAACAGGGCATCGGGTTCAAGACCATCGGCGAGGCGATCTACCTGCGCAACCACGTGCTGGATCGGCTCGACGTGGCGGCCGCCACGCCGGATCCGGACGTCCGCCGTTCGGCGCTGACCTTCACCTTCGTCGGCGGTGGGTACGCTGGCATCGAGGCGCTCGCCGAGATGGAGGACATGGCTCGCGACGCCCTGCGGTACTACCCGGAGCTCAAGCAGGACGAGGTCCGCTGGGTCCTGGTCGAGGCCACCCAGCGGGTGCTGCCCGAGGTCGACCGGGACATGGGTGCGTACACCGTGCAGCAGTTGATGAAGCGCAACATGGACATCCGGCTGGACACCCGTCTGGAGTCCTGCGTCGACGGGGTGGTGAAGCTCTCCGACGGTGACAGCTTCCGCTCTGACACGATCGTCTGGACGGCCGGTGTGAAGCCGTCGCCGATGCTGGACTCGACCGACTTCCCGCGCGACGACCGTCGACGGATCACCTGCCTGCCCACGCTCCAGGTGGTCGACGGTGACCAGGTGCTCGAGGGTGCCTGGAGCGCCGGGGACTGCGCGGCCGTGCCGGACCTGACCAAGGAGCCGGGCAACTTCTGCTCGCCGAGCGCTCAGCACGCGGTGCGTCAGGCCGCCCGGATGGCCGACAACATCGCGGCCGTGATCCGGGGTCGCGAGCCGGTGAACTACAAGCACAAGCACGTCGGCAGCGTGGCGAGCCTCGGCCTGCACAAGGGCGTGGCCCAGGTGTACGGGATCAAGATGACCGGTTGGCCGGCCTGGGTGATGCACCGGACGTACCACATGAGCCGGATCCCGTCGTTCAACCGGAAGGTCCGCGTGGTGGTGGACTGGTCGTTGGCGTTCTTCCTCAAGCGTGAGGTGGTCGCCCTGGGCCAGCTGCACGACCCGCGCGAGGAGTTCGTCGAGGCCTCCCAGCCGGTCGGCGCGCCCCGCGTCTGACCAGAGACAGACGCCAACCCCGTCGATCTTGCACTTCCGGATGCCGTGATGCGCCTTCTGGTGCGTCTTGTCCGGACAGAAAGTGCAAGATCGGCGGGGTTTTGGCTGGTCTAGACCCGCCACGTCCAGGCGTCGGCGATGCGGGTGGGCGGGCCGTAGAGCTGTTCCAGGGTTGCTCGCAGGGCGTCCGCGTGAGGGGTTTCGTCGGTGAGCGCCACGCAGGAGGCGCCCCAGAAGTCCGCGTCGCGGACGGCCTGGCGGCGCTGCTCGTCACCGATGGCCGGTTGGTCACCCCGGCGGGCGACATCCGCCAGTAGTGCCGAGGTGGGCTGCTTGAAGGTGCCCATCGCCGCGGCGCCGCCCCTCCCGTACGGGCCGATGAAGAAGCCTTCCGGTAGCCCGAAACCGGCGTCGGCGGCGGTCGCCCAGCGCATCGGCCAGGGCTCCTTCGGGGTGGGCAGTGGTACCGGGACCAGCACCCCGCCCGGCGGTACGCACTGCCGCCAGTGGCCGCCGGTGATGAATTCCGGCACGGCGGGTCGTCCGGCGGTCGGCAGGGGGGTCGGGAAGATCGGCAGCAGCGCCGCGCCGACGGCCAGCGGCACCAGCCGCCGCGCCCGGCCGGAGGTGCGCAGGGCCCGGTCGACCGCGAGCACCAGCAGCGTGGCGACGATGGGCAGCAACGCCAGCGCGAACCGCATCGGCAACGCCCCGTCCACCACCGGCAGCCCTCCGATCAGGGCGTACGGGCCGGGGACCGCCGTCCTGGTGCCGCCGAGCACCACCTCCGGGCCGAGCGAGAGCGCCCCCATCACCAGGCCCGCCACGACGCAGGCGAAGACCAGCCGGCGCCGCCCGGCCCAGATCGCGCAGACCGCGGCGACCAGCAGCAGTGGCCAGCCGAGGAACGTGTTGTACTCGGCGGGCCCGGTGGTCAGCCGGGCGGATTCGTCGCTGCCGGCCACCGACAGTGGGGAGAGCGTCCACCAGCTGCTCAGGTCGGCGGAGAAGTAGGCAGGGGTGAACATCCCGTCGGCGACTCCCTGCGGCCCGGCGAACTGGAACCACAGCGGATAGCCGAGCACCAGCAGGGCGAGCCCGGCGGCGATCGCCAACCCGCCGGCGAACCCGGGAAGCGCCCGGCGGGCCAGGTCCCGGTCCGCCACGGCGTAGCTGATCGCCATCGCCAGCAGCGTGATCGCGGCGAGGAAGAGCACCTCCTCGCCGATGAAGACCTGCGCGCTGACCGCGCCGGCCAGCCCCGCGGCAGAGGTGAACAGTCGCCGACGGTCCGGCCCGGTGGCCCGGGTACTGCCGGCTTCGTCGGGGGTGCCGGGCCCCGGGTCGGCCGCCCGCAGCAGCCGGACCACCAGCCAGACGATCACCGGCACCAGCCACTGGGCGGTCATGTGCAGGTGGCTGTTCGTCTGCGACACCATGCCGGGTCCGAATCCGCACAGCCCGCCGCCGAGAGCGGCGGCCAGCCGGCGGACGCGCAGCGTCCGGTCGAACAGCAGGTACCAGGCGAGTGCGGTGCCGGCGAGGTTGCCGGCGGCGAGCAGCGCGAAAGTGACCGGCGCGCCCAGCAGCAGGGTGACCGGCGCGAAGAGGATGCCGAGGGCGATCACTGTGGTGTTGGCCATCAGGTTCACGCCGTCGGGAGCGTTGAGCCGGTCGGTGAGCAGGTCGAAGTCGCCGAGCAGCGCGCGGGCGTCCACCGCCAGGAACCACTCGTAGAGGGTCTGGTCCTCCGGGTTGAGCGCCAGGATGCGGCCGCCCGGGTCGGGCCACAGCCCGTGGGTGAGCCAGCCGGCCAGCGCCGCGAAGAGCAGAGCGGCCAGCAGATCCGCCCGGTGGCGGCGGACGGAGGCCAGCAGCCGGGTGGCCCGGGGTCGGCGGTTGGCCCGATCGGCGAGGCGGAATGCCTGCTCAGGGGCGGCGTCGGGGGCCGTGGGGGCTGCGCTGCTCACGGCATCGACCCTAATGCGGCCAGGCCGGCGGGGTACGCCGGGTCGCCGTAGACCGGCTACGGTGACACTGCACCAGGCGTGTCGGCGCGCCGGTGCCACTCGCCCGGGTGGTGGAAAGGCAGACACGGCCGCCTTAAAAGCGGCTGCCGAAAGGCGTGCGGGTTCGACCCCCGCCCCGGGCACCGGTCGACTCACACATTCTCATTCGTGATCTCCAGGACTTGGCTCTGCCGTTTACTCTTGGAGGGCACGTTCACGTGCACACGACCCCCTGAGGGAGGCCAGACAGTGAAGACCTCGAACCCGGTGCTCGCCCGGCTCGGCCAAGCGGCCGAGCGGGAGCGCTCCGCCGGGTACGCCCCGGCCGGGCCGTACGGACAGCCCGGCATTCCCCAGCAGTACCCGTCCCAGGCCGACTACCCGGCCGCGCCACCCACTGTGGCGCCGATGACCGTCGACGACGTGGTCGTCAAGACGGTCGCTCTGCTCGGCATTCTCGGCATCACCGCCGCGGCCGCCTGGGTGCTCGTGCCCGACGCGCTGGTCGGGACCGCCTGGATCGGCGCGGCGGTCGTCGGCCTGGTGCTCGGCTTGATCATTTCGTTCTCCCGGATGGCCAACCCGGCGCTCGTGATCGCGTACGCGGTCGTCGAGGGTGTTTTCGTCGGCATGGTCAGCAAGGCGTTCGAGACGGCCTACGACGGCATCGTGCTCCAGGCCGCCGCAGCCAGCTTCGGCATCTTCTTCCTGATGGCGATGCTCTACCGGGCGAAGGTCATCCGGGCGACCCCGGCCTTCGTCAAGGGCATGATCGCCGTGATGGTCGGCCTCTTCGCGGTCATGATGATCAACCTGGTGCTGGCGCTGTTCGGCGTCAACACCGGCCTGCGCGACGGCAGCCCGCTCGCCATCGGCTTCAGCCTGGTCTGCATCGTGGTCGCCTCGCTGAGCTTCGTGCTCAGCTTCAAGGAGATCGAGGACGGCGTCCGGATGGGCCTGCCCCAGCGCTACTCCTGGACTGCCGCGTTCGGCATCCTGGTCAGCCTGGTCTGGCTCTACATCGAGATCCTGCGCCTGCTGAGCTACTTCCAGGGCGACGACTGACCTCGTCCGCACTGCCGACCGGCGCCCGTCCCCACTTCGGTGAGGGCGGGCGCCGTCGTCCGCGCCGTTTGCCCGCCGCCGCCGGTCCGCCCGGGGCAGAGTGACTTCGGGGGGTACGCGGGCTAAGGAGGCGGCGGTGCGCAGCAACAACCCGGTGCTCAACCGGCTGGACGAAACCGGCCGGGTGGAGGCCCGGGTGCTCGGCGCCCGTGACGTCGAGCCGATGACCGTCGACGACGTGGTGGTCCGTACCGTCGGGTTGCTGCTGGTGACCGGCGCGGCCGCGGCGGTGTCCTGGGCGGTGATCCCCGACGCGGTGTGGCTGGGCGCGGCGCTGGCCGGCAGCGCGCTCGCCTCGATCGCTCTGGTCCTGGTCATCTCGTTGCGGGGGATCACCAACCCGGTGCCGATCGTCGGCTACGCCATCCTCCAGGGGCTGCTGCTGGGGGTGGCGAGCCGCACCTTCGAGCAGGTCTATCCGGGCATCGTGGTGCAGGCGGTGGCGGGTACCTTCGGCGTCTTCCTCGGCATGGCGGCGCTCTACCGGGCCCGGGTGATCCGGGCGACGC
Organism: Micromonospora sp. NPDC050795; assembly: GCF_044456785.1. Taxonomy (NCBI): domain Bacteria; kingdom Bacillati; phylum Actinomycetota; class Actinomycetes; order Micromonosporales; family Micromonosporaceae; genus Micromonospora; species Micromonospora sp. NPDC050795. Next base: position 206,660 of record NZ_JBITGE010000002.1, on the reverse strand, counting down.
CCCGCCTGGCCCGCCTGGTGATCGGCACCCTGCTCGGCATCGCCGTGCTCAGCGTGGTCAACCTGGTGTCGTACCTGATCACCGGGCGGTCGGGCCTGGCGGTCTACAGCGTCAGCGGGCAGGTCGGTTGGCTGCCGTACGCCTTCTCGGTGGTGGCCATCATCGCCGGGGCGTTCAGCTTCATTCTCGACTTCGACCTCGTCGAGCGTTCGGTGCGGGACGGCCGAGCCCGTCGGTACGCGTGGCTGAGCGCGTTCGGCCTGCTCACCGGGTTGGTCTTCCTCTACTGGCAGTTGCTGCGGCTGCTCAGTTATCTGCGCCGCTGACCAAGCCCGACCCGGACGCGGCCGGTGTCGGCCGTAGACTCGGCGGCGATGAGCGCAGCGGAGTTGGACAAGGCCGTGCAGTTGCTGGTCCGTCAGATCGCGCACTGGCAGCAGCCCCGGTGGGCGGCGGTCGCGACCGCCGGCAACGTGTCCCGCGCCGACCTGGTGCACCGCCTGGTGCAGGAGGTGGCCAACCTGGCCGCCGACGCCGAGGGGGAGCCCCGTCGGGTGGTGCCCCGGCTCGACAACGACCTGGCCCTGCCCGATCAGTTGCGGGTGGTCACGGCGGACCTGCTGGCCGCCCACCCGGGGCCCGAGGCGCTGGCCCGGGCCGCCGCCGAGGTGACGGCGACCCGCAGCGCGCTCTGAGGGCTGCTCGGCTCAGCTGAGCCGTTCGAGCACCATGGCCATGCCCTGGCCACCGCCCACGCACATGGTCTCCAGACCGATGGTCTTGTCGTGCCACTCGAGTGCGTTGAGCAGGGTGCCGGTGATCCGGGCGCCGGTCATGCCGAACGGGTGACCGACCGCGATGGCCCCGCCCATGACGTTCAGCTTCTCCTCCGGGATGCCCAACTCGCGGTAGGAGGGGATGACCTGCGCGGCGAACGCCTCGTTGATCTCGACCAGGTCGACGTCGTCGATGGTCATGCCGGCTCGGCGCAGCGCCTGCCGGGACGCCTCGACCGGCCCGAGACCCATGATCTCCGGCGACAGGGCTGTCACGCCGGTCGAGACGATCCGGGCCAGCGGGGTGAGCCCGAGTTCCTCGGCCCGCTGGGCGCTCATCACCACCACTGCGGCGGCGCCGTCGTTGAGCGGGCAGCAGTTGCCCGCGGTGATCCGACCGTCCGGGCGGAACACCGGCTTCAGGCCGCCGACCGCGTCGAGGGTGACGCCGGCCCGGGGCCCGTCGTCGGTGCTCACCACTGTGCCGTCCGGCGTGGTGACCGGGGTGATCTCCCGGGCCCAGAAACCGTCGGTGATGGCCTTCTCGGCGAGGTTCTGGCTGCGTACGCCGAACTCGTCCATGTCGGCGCGGGTGACGTCGTACACCTGGGCCAGGTTCTCCGCGGTCTGCCCCATGGACAGGTAGATGTCGGGCAGCTCGCCGGCCTCCCGCGGGTCGGTCCACACCTCGGCGTCGCCCTGCGCGCGGCGCTTCGAGCGCTCAGCGGCCGTGCCGAAGCGGGGGTTCTCCCAGCGGCCGCCGACCAGGGCCTGCGCCTCGGACGGCAGCCCGTCGGAGCTGCCCCGGGCGTAGCGGGAAACCATCTCCACCCCGGCGGAGACGAACACGTCGCCCTCGCCGGCCCGGATGGCGTGCATCGCCATCCGGGTGGTCTGCAACGAGGAGGCGCAGTAGCGGGTCAGCGTGGCGCCGGGGACAGTGTCCAGACCGAGGAGGGTGGACACCACCCGGGCCATGTTGAAGCCCTGCTCGCCGCCGGGCAGGCCGCACCCGAGGTAGAGGTCGTCGATCGTGGTCGGATCGAGCGCGGGGATCTTGTCCAGCGCGGCCTGGACGATGGTCGCGGCGAGGTCGTCGGAGCGGACGTCGCGCAGGGAACCCTTGTGCGCCCGGCCGATGGGGGAGCGGGCGGTGGCGACGATGACGGCGTCGCGGGACGACTCAATCGGCATGGACCAACGTTAACCCGCCGGTAACATGGCGCGGAAGAAGCCGGCGCGGCGGGAAATGTCACCCTCACCGGGGCGATCTAGCGCCGGGTCGTGGCCGCCGCCGCGGCGACGATGGCGGGCAGCAGCGCGTGCGCCCACACCCGGTAGCCGTCGGCGGAGGGGTGGAAGCCGTCCTGGCAGAGCGTCCCGGCATCGGCCCGGAACACCGGCCCGGTCTCGGTGGCCAGGTCGACCACCGAGCCGCCCGCCTCCAGCACGGCAGTGGTCTGCGCGCGGGCCACCCGACGCCCGGACCAGCCGACCACCTGCCGCAGCGGAGGCGCGATGGCACGCACGGCCCCGAGGTCGGGGCAGGTGCCCACCACCACCTCGACGCGCGCCTCGCGCAGGCGGTGCACCGCAGCGCCGAGATAGGCCGCCGCGTCGGAGGGCCGGCGCAGCCCGGTGGCGTCGTTCGCGCCGATCAGGATCAACGCCACGTCGGGCCGCTCGCCGAGCAGGGCCCGGGCCACCTGGGTGGCGAGGTCCGTCGAGCGGGAACCGGAGACGCCGACGCTGGACAGGTGCACCCGGCGGCCGGCCGGGCCCTCGGCGAGCAGATTGGCCAACTGCCCGCCGATGGTGTCCTCCAGACGGTCGACACCCACGCCCAGTGCCGACGAGTCGCCCAGCAGCACCAGCCGCAGCGGGGCAGCGCCCGCCCGGCCGATCGTGGCGCGCAGGGCAAGGCCGAGCTCCGGTTCGGCGTAGCGTCGGTGCCGGGCGATGAACGCCTCACCCGCGAGGACGGCGGCGCCCCCGACAGTGCCGGCGAACAGCGAGATCGCCGCCGCCCGACCCAGTCGGCCGGCGAGGCCGGAGGTCACGCTCCGCGCGCTGCGCTCGTTCATGCCAGTCCCTCCACTGTCGAGGTGTCCGAGGCGGACCCGTGCTGCGGCACCGCGCCGACACCGAAGAACGCCCGTCGGCGCAGCTGCGCCCACCGGCCGGCCGGCCCCCGATCACGGCCTCGCACCTGGACGCCGCTGACCTCCGTGCCGGCGTGTCGGGCCGCCTCCTGCGCGGCCCTCGGCAGCGACCGTACGCCCTCCCCGAGCGTCGGTGTGGCCCGTCGTTCCGGGGTCGCGCCGAGGGCGGAGAGCATCGTCGGCAGGAGCGCGGCGGCAGCCATCGCGTACCCCTCGGCGGAAGGATGGAACCGGTCCCAGGCGAACATCCGGGTCGGCTCGGCCGCGAACCGGGGGCCGAGCAGGTCACCGAGGGAGACCGTCCGCCCGCCCGCCTCGACCACGGCCACCGTCTGGGCGGCCGCGAGCTGGCGGCTCCAGCGGTGCGCCAGCCAGCGCAGGGGAGGCTGGATCGGGCGGATCGCGCCCAGGTCGGGGCAGGTGCCGACGACCACCTCGCACCCCGCGTCACGCAGGGTGTGCACCGCCTCGACCAGGTAGCGCACCGCCAGGCCGCGCGGGGTGCGGTTGGTGATGTCGTTGCCGCCGATGAGGATCACCGCGATGTCGGGTCGGCACTCCAGCGCCGCCTCCACCTGGTGGCGCAGCGCCGCCGAGATGGCGCCGACCACCGCGAAGCGGTGCAGCTGCACCGGCCGGTGCAGTCGCCGGGACAGGCCGGTGGCGAGCAGCGCCCCGGGCGTCTCGCGACGGCGGTGCACCCCGTAGCCGGCCGCCGACGAGTCACCGAGCACGACCATGGTCAGCGCCGGGCCGGGGAACTTCGCGCCGTACATCCCGTCGCAGCGGGGCGGCGGCGCCTCGGCCATCGGGATGGTCCGTCGTGCCTGGCGGGCCTGGCCGACCAGCACCCCGCCGGTCGCCACCACGGCCGCCGCTGTGGCGCCCGTCCCGATGGCCGCCAGCAGGGCGACGCGCCTGGCCTGCCGCCAGCGCTCATCGGGTACGACGAAACCTGCCACCCCCATATCTCGACATTATCGCGCTGGCCCGACACACCGCTGTCGTCGTGACGGCACGCGGGTGCCTGGAAACCGACGCGACGGGGTACCTGGGTTCCAGAGGCCGGCCGACTTGCGCCGACCCGCCACGCTGATCCGGCGGAGAGGAGCGCGACGATGGGTAAGACACTGAAGCGCAGCGCGGCGTTCACGGCCCTGGCGCGGGCCCTGGCGGCCGGGGCGCGCAACGGGCCGTCGATCGGCACGCGGTTGGCAGCGCTGCCCCGGATGATCAGGGCCACCACCAAGGGGGAGTACGACGGCGGCCTTCGGCTGGCCCTGATGACCGCGGCGACGGCGTACATCGTCTCGCCGATCGACCTGCTCCCGGAGATCCCGCTGGCGATCTTCGGGCTGGCCGACGACGCGGTGATGGTCACCTGGTTGGCTGGCAGCGTGCTCGCCGAGACCGACCGGTTCCTCGAGTGGGAGGCCCGCCGCAGCTCGGTCATCCCCGGGGGGTTGGTGCCCTGACGACACGTACGCTGGCGGTGAGCAATCGTCTTCCCGGTCGCCCACCGCCGGCGCCGCAACGAAGGGCACACCGTGCAGTACTACGACAACGTCGTCGACATGATCGGAAACACCCCGCTGGTGCGTCTGCGTAACGTCACCGAGGGCATCCAGGCCACCGTGCTGGCCAAGGTGGAGTACGTCAACCCGGGCGGCTCGGTGAAGGACCGGATCGCGCTGCGGATGGTGGAGGACGCCGAGGCCGCCGGCCTGCTCAAACCCGGTGGCACCATCGTCGAGCCGACCAGCGGCAACACCGGCGTCGGGTTGGCCCTGGTGGCCCAGCTCAAGGGCTACAAGTGCGTCTTCGTCTGCCCCGACAAGGTCAGCCAGGACAAGCAGGACGTGCTCCGGGCGTACGGCGCCGAGGTGGTGGTCTGCCCGACCGCCGTCGCGCCGGAGGACCCGCGCTCGTACTACAACGTCTCGGACCGGCTGACCCGGGAGATCCCCGGCGCCTGGAAGCCCAACCAGTACAGCAACCCGGCCAACCCGCGCTCGCACTACGAGACGACCGGTCCGGAGCTGTGGAAGCAGACCGACGGCGAACTCACCCACTTCGTGACCGGCGTCGGCACCGGCGGCACCATCTCCGGCATCGGCCGGTACCTCAAGGAGGCGTCCGAGGGTCGGGTGCGCGTCATCGGGGCCGACCCGGAGGGCTCGGTCTACTCCGGCGGCACCGGCCGTCCGTACCTGGTGGAGGGCGTCGGCGAGGACTTCTGGCCGGAGACGTACGACCGGGGTGTCGCCGACGAGATCGTGGAGGTCTCCGACAAGGCGTCCTTCGAGATGACCCGGCGACTGGCCCGCGAGGAGGGGCTGCTGGTCGGCGGTTCCTGCGGCATGGCGGTGGTCGCCGCCCTGGAGGTCGCCCGCCGGGCCGGCCCGGACGACGTGGTGGTGGTGCTGCTGCCCGACGGCGGTCGCGGCTACCTCTCCAAGATCTTCAACGACTCGTGGATGGCCCGGTACGGCTTCCTCGACAACTCAGGCGCAGAGCCGACGGTGGCCGATGCGCTGGCGAGCAAGCCGGGCGGGCTGCCCGAGCTGGTGCACGTGCACCCGACCGAGACCGTCCGCGACGCGATCGACTACATGCGCGAGTACGGCGTCTCGCAACTGCCGGTGCTCAAGGCCGAGCCGCCCGTGGTGACCGGTGAGGTCGCCGGCTCGATCGCCGAGCGGGACCTGCTCGACGCGCTGTTCACCGGCCAGGCCCACCTGCACGACACGATCGAGCGGCACATGGGCGACCCGCTGCCGATGATCGGCGGTGGTCAGCCGGTGAGCGAGGCGGTGGGCATGTTGGAGAAGTCCGACGCCGCGCTGGTCCTGGTCGACGGCAAGCCCAAGGGCGTCCTGACCCGCCAGGACCTCCTGTCCCACCTGGGAGCCCACTAGCCCTCCCCGGACCCCGGAACCCCGGGACCCCGCCCCCCGCCCCGTCGATCTTGCACTTACTGTCGCCCGAACGCGGCTCTTGTCAGGTTTTGTCCCGACAGGAAGTGCAAGATCGGCGCTGGGTGGGTGGGTGGGGTGCGGGGCCAAGGCGGGGGTGGGGTGGGGTGGGTTAGAGGGGGCGGGTGTAGCGGATCTGGGGGGTCAGGGCGTTGCCTATGTGTTCCGCGCGCTCGGCGCCGGTGGGGGTCCAGCCGCCGCGTTCGTAGAAGGAACGGGCGTGGGCATTGTCCCGCAGCACCCAGAGCACGGCACGCCGCCAGCCCTGCGCCCGCATGGCGTCCAGGGCGTCCACCATCAGGGTGCGGCCGACGCCGCGGCCCTGCTCGGCAGGGTCGAGGTGGATCGCGTTGAGCAGCCCGGTGGCGGGGGCGTCCTCGTCGTCCGGGCCCAGGTAGCTGAACCCGACCAGCGCCCCCGCCCGCTCGGCCACTGTCATCCGGTGGGTGTCCCGCTCCCAGATCCACCGCTCGACCCAGTACCGCCCCATCGCCTCCGGTGTCGGGTCGGCCAGTGCCTCGGCCGGCACGAAGGCGGAGTACGCGGCGACCCGGGAGCGCTGGTGCAGGGCACCCACCGCCATCAGGTCGCCTTCGGTCGCAGGGCGGAGCGTGACGGTCACCCGGCCGAGGCTACCCGGCGGGGCGGAACCTGCACCGTGCTCAGATCCTCGGCGATGATCAGTTCGCCGTCGAAGTGCGCGCGCGCCTCGTCGTGGAACCGGCGTGGGTCGGGATAGCGCTGGGAGAAGTGGGTGAGCACGAGCCGGCGTACCCCGGACTCGGTCGCCACCCGGGCGGCCTGCGCCGCGGTCAGGTGGCCGACCTCGGCGGCGAGCGCGGCCTCCGACTCCAGGAACGTCGACTCGATGACCAGCAGGTCGGCGTGCTCGGCGAGGGCGTAGACCCCGTCGCAGAGGCCGGTGTCCATCACGAACGCGAACCGCTGCCCCGGCCGGGGCACGCTCACGTCGGCCCGGGTGACGCGGTGTCCGTCGAGGTCCAGGTGCCCGACGCGGATCAGCTCGCCGACGGCCGGCCCGGCGATGCCGTACGCGGCCAGCTTCTCCGGCAGCATCCGGTGCCCGTCCGGCTCGACCAGCCGGTAACCGTACGTCTCGATGGGGTGCCGGAGCCGGCGTGCCTCCAGCGTGCCGCAGCGCAGGGCGATCCGCTGCCCGTCCGCCTCGATGGGCTCGACCCGCAGCTCGGCGGTCTCGTAGAACGAGGTGGCGTAGCGCAGCCGGGCGAAGTATTCGGCGCCACCGGCGGGAAAGTGCACAGCGACCGGGTGGGCCACCCGGTCCAGGGAGAGCCGCTGGATGGTGCCGGGCAGGCCCAGGCAGTGGTCGCCGTGGAAATGGGTGACGCAGATCCGGGTCAGGTCGGTGGCGGTGACGGTGGTGTGCAGGAGTTGGCGCTGGCTGCCCTCACCCGGGTCGAAGAGGATCACCTCGTCGTCCCAACGCAACACGTACCCGTTGTGGTTGCGCTGACGGGTCGGCGCCTGGCTGGCCGTCCCCAGCACCACCAGCTCGCGCATGGACATCGCCACTCCCGCGGATATGGAGCGACCCCCGGGGCGCTCCGCGCATGTGCGCGGGCCGGCTGGACTTGGCCGGCACCCCGGGGGTCGGGTGGCTGTCGTGGATTCGCCGCACCGCTGCCACACGGTCTCGACGATGGTGCTTGTGCCCGCCTCGCGGCAGGCCGATCACTGTCGAGGACAGCGGCTAGCTGACAGCCACCTCACGAGTCCGATTGCTATACAAGTCTGGACCACCTCCTTTCACGTGTACGGCCACGTTATCGAGTTCTCGTCGGGCTCGGCAACGGATTTCGATCACAGGGCCGAACGGGAATGCCCGGACACCTCCGGGGGTGGCCGAACGGCGGTGCCTCAGGTGGCGAAGGTCGGGTCGGCGCGAGGTACTGCTGGTGGTAGTCCTCGGCGAAGTAGCTGCCGAGCGGGGCGGACACGGCCTCAGCCGCTCTGCCTTGGAGCGTCGATGAGCTCGCGTCGCCAGTGCGCGAAACGCTCGCGGAGAGCGGGTAGCTCCGCGGCCGGTATCCCGTAGCAGTCGAAGTCCGCGTCCGTGATCTGGGTCAACGCGCCCAGGGCGTCTGCGAAGGCACGCGGCTCGAAGCCGGGATCCGCAGCCGCGGCCAGCTCGAGAAGACGTTGCCTCGTGTACCGGCCGCTCAGGAGGGCGGCGTCCACGTCGAGGTAGTCCCGAGCTTCGGCGCGGCCGAAGAGGGCGCACATCTTGTTGGCGACGGCGTCGTCGGGATGGAGGACAGGGCCGACGGCGGACATCACGGGCTCGTGCGCTCGCCAGTCCGCCGACATCTCCAGCTTGTCCGGCTCCCCGTCTGGATCATTCCGATCCGCGACGAGCAGACGGGCGAACGTGTCGTTCCGAATCAGGATGGTGACCGCGTGTTGGTGCTCTTCCAGAGCGACGATGACGTTGTCGACCGCTTCCGGGAACGAGGCGCGCAGGTGCCAGGCCGTGAAGAGATCCACATCGCGGCTGAGTCGACTGCCCATACCGTGCGCGCTCACCGCGTAGCCGCCGGCCAGGGCGAAGCCGAAACGGCCGGCAGCCGCGAGTGCGACTCGAGTGATCTTGATGTGGCTCGGCAGCATCGTTCAGGCGGCGCGTCGAGGGGCGCTGCGGAGTTCGGAAAAGCGTTCTTCCCAGGCTCGGCGCACGGCTTGGGGTAACCACATCGACGGCCAGAGCTTGATCAGGGTGTCGCGGCTGAGGTAGGTGTAGAGGTCGGCCCGACTGGCAGCTTCGTTGAGGACCGTCCGGTACAGGTCGCCAACGCGTCCGGGCTGCGCAAGGTCGTAACGAGAGTTGCCGGACCACTTGAGGTGGCGTGGTAGATCTATCACCCCGGACGTGGGCCCGCGAAGTTCATCGAGGGTTTCGGGCACGACGACCGGCTTGGCGTAGCCGTGCGGACGGCTGGCGCTGTCGCCGCTCATCGTGCCCTCCCATACGTCCGAATCAGGCTAACGCCTCGATTCAGCCGCCGACACGGGCCACGCCGACCGGGCAGCTCAGCCCGTTCGGGCCGTGGTTGCAGTACCCGTTCGGGTTCTTGGTCGGCGCGAGGTACTGCTGGTGGTAGTCCTCGGCGAAGTAGTAGCTGCCGAGCGGGGCGATCTCAGTGGTGATCGCACCCTTGCCGGTCCGTGCCACGATCGGCTGGAACGCGTCGCGGGACGACTCCGCAATGGTCCGCTGCTCGTCGGTGGTCGTGTAGATCGCCGAGCGGTACTGGGTGCCCACGTCGTTGCCCTGGCGCATGCCCTGGGTCGGGTCGTGGTTCTCCCAGAAGACCTTCAGCAAATCCTCATAGTTGATCTTGCCGGGGTCGTACACCACCTGGACGACCTCGGCGTGCCCGGTCCGGCCGGAACACGTCTCCTCGTACGTCGGATTCTTGGTGATGCCACCCGCGTAGCCGGCGGAGGTGGTGTAGACGCCGGGCAGCGTCCAGAACAGCCGCTCGGCACCCCAGAAACAGCCCATGCCGAAGACCGCGACCTGGAGGCCCTCAGGGAACGGGCCCTGCAACGGGGTGCCCAGCACCTCGTGGCGGTCGGCGACCGGCATGGCGATCGGACGGCCCGGCAGGGCCTGGTCGGGCGAGACCATTTCGGCGTTCATACGGCGCAAAAACACGGTGGGGATCTCCTCTCGTACCTCTCCCAGCGTGTAACACCGGAGGGTCCAGCTTTCTTACCCGCGTGACCGTCAGTCAGGCCCCGCCGGGGAGCGCTGCTGCGATCCGGTCCGCGTACGTCTGGGCCTCGGTGTCGTCGTCGTACCTGGTGCGCGGCCAGAAGAAGCCCCGCAACCCGTCGCCCTTGGTGCGCGGGACCACGTGGGTGTGCAGGTGGGGCACCGATTGGGACACCTTGTTGTTCATCGCCACGAACGTCCCACCGGCACCGAGGGCGGTCTCCACCGCCACCGCCAGCCGCTGAACCATGGCGAAGTAGGCGGGCAGCAGGTCGGCCGGCAACTCCGCCAGGGTCACCAGGTGCGGCCGGGGCACCACCAGGACATGCCCCTTGAACACCGGCCGGGTGTCCAGGAACGCCACCCCGTCCGGGGTGTCGGCCACCCGGAACGCCGGCACCTCGCCCGTCACGATCCCGCAGAACACGCAACCGCTCATCGGGCCAGGCTATGCGGCGGCCTCGCGGGCCACGGCGCCCCCCACGCCCGAACCGGCTGTGATAGTCATCTACGTGAATAAATGAGCGCGGGGTGATCCCGGCCGTCGACGTCCGCGTCGACGCTCTGAGAGGACGAAGCTTGCAGATCAGAAGAGGTCTCACCCTGGCGCTGGCGGCGCTGACCGCCGGGCTGCTCACCGGCGCGGCCCCGGGCCACGCCCAGGCGGCCGCTGCGCAGACCGCCACCACACTGCCGCTGAACACGGTGGCCGACGTGGTGTCGGCCGGTGACCGGGTCTTCGTCAGCGGTGGCAGCTCCGCCACCGATGTCGTGGTGACCAGCGCGACCGGCACCGTGGTCGGCACGCTGTCGGGCCTGCCCGGCCCCACCGACCTGCTGCTCAGCGCCGACCGGCGGACCCTCTACGTGGCGCTGCCCACCGCCAACGCCATCGCCGCCTTCGACACCGGCTCGCTGGTCGAGTCGGCCCGGTACGACACCGGCGCGGGCGAGTGCCCGTCGTCGCTGGCGTTGACCGGTCGGTACCTGTGGTTCGGCTACGGCTGTGGCCAGGGAGACGGCAACATCGGTCGGATCGACCTGGGACGCCAGCCGGCCCGGGTCGCCACGGGGGTGGCCGTCGGCCAGTACTTCTACGGCGCTCCGCTGCTCGCCGCCGCCAGCCAGAACCGCTCGGTGCTGCTGGTCGGGCAGCCGGGGTTGAGCCCCGCATCGGTGTACGCGTACGACATCGGTGCCGCAGGCGCACTGAGCGCACCCAGGACCAACGCCTTCAGCGCTGTCGGCAGCAACCTCCGTGACGTCGCCCTCGACCCGACCGGCACCACTCTCTACACGGCCGCCGGTTCACCGCCCCTGGTGCAGGCGTTCCCGTTCGCCGAGATCGCCACGCCCAGCGCGACGTACGCCACCGGCCCGTACCCGCGCGCCGTCGAGCTGTCGCGTACCGGCACCATGATCGCCGCCGGCGCCCACGCCTACTACGCCCCGGACGTCTTCCTCTTCGCCCTGGACGGCACCGAACTGGCCCGCTACGAGTTGGGTGACGAGCTTCCCGCCGGAGGACTGGCCTGGTCGCCGAACGGAGCCCGGCTCTACGCGGTCAGCTGGGACTGGACCGGAGCCCGTCCGGCGATGCTGCACGTGCTGCCGGTCCCGGCCGGCTGACGGGATCGAGGAGCGCGAGGGTCGGGCCGGTCGGTCCGACCCTCGCCCGGGAGCACGGGTTCCGTTCCAGCCTGCGGGACGGGGCACTAGCCTCACCAGAATGAGTCACGGCTTCGAGACGCTCGCCATCCACGCCGGTCAGGACCCCGAGGCCCGCACCGGCGCGGTGATACCACCGATCTACCAGACCAGCACGTACGCCCAGGACGCCGTCGGGGCACCCCGCCTCGGCTACGAGTACAGCCGCTCCGGCAACCCGACCCGTGACGCGCTCCAGGAGTGCCTGGCGGCGCTGGAGGGCGGGCGGGTCGGGCTCGCCTTCGCCAGTGGCCTCGCGGCGGAGGACACCCTGCTGCGGGCCGTGTGCCAGCCCGGTGACCACGTGGTGATCCCGGACGACGCGTACGGCGGCACGTACCGGCTCTTCGCCCGGGTCGCGCAGCGCTGGGGCCTGGAGTTCAGCCCGGCCAAGGTCTCCGACCCGGACGCGGTCCGGGCGGCGGTGCAGCCCGGCCGCACGAAGATCGTCTGGGTGGAGACGCCGACCAATCCGCTGCTCGGCATCGCCGACATCGCCGCCCTGGCCGCCGTGGCACATGACGCGGGCGCCCTGCTGGTGGTGGACAACACCTTCGCCTCGCCGTACCTCCAGCAGCCGATCGCCTTCGGCGCGGACGTGGTGGTGCACTCGACCACCAAGTACGTCGGCGGGCACTCGGACGTGGTCGGTGGTGCCCTCGTCGTCGCCGACGCCGGGCTCGGCGAGGAGTTGCGCTACCACCAGAACGCGATGGGCGCGATCAACGGGCCGTTCGACGCCTGGCTCACCCTGCGCGGCATCAAGACCCTCGGGGTACGCATGGATCGGCACTGCGACAACGCCGAGCGGCTCGCCGCGTACCTCGACGGTCACGCCAAGGTCGCCCAGGTGCTCTATCCGGGGCTGCCCTCACACCCCGGTCACGAGGTGGCCGCCAAGCAGATGCGCCGGTTCGGCGGCATGATCTCTTTCCGCGCCGCCGGTGGTGAGGACCACGCCGTCGAGATCTGCAACCGGGCCAAGCTCTTCGTGCTCGCCGAGTCGCTGGGTGGTGTGGAATCCCTGATCGAGCACCCGGGTCGGATGACACACGCAAGTGCTGCCGGCTCGCCGCTTGAAGTTCCCGGCGATCTCGTGCGACTGTCTGTCGGCATCGAGACGGTCGACGACCTACTCGCCGATCTGGAGCAGGCACTGGGCTGACCGCTGGGGAAGGATGGCCGTGCAGGACATCATGGCGACCTGGGTCGGAGCGACCGCCAAGCAGATCGCCCGGGGCGTACGTCGAGGTGACGTCTCGGCGACCCAGGTCGTCGCCGACCACCTTGAGTACATCTCCCGAGCCGACCGTGAGCTGGCCGCGTTCCGCGCCGTTCGCGGTGGTGAGGCGATCACCGAGGCGGAGAAGGTCGACGAGCAGGAGGACCTGGCCAACCTGCCGCTGGCCGGGGTTCCGGTGGCGGTCAAGGAGAACACCCCGGTCGCCGGCCTGCCCACCTGGAACGGGTCGGCCGCCGCCCGCACCGACGTTGCGGAGGCCGACCACGAGGTGGTGCGTCGGCTGCGCGGCGCCGGCGCGGTGATCCTCGGCGTGACGCGAATGCCGGAGCTGGGGCTGTGGGCGCTCACCGACGACGACAGCGCGGTGACCCGTAACCCGTGGGACAGCACGCGTACCCCCGGTGGGTCCTCCGGTGGTGCCGCCGCCGCGGTCGCGGCCGGGCTGGTGCCGATGGCCCACGCGAACGACGGTCTCGGCTCGATCCGGATTCCGGCGGCCTGCTGCGGACTCGTCGGGCTCAAGCCGGGTCGGGGCGTGGTCCCCTGCCAGCTCGGGGCGGACGACTGGTTCGGCCTCACCGAGCACGGCGTGTTGACCAGCACGGTCGCCGACGCGGCGGTCGGCTTCTCGGTGCTCGCCGGCCGGCGTCCCGAGAAGCTGGTCCCCCCGCAGCGGCTGCGGGTGGGTGTCTCGCTGCGCTCCCCGGTGCGCGGTGTCGCACCGGACGCGCCCAACCGGGACGCGGTCGCCGCCGCCGGTCGGCTCCTCGCCGCCGCCGGGCACGACACCGTGCCCGCCGATCCGGTCTACCCGACCGCGCTCGGCCTGCAGGGCATCGCCACCTGGTTCGCCGCTGCCGCAACCGACGTCCGGGCCTCCGGTCTGGACCGCCGTGGGCTGCAACGGCGTACCCGGCGACACGTCGCGCTCGGCGAGTGGGCGCAGCGTCGCGGCTACGTGCGCGAGGCGGACCGGGCCGCCTGGCGGCAACGGTCTGTCGACTTCTTCACCGACCATTCGGTCGACCTTCTCCTCACCCCGGCGCTGGCCAGCGCGCCACCGGAGGCGGCCCGCTGGTCGGAGCGGTCCTGGCGGGCGAACATGACAGCCAACATCCGGTACGCCCCGTACGCCGCACCCTGGAACATCGCCGGCCTGCCGGCGGTCGTCGTCCCGGTCGGACGCCGCCCCGATGGTCTGCCGGTCGCCGTGCAGCTGGTCGGTCCGCCCGGCTCGGAGCTGCTGCTGCTCGGTGTGGCCGGGCAGTTCGAGATGGCCGCCCCGTGGACGCGCCACGCCCCCGGTTATCCCCGCGTCGAGACGGGGTCGACGGCCACCGCGTGATCGTGTCCCGTACGCCTCGCACCGGTGTCGCCGCAGGGTGCCCCGGGGGCGAATGGCACGATCGGGGCATGACGGAACTGGTCGGTCTCGACGACGTGCGGGCCGCACGGGAGTTGCTCGCTGGCATCACCCGCACCACCCCACTCGAGCCCTCCCGGCCGCTCAGCGCGGCGCTGGGTGGGCCGACGTGGCTCAAGTGCGAGAACGTGCAGCGCGCCGGCTCGTACAAGGTGCGGGGCGCGTACGTGCGGATCTCCCGGTTGTCGGCCGCGGAGCGGGAGCGTGGGGTGGTCGCGGCGAGCGCGGGCAACCACGCGCAGGGCGTGGCTCTCGCCGCCGGCCTGGTCGGCACGCACGCCACCGTCTTCATGCCGGTCAACGCGCCGCTGCCGAAGGTGGCCGCCACGAAGGGGTACGGCGCGCAGGTCGAGTTGGCCGGAAACACTGTCGACGAGTCGCTGGTCGCGGCGCACACGTACGCCGAGCGCACCGGCGCGGTGCTGATCCACCCGTTCGACCACCCTGATGTGATCGCCGGGCAGGGCACTGTGGCGCTGGAGATCCTCGAACAGTGCCCGGACGTGAAGACGATCATTACCGGGGTGGGTGGCGGCGGTCTGATCTCGGGCATGGCGGTGGCCGCCAAGGCGTTGCGTCCGGACGTCCGGATCATCGGCGTGCAGGCGGCCGGTGCGGCGGCGTTCCCGCCCTCACTGGTGGCCGGGGAACCGGTCCGGCTGCCCATCTTCTCCACCATCGCCGACGGCATCGCGGTCGGCCGGCCGGGCGAGATCACCTTCAACCACGTGCGCAAGCTGGTCGACGAGATCGTCACGGTCTCCGAGGAGGACATCTCCCGGGCCCTGCTGATGCTGCTGGAGCGGGGCAAGCAGGTGGTCGAGCCGGCCGGTGCGGTCGGTGTGGCCGCGCTGCTGGCCGGTGTGGTCGAGGTGCAGACGCCGGTGGTCGCGGTGCTCTCCGGCGGCAACATCGACCCGCTGCTGATGATGCGGGTGATCGAGCACGGGTTGGCCGCGGCGGGCCGTTACCTGCGGGTGACCGTCCGCTGTTCGGACCGGCCGGGGCAGCTCGCGTCGCTGCTCAGCCAGATCGCCGAGCACCGGGCCAACGTGGTGGACGTGGAACACCAGCGGGCCAACCCGCACCTCAGCCTCGGCGAGGTGGAGGTGGCGCTGTCGGTGGAGACCCGTGGTGTCGAGCACTCGGACACCCTGATCAGCGCCCTGCGGGCCAGCGGCTACCAGGTGGTCTTCGCGGCCGAGGCGTGACACCTGTGGGTGCCACGCCTCGGATGGGAAGTGTGTCGGCAGCGGGGTGCCGGCGTCGGTCGACCCGGCCGGCAGCCGGTGACGCGATCGGCGACGGTCAGCCGGAGAACGGCTCGAAGCTGACCACTGTCACCTTGATGTCGGCGCCGCTGGGGGCCGTGTAGGTGCAGGTCTGCCCGGCGCGGCCGCCCAGGATCGCCTTGCCCAGCGCGGACTCGGGGCTGTAGACGGTCAGGTCGGTGGTGGCGGCGATCTCCCGGGAACCGAGCAGGAAGGTCTCGGTGTCGTTCGTGTCGTCGTCGAAGTAGATCGTCACCACCATGCCGGGCGACACCGCGTCCGCCGTCGGCGCCGCGCCGACCTTCGCGGTGCGCAGCAGCTCCTGGAGGTAGCGGATGCGGCCCTCGGCCTTGCCCTGCTCCTCGCGGGCGGCGTGGTAGCCGCCGTTCTCCTTCAGGTCGCCCTCCTCGCGCCGAGCGTTGATCTCGGCTGCGATCACCGGGCGGTTGGCGATGTGCTCGTCGAGCTCGGCCTGGAGGCGGTCGTACGCGTCCTGGGACAGCCAGGTGGCGGGCGCCTCGTTGCCAGTGGACACAGGCGTTCTCCTCAGTTGTGCGTGGCTGGCTGACAGGTGAACTACCAAGTTACCAGTGCGGTACGACACAGCGTGTCGGCCATCACCGCCGGTGTCCGGATCACACACCGGGGGTGAACGCCCCGTCAGCCCCACTTCTGGTGCTGTTTGGGCAGCTCAGGAGGGTGCTTGGCAGCGCAGGACCTCGCCGATGAACGGCCGCGCGGTGGTCGTCAGGCGGTGCTGGGTCGTGACGTGCCGATCCCCGGGATCGGCGGTCACGGTGACCTGTTCGCGGCCGACCTCGGCACCGGCACGGTCCCGGGCACGCAGCACGCAGACCGCTGACCCACCGGACGGGACTGTCACCCGAAAGTCGACAAGCACCTGCTTGTCCGTGATGTCGGTGTAGGTGATCACCTGGGCGTCGTAGACCGGGTCGCCGTACTGGCGGTAGAGCCGGACCGAGATCACGGTCAGCGTCGCGACGAGCGCGAACAGCGCCAGCGCGGCCATCAGCGTGCGGCGGCGCTTTCCGCCCGGTGCCCGACGGCGGCCGTAGCGTCCGGCCGGGAACACCGGCGCGCCTGGTGAAATTGTGGCGTGCGTCTCGGTCACCGGCGGGTATCTCCTGGCGTTGTTGTCGGCGGCATCGGCAAGAATGACAGAGCCCCATCCTCCCACCCGGTCCAGCGGCAGGAATGGCAGGTCATGCCCGGCGCTGGTGGCCGGTGACAGGGTGCGGCGAGAAAGATCCCGGCAGGTCAGCCGGTCGAGCCCGGTCGGGTCCACCGTCCGGCACAGACGAGGAGCGCCGAAGTTGGCAGAGCAACTGCGTCTCATGGCCGTGCACGCGCACCCGGACGACGAGTCGAGCAAGGGCGCGGCGACGACGGCGAAATATGTCGCTCAGGGGGTGGACGTCCTGGTCGTGACGTGCACCGGTGGCGAGCGCGGGAGCGTGCTCAACCCCAAGCTCGACCGACCCGACGTGTGGGCGAACATCGGCGAGATCCGGCGTGCCGAGATGGACGCCGCACGGGCGATCCTCGGCGTCGACCAGGCCTGGCTGGGCTTCGTCGACTCGGGTCTGCCCGAGGGCGATCCGCTGCCGCCGCTGCCCGAGGGCTGTTTCGCCCTCCAGGACGTCGAGGTCGCGGCGGGCCCGCTGGTGCGGTTGATGCGCGAGTTCCGTCCGCACGTGGTGACCACGTACGACGAGGAGGGTGGCTACCCGCACCCGGACCACATCATGTGCCACAAGGTGAGCGTGGCCGCGTTCGAGGCCGCCGGTGACCCGGAGCGCTACCCGGAGCTGGGCGCGCCCTGGCAGCCACTGAAGCTCTACTACGACATCGGCTTCTCCAAGGGCAAGATCATGGCCCTGCACGAGGGCATGCTCGCCGCCGGTCTCGAGTCGCCCTACGAGGAGTGGCTCAAGCGGTGGGAGGACCGCCCCGACAAGGGCCCGCGGATCACCACCCGGGTCGAGTGCGCCGAATACTTCCCGGTCCGCGATGACGCGCTGCGCGCCCACGCCACCCAGGTCGACCCGGACGGCTTCTGGTTCCACGTGCCGATGGAGCTCCAGCGGAGCGCCTGGCCGACCGAGGATTACGAGCTGGCGCGCTCGATGGTCGACAGCCCACTGCCAGAGTCCGACCTCTTCGCCGGGGTACGGGAGACGGCGCACGCGCGCTGATTCCCGGCGGGGCTACCCTGGTTACCAACCGCACATCGGAGGAACGCCATGCTGACCGCTGCCCAGGTGCTCGCGGAGAACAACTTCGGGGACACCCGCACGGGTGGTCTGGCCGGGCCGATGGGCCTCTTCCTCATCCTTCTGCTGGCCACCGCGACCATTCTGCTGATCCGCAACATGAACGCTCGGCTGCGCCGTCTGCCGGACCGCTTCCCCACGCAGTCCGGGCCGACCGACCCGACCAGGGCCGATGCGGCAGTCGTCGATCCGACAGACGGGACCGGGGGGCGTGATTCATCCACGCCCGCTCCCAACGGGCACCAGCAGCACCTGAACGGGTAGTCCGCGCGTGAATCACGCCGAACCGGGTGGTCGCCCCCTGTTGCGACCACCCGGTTTGGCTTAGCCTTCCGCCGGGGGACCAAAAGTCCCCGAGCCGTGTGCGGGAGGGGGCGCCGATGACCAGCACAGCACCGGCCGCCCACCGCGACGTCGGTCGGTCGGCTGACGGGGGAGGTCGATGACCTCCGGTCCGGCCGACGACCCGTTCGATCGGCTCGGGGTGCGTGGCACACCGGGCCGGGTGCTCGTGCTCACCGCCGCCGTCACGCTGACCGCCCTGGCCGCCGCCGCGGTCGGGCTGACCCTCCCGGTCCGGCTGCCGGCCGACGACCCCCTCGGCGGTCCGGCCCGTTTCGGCATCGCCGTCGCCGTCCTGGCCCTCGCCCAGCTCGCCCGGCTGCGATTCCGCTCGGCCGCCGGCATGGTCAGCATCACCTGGGGCGAGGCGGCCCTGATCGTCTGCCTCTACCTGACTCCAGCCGGCTGGCTCCCGTCCGCCACGCTGCTCGGCACCGGGCTGGCCTGGACGCTGCTGTCACTGCACAGCGACCGCCGTCCGGCCCTGGAGATCGTCCGGATCGCCGCTTCGCTGGCCGCCGCGTCCGCACTGGCCGTCTCCGTGACCACCGCGCTCGGGCGACCCCTGCTCTCGCCACCCACCCCGATCCTGGCGCTGGCCGTGATCGCCGGTTCGGTGACGTACCTCCTGGTGACCGCCTGGCTGGGCGGCGTGACGCTGGGTCTGCGGCACGGGCTGCCGATCGGGCCGCCGCTGCTCGCCGCACTGCGTGGCAAGCTGCTGATGTTCGTCGGCAACGTGGCGGTCGGCCTCGTCGTGGTCGCCCTTCTGGAACTCGACCCGCGCTGGTTGCTGCTGCTACCGCCGCTGCTGTGGCTGTTGCAGCAGACCTACCGTTACCGGCTGCGCTCCGATCAGGAGCGGCGCACCTGGCGTGCCTTCGCCGAGGCCACCGCGGCCCTCAACCAGCTCGACGAGCGGGGCGTCGCCAGCGCGGCGGTCACCGGGGCGCTGACGCTGTTCAACGCCGAACTGGTGGACGTCGACGTGGCCCGTGCCGACGGCCGGTGGCACCGCTACCGGGGCGACGCCGGCGGTCAACTGGTCGACCGGGAGACCGGCCCACCGGACCAGTCGGAGCCGGACGAGCACGAGCTGAGTCGGGCCCTGTCGGTCGGTGCCACCCCGGTCGGTCGGCTGCGGGTGCGGTTCCCCCGCTCGGCCCCACCCACGGCCCGGGAACGTGACGCGGTGGCCGCGTTCGGCGACGCCCTCGCCGCCGCTCTGCACGACGCCGCGACCCACCACGAGCTGCGGCTGGTGACCGCCCGTTCGTCGTACGAGGCGGTGCACGACCCGCTCACCGGGCTCGCCAACCGGGCGGCGATGCTGAGCAAGGGCGACCAGTCGCTGCGACAGCTCGGCCACGACCACCCGGTGGCGCTGTTGCTGCTGGACATCAACCAGTTCAAGGAAGTCAACGACACCCTCGGTCACGCGGCGGGTGACCAGCTGCTGCGACTGACCGCGAACCGGCTCAACGCGCTGGTCCGCGGCGGTGACCTGCTCGGTCGACTCGGTGGCGACGAGTTCGCCCTGCTGCTCACGGCGGTGCCGGTGCTCGGCGACCGGGCCGCCCCGATGGCCCACGCGTTGCGTCAGGCCCGCGAGATCGCCGAACGGCTGGCCGCACCGACCGAGGTGGCCGGCGTACGGATGTCCATCGAGGTCTCGGTCGGGGTGGTGGTGGCCGCCGCGGGCACCGCGGACCTGACCGAGCTGCTGCGTCGGGCCGACATCGCGATGTACCAGGCCAAGGAGGGCGGTGGCAACGTCGCCGCGTACGACGGCGCACGGGACGCGGCCAGCACCGACCAGCTCGCCCTGCTGGCCGAGCTGCGTGAGGCGTTGACGGTCGACGATCAGCTGGTACTGGCGTTGCAGCCGGCTGTCGACCTGGCCACGGGTGCGCCCACCGGGGTGGAGGCGCTGATCCGTTGGCAGCACCCCAGGCGTGGGTGGCTGAACCCGTCCGACTTCATCCGGCCGGTGGAGAACAGCGAGCAACTCGGCGCCTTCACCCGCTACGTGCTGAACAAGGCGCTCAGCGTGGCCGCCGGTTGGGCCCGGGACGGGCTGGACGTGCCGATCTCGGTCAACCTCTCGGCGCGCAGTCTGCTCGACCCCCGGTTGCCGGCGGAGATCGCCGAGGCGTTGCGCCGCCACCAGGTGCCGCCGCACCGGCTCGTTCTGGAAATCACCGAGACGGTGGTGATGAGCGAGCTGGAGGTCATCGACGAGGTGCTCTCGACGCTCCGGTCGATGGGCGTGCAACTCGCTGTCGACGACTTCGGCACCGGCTTCTCGTCACTGACCTTCCTCACCCGGATCGCGGTGGACGAGTTGAAGGTGGACCGTTCCTTCGTCATCCGGATGGCCGACTCGCCGGAGGCCGCCGCGATCGTCCGGACGACCGTCGGCCTCGCTCACGAGTTGGGGTTGCGGGTGGTCGCCGAAGGGGTGGAGACCGCCGAGCAGCGAATGGCCCTGGCCGAGCTGGGCTGCACCTCCGCGCAGGGGTACCACTTCTTCAAGCCCATGCCGGCGGACAAGATCGGCGCGGTGCTGGGGTCGCTGCGCGACTCGGCGGAGTCGAACGTGTTCCGGCTCCGCGCCGACGGCGCGTCCTGACCGTCCGGGTGGAGCCCGCACGGTCCGCGCCGGGGCTGGCTATGGTCGTCAGGTGAATCGACTCGCCGAGGCCACCAGTCCGTACCTGCTCCAGCACGCCGACAACCCGGTCGACTGGTGGCCCTGGTCGGACGAGGCGTTCGCCGAGGCGAAGCGACGGGACGTTCCGGTGCTCATCTCGGTGGGCTACGCGGCCTGCCACTGGTGCCACGTCATGGCGCACGAGTCGTTCGAGAACGAGCAGGTCGGCGCCCTGATGAACGACAACTTCGTGTCGATCAAGGTGGATCGTGAGGAACGCCCGGACGTGGACGCGGTCTACATGACCGCCACCCAGGCGATGACCGGCCAGGGCGGTTGGCCGATGACCGTCTTCGCCACCCCGGACGGCACCCCGTTCTTCTGCGGCACCTACTTCCCGCGACCCAACTTCGTCCAGTTGCTCCAGTCGGTCGCCACGGCCTGGCGGGAGCAGCGCGAGGCGGTGCTGGGCCAGGGCGCCGCCGTGGTCGAGGCGATCGGCGGCGCGCAGGCCGTGGGCGGCCCCACCGCGCCGCTGGACGCCCCGCTGCTCGACGCGGCGGCCGCGAAGCTTGCCAGCGAGTACGACGCCACGAACGGCGGGTTCGGTGGCGCCCCGAAGTTTCCGCCGCACATGAACCTTCTCTTCCTGCTGCGCCACCACCAACGCACCGGTGACCCGGGCAGCCTGGAGATCACCCGGCACACGGCCGAGGCGATGGCCCGGGGCGGCCTCTACGACCAGCTTGCGGGCGGCTTCGCCAGGTATTCGGTGGACGCGCACTGGACGGTGCCGCACTTCGAGAAGATGCTCTACGACAACGCGCTGCTGCTGCGGCTCTACACCCAGCTGTGGCGACTCACCGGTGACCCGCTGGCCCGCCGGGTGGCCCGCGACACCGCCCGGTTCCTCGCCGACGAGCTGCACCGGCCCGGGCAGGGGTTCGCGTCCGCACTGGACGCCGACACCGAAGGCGTCGAGGGGCTCACCTACGCCTGGACGCCCCCGCAGCTCGTGGAGGCGTTGGGCGAGGAGGACGGCCGGTTCGCCGCCGACCTGTTCACCGTCACCGACGACGGCACCTTTGAGAATGGCATGAGCGTGCTGCGGCTCGCCCGGGACGTGGACGACGCCGCGCCCGAGGTGCGCGCCCGCTGGCAGCAGGTGGTCGGGCGACTCCTCGCCGCCCGGGACACCCGCCCCCAGCCGGCCCTCGACGACAAGGTGGTGGCCGCCTGGAACGGTCTGGCGATCACCGCCATCGCCGAGTTCCAGCAGGTCGCCGCCGTGTACGCGTCCCCGCAGGACGAGGACGCCAACCTGATGGACGGCGTCACCATCGTCGCCGACGGGGCGATGCGCCAGGCCGCCGAGCACCTGGCCGCCGTGCACCTGGTGGACGGCCGGCTGCGCCGGGTTTCCCGGGACGGCAAGGTCGGCGAGCCGGCCGGTGTCCTGGAGGACTACGGCTGTGTCGCCGAGGCCTTCTGCGCGCTGCACCAGCTCACCGGCGAGGCCCGCTGGCTGACCCTGGCCGGCGAGCTGCTGGACACCGCCCTGGCGCACTTCGCCGCGCCCGGTGGCGCCTTCTACGACACCGCCGACGACGCGGAACGGCTGGTCGCTCGGCCGGCCGACCCGACCGACAACGCCACCCCGTCCGGCCGGTCGGCGTTGATCGCCGGGCTGGTGGCGTACTCGGCGCTGACCGGGGAGACGCGCTACCGGGAGGCCGCCGAAGCGGCCCTCGGCACTGTCGCGCCGATCGTCGGTAAGCACCCCCGGTTCACCGGATACGCGGCAACGGTCGGCGAGGCGCTGCTCTCCGGGCCGTACGAGATCGCCGTGGTCACCGACGACCCGGCCGGCGACCCCCTGGTGGCCGCCGCCCGCCGGCACGCGCCGCCCGGAGCGGTGGTCGTCGCCGGGCGTCCGGACCAGCCGGGTGTGCCGCTGCTCGCCGACCGCCCGCTGGTCGAGGGACGGTCCGCCGCGTACGTCTGCCGGGGTTTCGTCTGCCAGCGACCGGTCACCTCGGTCGAGGAGCTGGTAGCCGAGCTGAGCTGAGCGCACGGCCACGCCCGGTAGTCGCCCGCCCCGCCCGCCGGGTGGTCCCGCCAGCGCTTCCGAGGCGGGTCGCCGGCCCTCCCGGTGGGCCCGTCGACGGCCCGGATAGGCTGGCCGCGCTATGGATTCCCGTACCGGTCTGCCAGTTGTCGGCATGGTGGGTGGCGGCCAGTTGGCCCGAATGACCCACCAGGCCGCGATCGCCCTCGGCCAGTCACTGCGTGTGCTCGCGACCGCCCCTGACGACGGCGCGGCGCTGGTCGCCGCCGACGTCCAGTACGGCGACCACACCGACCTGGCCGCGCTGCGCACCTTCGCCAAGGGCTGCGACGTCGTCACCTTCGACCACGAGCACGTGCCCACCGAGCACATCCGCACGCTGGCGGCGGAAGGGGTGCCTCTCTACCCGCCGGCGGACGCGCTGCTGCACGCGCAGGACAAGCAGGTCATGCGGGAACGCCTGACCGAGCTGGGTGCGCCCAACCCGGCCTGGCGGCCGGTCGCGGAGCCCGCCGACCTCGTCGGCTTCGGCGAGCAGGTCGGCTGGCCGGTGGTGCTCAAGGCGGCTCGGGGTGGGTACGACGGCCGGGGCGTCTGGATGGTCGACGACGCCGCCCAGGCCACCGAGTTGGCGACCACGCTGCTCGCCGGCGGCACCCGGCTGATCGTCGAGGAGCGGGTGCCGCTGCGGCGGGAGCTGGCCGTGCAGGTGGCCCGTTCGCCGTTCGGGCAGGTGGCCGCGTACCCCGTGGTCGAGACCGTGCAGCGCGACGGCATCAACGTGGAGGTCCTCGCTCCAGCCCCCGGCCTGGACGAGGAGCTGGCGGTCTCCGCTCAGCAGCTCGCCATCGACCTGGCCACCGCGCTCGGTGTGATCGGCCTGCTGGCCGTGGAGTTGTTCGAGGTGCGCGACGACGCCGGCCGACCCGCGATCGTGGTCAACGAGCTGGCGATGCGACCGCACAACTCCGGGCACTGGACCATCGAGGGTGCCCGGACCTCGCAGTTCGAGCAGCACCTGCGGGCCGTGCTGGACTACCCGATGGGTGACACTTCGCTGACCGCCCCGGTGGTGGTGTCGGCGAACGTGCTCGGCGGTGAGCCGGGCGGGATGTCGATCGACGAGCGGTTGCACCACCTCTTCGCCGCCGAGCCGGGCGCCAAGGTGCACCTGTACGGCAAGCAGGTGCGCCCTGGCCGCAAGATCGGGCACGTCACCGTGCTCGGTGACGACCTGGACGACCTGCGGGCGCGCGCCGCACGGGCCGCGCGCTGGCTGCGCGAGGGCCACGAGTGAGCCACGGGTTCGGGTGAGCCACGGTTTCGGGTGAACCAGGGTCTCGGGTGAACCACGGTTTCGGGAACGAGGAGAGGGCCGTAGTGAGCACTGTTGGCTTGATCATGGGCAGCGACTCGGACTGGCCGACCATGCGGGCCGCAGCCGAGGTGTTGGACGACTTCGGCGTGGCGTACGAGGTCCGGGTGATCTCGGCGCACCGGACTCCGGTCGCGATGATCGAGTACGGGCGCGACGCTGCCGACCGGGGCCTCAACGTGATCATCGCGGGGGCCGGGGGTGCTGCCGCGCTGCCTGGCATGGTGGCCTCGGTGACGCCACTGCCGGTGATCGGCGTACCGGTGCCGCTGAAGCACCTCGACGGCATGGACTCGCTGCTGTCCATCGTGCAGATGCCGGCCGGGATCCCGGTCGCCACCGTGTCGATCGGCAACGCCCGCAACGCCGGCCTGCTCGCCGTACGGATCCTCGGTGCCGCCGACGAGGGCCTGCGCGCCAAGATGGCGACCTACCAGCAGGACCTGGAGAAGCTGGTAGCAACAAAGGAAGCCGCCCTCCAAGCAACCCTGCCCCAGCCCTAACCCCCACAAGCCCCGCCCTAGCCCTCGCGCCGCGAGCCCTGCCTAGCCCTAGCCCTAGCGAGCCCTGCCCTGCCCTCGCGCCGCGACCCCGCCCCGCCGCGACCCCACCCCGCCCCCGCGATCTTGCACTTTCGGTCGTTGTTCTGTGGCTTTCACGGCTTATGTCGCAACAGAAAGTGCAAGATCGCGCAAGGTCAACCGGCGAACCCGGCCCACCCCGCGCCAGCCCCCGCTAACCCGACCTCGACGGGTCGATCATGGAGTTATGGTGCCCGGAGCGAGGGCATTTACGGGTTTTGTCCCTCACCGCAACTCCATGAGCGACACGAGGGTCGCGAGCGCGAGCGCGAGCGCGGGTGCGTGGGGGCGGTGCGCGCGTGCGGTCGCGGTTGCGGCCTGCGCCGTTCACGGGCCGCGACCACTCACCCGGCCTCGTTACTCACCCCGCTGCGGCCCTCCGGTTTATCTCATGCCGCGCAGGGCGGTCTGTAGGCGTTCCTGGGCGCGGCGGCGGCGCTCGTTGCTTGCGCCGAGCACCAGCAGCAGGATGCCCACCGGGATCAGCGCCAACCACGGGCCCAGGCTGAACAGGGCGTGGATCGCCGTGATCGCGGTGACCGACGCGCCGACGATCACCGGGGCCTGCTGTCGACTGGACGAGCCGAAGATGAGCACCGCGACCGCGCCGAGCAGCAGGAGCATCTGCCGCACGGTGCTGGACTCGGTGGCCAGCACGATCGCCAGCGTCGGCACGAAGGCCGCTACCAGCGCCGGGCCGTACGCCACCCAACTGCTCATGTCGGGCCGGTGGCGCAGCTCCAGGACGCCGACGAGGAGGGCCAGTACGGCGAACGGCAGCGTGTACGCCTCGGGCAGCGCCACGTCGGCGACTCGCATCAGGATCCACCACGCGGTGATCTCACAGACCACCACCGCCCAGAACAGGATCCGGCGTTCCACCGGTCGGCGACCGGGTCGGGTCGCCGCCACCCCGAGGACAGCGCCCCAGGCGGCCAGCAGGGCGGCGATGTGGCGGGGCGAGTCGAAGGCGAGGGCCAACGCGATAAGCGCCGCAGCGTACCCGGTCCATTCCACTGTGGAGGCCTCGCGCTGCGCCTCGGGGCGGCGCAGCCGGGGCACTGTCGCGGCGAGCACCTGTAGGACCGCGCCGACGGCGAGCACCCCGAACGCCGACCAGACCGCCGCCAGCCCGGCGACCAGGCCGACGGTGAGCACGAAGAGCTGCGCCATGAGTGAGGCGAAGAGCCAGCCGAGGATGCGCGCCCGCTGCGTGGTGCCGAACAGCGCCGCCACCGCGCCCACCCCGACCGCGCTGCCCAGGGTGAACAGGGTCATCTGCCGGTCGGCCAGGCTGCCGGCGAGCCCGGCGCTGCCACCGGCCAGACCGATGGCGAACACCAGCACCCGGGCCAGCCGCAGCGAGCGGGCCCGTTCGACCAGCGCCGGCGGTGGGGTCAGTGCGAGACCGAGCATCGCGATGGTGAAGACGGAGAGTGCGGCGACGGTGCTGGCGGGCCAGCCCTGGCCCAGCGCGATGGGTGCGATCAGCAGCGTGACGGCCGCCCCGGGCAGCACCACCGGCACGGCCCGGGAACGTCGCCCGCCGCTGAACCCGGTGGCGGCCAGCGCGGCGGTCGCGGTGAGCAGCAACGCCGTCAGCACGTGGGTCGGGTTGACCACGTCCGGTGGAGGGGTGAGCAGCTCCGGCGGCGGGCCCTGCCAGATGCGGGTGAGTGTGCGGTGCGGCTCGACCAGGGCGGTGACCAGCGCGGGTGCGATCGAGGCGAGCGCCAGGGCGGTCGGCAGCGCTGCTGCGGCCAACGCACCCGCGGCCGGGTTGACCCGCCACCGCCGTCGTTCCGCGTCGTCCGGCAGCCGCCGCAGGGCTCCGTCGAGTCGGACCGCCCAGCGCCGGACCGGCTGGGCCGCGCCGGTGGGCGGCACGGTGGCCGCGCGGATCAACTCGGCCAGTACGCCGAGCAGGGCCGCGGCGGCCGCGTAGACGCCGGCGGCGAGGCCGGTGGGGATGGCGGCGAGGGCGCTGATGGTGGCCCCGCCGACGACCGCCACGCTGACCCAGGGCAGATATTGCGGCACCAGTCGGCGGACCGCTGCCACGGCGGCCAGGCCGAGGCTGGTCGCGGCCAGCGCGGCGGTCAGCACCACCTGCGCCGAGTGGTCGAACTCGGCGGACAGTGCCGCCACCGCACCGGGGAGGGCCAGCAGAGCGGCACCGATCGCCGCGCCGCCGATCTGCGCCAGGTGCGGCGGCATTCCCTCGGTGTCGATGTCGGCGACCTGTGGACCGGCGAGGACGCGGGCCAGCGTGGCCACCACCACGCCGATCAGCGCGATGCTGCCCAGAGCCAGGGCCGTGGTCCACGGGCGCACCAGTCCGGCTCCGGCGGCGTGCAGCGCGACGACCCCGGCCACCGTGGCCCGGGACAGCCCGGCGCGTGCCTCCTCCGTGGCCACCGCGGCCATGCCGAACACGGTGGCGACCATTCCGCCGACCAGGACCGGTGACCACCAGGCCAGATCGAATGCGGCCGGTGCGCCGATCGTGGCGAGCACCACCGCCACACCGGACACGTCCCAGCGCCACGGCGGCGGGAGCAGGATGCCGGCGGCGAGGGCCAGCAGTGCCAGCGCGACCGGCGCCTGCCAGGTGGCACCGCCGACGGGGGCGGCCGGCCAGTCGCTCAGGTCGCCCCTCCAGATCGGGCCGGGGGTGGCCAGCACGCCGACCCCGCCGCGCACCGCCGACCAGCCGGCGAGGACGCCGATCAGGACGCCGCCGACGGTGAGGCCGAGGATCGGACCGCGTCGCCACTCCTCCGGCATGCTGCGGGCGGCCACGGCGACCACCAGGAGCAGGGCGGCGGCCACCGCAAGCTGTCCGCCGGGGGCGAGCACCGCCCCGATCCGTACCAGCGTGGCGATCAGTGCGGTGGTGACCGCCGCGGCGGCCAGGTCCGAGCCGTCGAGGGTGAGGTCGGCTCGACGGCCGGCGTCGATGGAGGGGGCCAGGAAGAGCAGCACCGCCGCGACCAGCAGGAGCGCGCCCACCCAGGCGTCGGCGACGGTCGCGCCGGGCGCCCCGAACGCGGCGGCGGTGACCATCAGCGCGCCCAGCCCGGTGCCGACCGACAGTGGAACGGGGATGTGGCGCTGGGAGACCTGCACGACGGCCGCGTAGCCCAGTGTCACGCAGACCGCCAGGAAGCTG
Organism: Micromonospora sp. NPDC050795; assembly: GCF_044456785.1. Lineage (NCBI taxonomy): Bacteria > Bacillati > Actinomycetota > Actinomycetes > Micromonosporales > Micromonosporaceae > Micromonospora > Micromonospora sp. NPDC050795. The sequence goes on along the minus strand of NZ_JBITGE010000002.1, from coordinate 178,861 downwards.
GCCGCCAGGATCGGAACGGTCACCTCGCGCAGGCTCGCCGGGGTGAGGAGCGGGTCGTTCGGCATGGTCGCGGCCACGAACGCCGCCACCGCCCCGGGCAGCGCGAACGCGGCCCCACCGGCGGCCCAGGCGGTGACCGTCTCGGAGGCGGCCGAGGCGATCCGGATCCGGGGCGCCAGCGTGACCAGCGTGCCGGCCGCGAACAGGGTGATCAGGACCGCGGCGGTGAGGGTGGGGCTGGCCAGGCTGGCACCCGCGCCGAACAGGCCGACCACGGCCGCCCCGATGGCGTGCGCCACAGCGGCTCGGTCGGTGCGGGCGGACAGCCCGATGACCCCGATGCCGATCGCGGTGATCACCATTGGCCAGGGGGCCGTCGCCCAGCCGAGACCGAACGAGGCCGGAACGGCGAGCGCGGTCAGCGCCGCGCCGGCGACCGCGAACTCCCGGCGGATCTCGGTGGGCAGGGCCAGCACCGCCGCGATGGTGAGCAGGAACGCGGCACCGGCGAGCTGCCAGGTCGTCGGCCCGACGGCGGCGGCCAGCTCGCCCGGGTACCGGCTGAGGTCGGGGTTCCAGGCGGGCAGTGCCGCCCGGACCGGTGCCACCCCGGCGCGTAGCGCGCCGCCGGCGACCACCAGACCACTGACGGTCAGCGCCACCGCTGAGGCCAACTGTGGGCCACGTCGGGCCGCCTCCGGGACCGCGCGTACCGCCAGCCCGGTCACGGTGATGACCGCCGCGATCAGCAGCAGCGCCCGGCCGGGGAGTGCCACCGAGGCGATCCGGCTGAGCGAGCCGATCACCGCCAGGGTGACGATGCCGGCCGCGACGTCCGGCAGCGGCGGGCGACGCAGCACCAACGCGCCGGCCAGCCCGATCACGGCGGCCAGCAGCAGCACCACCCCGGCGCCGGTGGCGGTCGGCACGGTCTGTGCCCGCAGCAGGGCGGTGACCGCGTACGCCAGCGCGACGGCGACCGCCAGGGCGTGCAGCAACCAGGTCAGCTCACGCAGGCCGGGCACCGGCCTGGTGGGCTGCGGGTCGGTCGCGCCGCCACTGGCGTCGATCAGCTCGGCGGCCTCCTCCGGGTCGCCCTCCGGCCGGCTCTCGGCGTCTCGTTGGCGGGGCGTGGGCGGCGTGCCCGGCGATGGCAGGTCCTGCCGGACCTGGCGTTCGACGGTGACGCCGGAGCGGGCCAGGCCGAGGTTGACGAGGGCGACCAGGGCCAGCACCAGCGCCCAGCCGCCCGGGCCGGTGATCTGGTCGTACGCCAGTAGCGGCAGCACCGGCTGGGCGGCGAGGACGGTGGCGAAGCGGGGCGCGCGCAGACCGGTCCAACCGGCGTACCCGAATGCGACGCCGGCGGTGACCGCGAAGATCACCCCGGCGAAGACCGTGCCGGAGCCGCCGCCGACGCCGATCCGGTCCACCGCCCAGAGGGCGTTGCCGGCGAGCGGCACCAGCAGCAGGCCGACCGCGGCGATGGTCTCGGCGGTCGAGGTGAGCCCGCGCCGGGCCAGTGCCGGCGGGGCGAGCAGCATCAGCACGGTGGCCAGGAGCAGGATGCCGAGCCGGGCCAGCGCGTCCATCGAGCTGGTGGCCACCGCGGCGAAGACCACGGCGGCCACGCCGAGCAGCAGCGCGCCCAGCCCCAGCGGGATGTTCTGCACCTCCCGCGAGGACGCCTCCGGTGGGTGCTCCGGGTCGTCCACGTCCAGCCAGGCCGCCCGGGGCGGGGGCGGCGGCGGGTCCTCCGGGGCGGGCGGGGTGCCCTGGCGGGGCACCCGGGGCGGCGCTCCCATGGTGGCAGTCGGTGGCCGCCGGCCGGGGCGGCGGCGCAGCACCCGGCGTGGCCGGGTGGCCTGCTTGAGCCGCTCCTCGCTGGCGTGGGCGAGGATGTCCCGCTGAAAGAGCGCGGCCTGCATCTTGGCGGCGATCTGCCGCTGCTCGCGGGCGATGGCGGCGTCGCGCGCCTTCATCTCCGCGATCGAACGCTCGATGTCGGCCAGGTGTTCGGCCCACTGTGGTTGATCTGCCCCACAGTGCGGGCATCGAACGGCCGGCTTGATCTCCCGGCCGCACGAGGAGCATTGAAAGGTCGCCACGACACCCCTCCACCCGCACTGTGGACTCCCACTGTCGCAGCATGCCCAAAGCTGGCGCGGATTTCGACTCTTGTCGGCGGGTCCGGGGCAAACAACGACACCGGCCGGCCATCGAGATGCTCGATGGCCGGCCGGCGGGGCGTCGGTTGGGTCAGGGGCGACCCATGCCCCGGTACTCCCAACCCGCCTGGGCCCAGAGCGCCGGGTCGAGGCAGTTGCGGCCGTCGACGACCTTGCGGCCCTTGACCAACTCGCCGAGGGCGACCGGGTCGGCGTTGCGGAAGTCGGCCCACTCGGTGAGGACGCAGACCAGGTCGGCCTCGTTGACCGCCTCGTTGATGCTGCTCTCGTACGTCAACTCGGGGACCGCGCGACGGGCGTTCTCGGTGCCCTGCGGGTCGTACACGTGCACGTCGGCGCCGGCCTTGTGCAGCAGCGCGGCGACGGCGAGCGCCGGGGCGTCGCGGACGTCGTCGGTGTTGGGCTTGAAGGTGGCGCCGAGTACGGCGATCCGGGTGCCGGAGAAGTCCGGGCCGGCCGGGCCGGAGCGTCGGCCGAGTAGGTCCGCGGCGAGCTGGAGCACCCGCGTACGCCGGCGCAGGTTGATCAGGTCGACCTCGTGGAGGAAGCGCAGCGCCTCGCCTGCGCCCAGCTCCTGGGCGCGGGCCTGGAAGGCCCGGATGTCCTTGGGCAGGCAGGCGCCTCCGAAGCCGAGGCCGGCCTGGAGGAACCGGTTGCCGATCCGGGGGTCGTAGCCGATCGCGCGGGCCAGCTGGGTGACGTCGCCACCGGAGGCCTCGCAGACCTCGGCCATCGCGTTGATGAAGGAGATCTTGGTGGCCAGGAAGGCGTTCGCGGCGACCTTGACCAGCTCGGCGGTGGAGAAGTCGGTAACCACCAGGGGCACCTCGCGGTCCTCCGTGGCGGCCAGGTCGAACACGCCCTTGTGCGCGGCGTAGAGCATGCCGTTGGCCCACTCGCTCTTGACGCCGACCACGATCCGGTTGGGCCGCAGGACGTCGTCGACGGCGAAGCCCTCCTGGAGGAACTCGGGGCTCCACGCCACCTCGACGTCCAGGTCGTTCGGGGTGTGCTTGCCGACGAGCTGCTCGACCCACTCGGCGGTGCCGACCGGCACGGTGGACTTGCCGACGATCAACGCCTTGCGGGTCAGGTGCTGCGCGAGGCTGGTGACCGACGCCTCGACGTACGACAGGTCGGCGCCCATGCCGTCGGCCCGCTGCGGGGTGCCGACGCAGATGAAGTGCACGTCACCGAACTCGGCGGTCTCGGCGATGTCGGTGCTGAACCGGAGGCGGCCGGCGGCGAGGTTGCGTCGGAGCAGCTCGTCCAGACCGGGCTCGTGGATCGGCACCTGACCGGCGTTCAGCATCGCGATCTTGTCGGCGTCGACGTCGAACCCGAGAACCTCGTAGCCCAGTTCTGCGTAGCAGATGGCGTACGTCGCACCGAGGTAACCAGTCCCTAGGAACGTCACCCGCGGCCGGGGTGCGCCCGAGGGCGGGGTCACCGCGGCGATGGCGGGGGTCGGCTGGATGGTGGGGTAGGGGATCGTCACGCCTGTCTTCTCCGCTCGCGCTGGCGCCGCGTCGTCGCGTCGCATTCTGCTGCGGCGCCTGGGCGGGGCACCGGAGGGTGGCTCACTGTCTCAATCTCCATCATCGCTGAGCGCGTTAGGTGCGCCGTCCTGCCCATACCTACGCGCCGGTAACATCACCTGAACTGCAGTCGCTAGTCTTCAGTCTGCGCCGTCGGCGGTCAGGAGTCGTCACAGACTGCGCATGATAGTGGTGAAGGGGAGGGCCGAGATGGCCGCAGGGGAGTCGTTCGACGTCTACCGGTTGCCGGAGGAGCACCAGGCGATCCGGGAAGCCGTGCGAGAGGTCTGCGCCGCGAAGGTGGCTCCGCACGCCGCAGAGGCCGACGAGACGGGGGAATTCCCCAAGGCGTCCTACGACGCGCTGCGAGCGGCCGACTTCCACGCACCTCACATCCCCGAGGAGTACGGCGGCGCGGGCGCGGACGCGCTGGCCACCGCCATCGTGATCGAGGAGGTGGCGCGTGCCTGCGCGTCGTCCTCGCTGATCCCGGCGGTGAACAAACTCGGCACCATGCCGCTCCTGTTGTCCGGTTCCGCCGACCTCAAGGCTCGCTACCTGACGCCGGTAGCGGCCGGTGAGGCGATGTTCTCGTACTGCCTCTCCGAGCCCGAGGCGGGCAGTGACGCGGCGTCCATGACCACCAGGGCGGTACGTGACGGGGATCAATGGGTGCTCAACGGTGTCAAGCGCTGGATCACCAACGCCGGGGTGTCCGAGTTCTACACCGTATTCGCCGTCACCGACCCGTCCGCCCGGTCCCGGGGCATCTCGGCCTTCGTGGTCGAGAAGTCCGATGCCGGGGTGAGCTTCGGTGCGCCGGAGAAGAAGCTCGGCATCAAGGGCTCGCCCACCCGCGAGGTCTACCTCGACAACGTGCGGATCCCGGCCGACCGGATGATCGGCGCGGAGGGCACCGGCTTCGCGACCGCCATGAAAACCCTGGACCACACCCGGGTCACCATCGCCGCGCAGGCCGTCGGGATCGCGCAGGGCGCGCTCGACTACGCGAAGGGGTACGTGGCCGAGCGTCGCCAGTTCGGCAAGGCGGTCGCCGAGTTCCAGGGGATCCAGTTCATGCTGGCCGACATGGGCATGAAGCTCGAGGCGGCCCGGCAGCTCACGTACGCGGCTGCTGGCAGGTCGGAGCGTGGCGACGCGGACCTCACCTACTTCGGCGCGGCGGCCAAGTGCTTCGCCTCCGACGCCGCCATGGAGATCACCACCGACGCGGTGCAGTTGCTGGGTGGCTACGGCTACACGCGGGACTACCCGGTCGAGCGGATGATGCGGGACGCCAAGATCACCCAGATTTACGAAGGCACGAACCAGGTGCAGCGGATCGTCATGGCGCGGCAGCTCCTGAAGGGCTAATCCAGCTCAGGGCAGGTGTTGCCAAGCGGGTTGGCGCAGCCGGTCGGCCTAGCCGGGCGACCGCCTATCGGGGGTTGAGATCCTGGCCCGGCCCTCTTCGGCGGACGTCGCCTGCGAGGTGGCCATGCAGCCTGTCGAGGGCTTTGGTGATGAGGCGGGAGACGTGCATCTGGGAGACGCCGATCTGCTCGGCGATCTGGGCCTGGGTCATGTTCCCGTAGAAGCGCATGGTGAGGATCTTGCGCTCACGGTCGGGGAGCGTAGCCAACGCCGGGATGAGGGAAACGCGCAGTTCAACCAGTTCGTAGTCGTGTTCCGTGGCGCCGAGGGTGTCGCCGAGTTCGGCGGTGGTGTCTGTGCCGAGCGGAGTGGACAGGGAGGTGGTCCGGTAGGCGCGGGCACCCTCGATGCCTTCCAGGACGGCCTCCTCGGTGACACCGAGATAGGTGGCAATGTCGGCGACCTTGGGTGAACGTCCTAGTGTGTGGGTCAGAGTGCTGTTTGCCGCGGTGATGGCCAGACGGAGTTCCTGCAGACGGCGGGGCACCCGGATGGCCCAGGTGCGGTCGCGGAAATGCCTTTTGAGTTCACCGATGATGGTCGGAATGGCGTACGCCGTGAAGGCGACGCCCCGGGTGGCGTCGAACTGGTCGACGGCCTTGACCAAGCCGATCACGGCGGTCTGGGTCAGGTCGTCGATGTGTTCGCCGCGGCCCGCGTAGCGCTTGGCGAGGTGGTTTGCCAGCGGCAGCCATGCCTTAATCGCTCCTTCCCGCAACGCCGCTCGACGGGGATCGCCGTTGGCGGTCGCGGCCATCTGCCGTAGCAGGTCATCAGCGCTGGCCGTGCTGTGGCGGCTTGTCGCCGGCCGGATGCCGACCGCCCGGTGTGTCGCGTCCCGGATCATGGTGTGGTGCTCCTAGCTGAGGCGAGCGGCTGGTGATCGTTGGCGCGCTCGTGAGCCTCGTCGGTCGGATTGACGGAGGTGCCGGCAGGCGGCGGTGCGCTCGCGTCGGCCCGCTGGTGGGCCTGGTCGGCCGCCTCCTCGGCCGCAGCCTGTTCGTCGTTCGTGGACGTCGTGCCGGGTGGAGTCCGGTCGGATGTGGGCCTGCCGTCGGGGTGATGGGCCAGATAGCGGATGGCGGTGTTGAGCACGGCGAGCAGCGGAACGGCGACCAGACCGCCGACGATGCCCGCGACGACGACGCCGGTGGCGATCGCGAGGATCACGGCGAGCGGGTGCAGCGCTACCGCGCGGCCCATGATCAACGGCTGGAGGAGGTGACCTTCGACCTGTTGGACAGCGATGACGACGCCGAGGATGATCAACGCGCTGACCGGTCCCTCGGTCACCAACGCGACGAGAACGGCGACCGCGCCGGTGACGGTGGCGCCGATCACCGGGATGAAGGCGCCGAGGAACACCAGCGCGGCCAGGGGCAGTGCCAATGGAATACGCAGCACCGCGAGGCCGATGCCGATACCGATGGCGTCGACGAGCGCTACCAGGACAGTGGCCCGCACGTAGGCCACCAGGGTGTGCCAGGAGTAGTGCCCAGCCCGGGCGGTCGGGATCCGCGCGGCGCGGGGAAGTAACCGACACAGGAAGGCCCAGATCTGACCGCCGTCGCGCAGGTAGAAGAACAGGGTGAACAGCACGAGGAAGAACCCGGCGGCAACCTCGCCGACGGTGGCGGCGGTGCTCAGCGCACCAGAGGTGAGAGCGGCCTGATTGTCGGTGATCGACGCCTGGAGGCGGTCGACAGCGTCGTCGAGTTGAGTCTGGGACAGGTGCAGGGGGCCCTGCGCCAGCCACGTCTGGACCTGGTCGACACCTTCCCCGACCTGGGTGCTCAGATCGTCGAGTTGGGAGATGAAGGTCCGGACGATCAGCGCCAGGCCGCCGATGACGACGGTCAGCCCGGCGACGAGGACCAGCACGGCGGCCAGGGAACGGCCCACACCCCGCCGACGAAGGGCCGCGGCCATCGGCTCGAAGAGCGCCGCCAGCAACAGCGCGACCGCAACGGGGATCACCACGACGCGCAACAGGCTGACGACCCGGATGAGCAGGTACGCCGCCGCTATGAACAGAATGATCCGCCACGCCCATGCGCCTGCCGTGCGTACCCCCCGGGGAAGACCGTCATCAACGGTGCGCGACCTCTCGACGACCAGGACCGGCGCGGTCGTGTCGCCGAGATGTGGGCCGGCGGTGAACGTCGGCGGTTCCCACCCCCGCCGTGCCACGGCGAGGCGGGTTCGCGCCCGCCGTCGGGCGGTGTCGACCCAGGTGGTGCCGGGATCCGTGGGGTCAAGAGACGGTACGGGCATCGGAGCTCCTCGACGTGAGGTATGTCGATCAGTCGCAGTGGTGCGACAAAGCGAGGGCTGGAAGACGGCGGCGTGCGCCGGAGGGACCACCGTGAGCTGAGTCAGCCGATGCTCCGGGAGGCAGGCAGTGTGAGCGGCCGTGCGGCTGTGCGTGATGCCCGGTAACCAGGCATGGGCAGGTCGTCGCGCAACGTCGCTATCTGCCCCATCTTTGTCATCTCTAGGAGCCGATGGGTGTTGGTCGTGGGACGGCAGACCACCAGCGCGGAGTTGGGCGGAAGAGTGAGGTGCATCCGAGCGAGGAAGTTGGGCAGCGTGGAACAGGCGAAGGTGACATCGGCCAGATCCACGACGACCTCGGTCGGCGCAAAGGCTGACAGTTGGTCGGCCACGTCTGACAGTGCCGGCCCGGCGTCCAGGTCGATCTCGCCCGCGAGGCAGACCAGTGCGCTGGGGCCGTCGGGGGCAGCCAGCAGGGTGATGACAAAGTGGTCGCCCACCACCTGAGCCATAGCCTCACCTCGGCATGATTCGATCTATGCCGGGGGCTGGGGCAACGAACCGCAACGGATCGTGCCCCGAATGCTATCGCGCGGCGATCAATTGCGCGAGGTGACTGTTGATCATGGCGGTTCAGCTCGTCATGCGAAGTATTCGATTCGCCGCTAGGATTAGCAATTCGGCTCTGCGAGTCTTGCTGCCCCGGCCTTCGGTGGCACCTCAACTGGAAGGTGCTGCTGTGTCACCTCGGAACCTCGCGCTCTCCTGCCGGTCGTCGCGTCACGATCGCGCCATAGCCAGTCGTCACGCTGGTGTGAGCCATGGATGACCGCGTCGCGGTCATCAAGGGCCTCATCCTGGGGCACCCCGCCGAAAATGGCGGAAACGAGAGCCTTCTGCGGCGGGTGTGCAGCACCGCCGCGAAGGAGTTGTCGGCGTCGGGGGTCGGGATCAGCGTGATGACCGAGAGCGGAATCCGGGCGGCGACCGCCGCGTCCGACCCGGCCAGTGAACTCCTGGAGGAGTTGCAGTTCATGTTCGGTGAGGGACCCTGCGTAGACGCCTTCGCCAGCCGTCGTCCGGTGTTGATCTCCGATCTCGGTGACCTCATGACCAGTGAAGACGATCGCTGGCCGTTCTATGCACCCGCCGCCCACGCGAGCGGACTACGCGCGGTGTTCGCGTTCCCGCTGCAGATCGGTGCGGCTCGACTGGGCGTCCTGGACGTGTTCCGGGACCATGTCGGCCCGCTGACCAACGCGGAACTCGCCGACGCCGTCGCCGTCGCCGACGTCACCGTGACCGCCCTGCTCGACCGGCAGGAAGAGAGACCTGACAGTGGTATCGACGACATCGATGATGACGCGGCCGAGTACCGTGCGGAGTTGTTCCAAGCTCAGGGCATGGTCATGGTGCAGCTCGGGGTCACCCTCGCTGAGGCGATGGCGCGGATCCGGGCCTACGCGTACGCCGAGGACCGCCGCCTCAGCGATGTGACCCGGGACATCGTCGCCCGCCGGCTGCGGTTCGACCGCGACGAGCGGTAACCCCGAGGTTGTGATGAGCGCACCCATCAAGGCAGGACAAGCCGGGAGGCAAGCATGACCACCGTCTCAGCCGAACGGATGGCGACGATCTTCGTCGAGGTCGCCGACACCCTGGTGGACGACTTCGACCTTATCGATTTCTTGCACATGCTGACCGATCGGGCGGCCGACCTGGTCGGCGCGGCCGCCGTCGGCCTCCTCCTGGCCGATCAACACCGCCGGCTCGAGTTCATGGCAGGCTCGAACGAAAACGTCAAACTCGTGGAGCTGTTCCAAATCCAGACCCACGAGGGCCCCTGCCTGGAAGCCTTCGAGACAGCTGTGCCCGTCATCAACGTCAACCTGGACGAAGCCGCTGACCGGTGGCCCCGGTTCGCGCCCCGCGCCACGGCGGCGGGCTTCCAGTCGGTGCACGCGTTCCCGCTACGGTTGCGCAACCAGGTGATCGGAGCGTTGAACGTCTTCGGCGGCACCAAGGGCGGTGACTTCGAGGACACCGACGTGCCGGTCATGCAGGCCCTGGCAGACGTTGCCGCGATCGGGCTGCTGCAGGAACGCGCCATCCGACGCGGTGAACTCCTGACCGAGCAACTGCAAGGCGCCTTGAACAGCCGCATCGTCATCGAACAGGCCAAGGGCGCTGTCGCGCAAGCCGCCGGCATCGACGTCGACGACGCGTTCGCGGTCATCCGCAGTTACGCCCGCCGCCACAACCGCAAGCTGACCGATGTGGCGCACTCCTTCCTCAGCGAACCAGCCATGCTGGCCCACATCCTCCACGCCTAGAGGCCGCGCTTCGTCGGGCCCATCCGAACGGCACCTGATCGCGCTGCACCTACGAGCCGCAACAACGGGTCGATCCACGTGACGATGCGAACCGAGACGGCGGCGCCTCACCGCTTTTCGCGCAGAGGCGCACCAATCTCGTGCAGGTGCCGCAGTGCCTGCCGGTACGACTGGATCAGGCTGGTTTGCTCGTATGCGACGCCGATTTCCTGGCAGTAGGCCTCGACCATCGGTTGGGCCCTGCGCAGGTTCGGCGTGGGCATCGCCGGGAAGAGGTGGTGTTCGATCTGGTAGTTCAATCCGCCCAGCGCGGCGTCGGTCAGCCAGCCACCGGTCACATTGCGCGAGGTCAGAACTTGCTTGCGTAGGTAGTCCTCGGTGCCTTCCGGGTGCGGCATGCCCTTGTGGTTGGGCGCGAACGTCATTCCCAGGTAGACCCCGAACACCGCGTGGTGTACGAGGAAGAATGCGAGCGCCTGCCATGGACTGAGAATCAGGAGCAGTGCGGCCACGTAGGCAACGAGGTGGAGGCCCATCAAGGCGGCCTCCAGACCGCGGCGCTTCATTCCCGGGACCCGTAGGGCCTTGATGCTGGAGACACGCAGGTCGATGCTGAGCAGCGTCAGCAGGGGAAAGAACAGGCCGGCCTGGTGGCGGGTGATAAAGCCTTTCAGCCCGCGTCGGCCCCACGCCGACTCGCTGGCCCAGACCAGTACCTCCGGTGCCACATCAGGGTCGAGATCATCGTGGTTGGGGTTGTTGTGGTGGCGGGTGTGCTTGTCCATCCACCAGCCGTAACTCATCCCGACCGCGATATTCGCCGCGATCCGCCCTGCCCGCTCGCTGGGCTTCTTGGTGCGGAAGACCTGCCGGTGCGCCAGATCGTGGGCCACGAGAGCGACCTGCGAGAACGCGATTCCCAGGAAGGCGGCGACCGCGAGGGTCCACCAGGACGAGCTGAACAGGTAAAACGCCACCCATCCGGCCGTCAGCATCGAAGCAACAACGATCATGCGTACGGCGTAGTAGGCGGGGCGTCGATCGAGGAGCCCAGCCCGAATGACCCGTCGGTTCAGCGCGGCAAAGTCACTACCGGCGGCGGGCAGCGTTGCGACGATCAACGGTTCGGGATCGGCGGGCGGGAGATCGGTGAATTCGATAGCGGCCGCGCTCGACATGAGACTCCTCGAATCTCGCGACCCTGGCACGATGACGATCTTCGTCATCGCGTAGGGCATGCGGTGCGGAAGGTGGAGACGAAAGGCCGCAGGAGTCTGGACGGCCGCCACGATCCGGCTCGGAAGAGCGGATGCGGCGTCAAGCTGAGAAAATACCCTCGGTGGTGACGTCACAAACGGGTCGCTACGAGACCGCGGGCGGTGCGCCGAGAACCGGGACAGCGCAGCTGAGGACGCTCGACCGCCGTCCCGTCAAGCAGGGCGGCAGGTCCGCCCGTCCCCGCCCAGATTCCGCTGTCGACCCGCCCGCCTGGGCAGCACGGCTAGGTCGTGTCCGTCATACCGTGGCAGCGCCGCCATGATCCCCGCGTCGGCACCCTCCTTACCTCGGCTCGTCCTGCACACCACCACTCGCAGGCAGGCTGTTCTGGACGGCGGGTGGCGGCCGTGGTCCTGGGATTCGACACCCTCGGCCCGCCCTGCTGGGCGTCACCATCGGCCGCCACGTGCAACGTGACCTGCTCGTGGCGCCGCCCGCCACCCCATCAACGGCAGCCGAACGGAGGTGGCAGCACGCCTCCAACCCAGCCTCCGCCGTCAACGTCCCCCTGACCATTACTACCCGGCGGTGAAGGGGCCCGCGCCGAGCAGCGCCGGCGCCTCCTCTCCCAGCACGGCGGTCAATTCAAGACCGATGTACTCGTCATAGCTGGTGCCCGGTGACGATGAGTGGCCACCGGTTTCGCGAAGCCGGTCAGCAGCCCGGCGATCAGCGATGACGGTCACCCAGGCGAGTCCATCGACCTGATCGGCGGTGGCCTTCGGCGCGAGTCGCCACACCTCGACGAACACCGCACGGGTCACCGCGACCGCGAGCGACGGGCTGCCCACCCTCCTACACACTTGAATGAAGACCCCGCGGACGAGCGAGCGATAGAGGCGACCGAAGGCTGACTGGTCACGCTCGGCGATTTTCTTGAGAAGATCATTCACAGACTCTGGGCCCGGGATGACGTAAGCAGGAGAGACGGGCATCCAATGCTCCCTGGGGTGCGCCCTGCGGATGGGGCACCACCGGGGACCAGGGCGGCCGTTATGTCACCATCTTATGCCCAACTAGGGTCATTCTCTCAAGCATCGCCGACGGATACCGGACGCCTTTGTGAGCGGATCGGGCGGGCGCGCGGTCGATGTGCCCCGCCCTGCCCCGGCACCGATCAGCCGGGTCCGTATTGGTGCCCTCTGCCGGGCGGTGGGTTATCGGGATCGACGGCGTCGGTACGCGACGACCGCGAGGGCGAGCACAGCGCTGGCGGCGAGGGCCGGTACGGGTGTCGAGCGTAGGATTCCGCCGACCTTGGTCGTCGCGGCGCGAGCGGAGCTGACCAGGGTCGACTCGGCCTTGCCAGTGGTCTGCGCTCCGGCTTTCGCCGAGTCACGCACCGCGGTGGTCGCCTGTTGAGCTTTCTGCGCTATCGGTGTGGCGCGCTGGGAGGCCTTTTGGCTCACTCCGCGGGCAAGCTTCGTCGCGCTGGTCATCGCCGACTGGCTGGCCTGGGTGACGCGCTCTCGGAGCCCGGCGGTGGCGGTGGCGGCCTTGGTGCGTGCGCGGGCCTTGACGTCGGTCTTGGCGCTCAGGGCGGCGACGGTCTCGCCGAGTTCCGCGCGGGTCTGCTGGATGTCGCGCCGGGTCTGGTCCGGGTCGCTGCGTCCCGATGAAGTGCTCATGGCTTCCTCCGACTCGCCGCGTCGCGGACCGCCTCGGTGTCGGCTCGTACGCTGTCTCTGGTTGCCGTGGGCGTGGCGGGCATGGCCTTGCTGACCTGCTTCTTGCCGCGTTGGGCCGCGAGAGCGGCGGCGATGGTGAGGACCACCGTGACGATCAGGGCGGCGACAGCGTCGGGCATGATCGCGGCCAGGGCCAGCACGATCGTGGCGACGGCGGTACCGCCGGCGAAGAAGCCGAGCATGGCACCGCCACCGAGCAGTCCGGCACCGACGCCCGCGCGTTTGCCCTTGGCGGTCATCTCCGCCCGGGCCAGCGTAAGCTCGTCGCGCACCAGCCGGGTGATCTGCTCGGTGGCGCGCTGCACCAACTCGGCGACCGGCGTGTCAGCAGACGCCGCGCCGGAGCCGTCGCTGCGACTTCTCATCTCTCTCACAACCGAGTAGGCCGAGGTGCCGTCCAAAGGTCAGCCGTGCTGCGCCTCAGACATGCTTACCGGCTCCTGAGATGGGGTCTCAAGACGTTCGCCGAGCGACGGAGACGGACCCTCGTCGAACCCTCCAGCGACATCGCCGGCCGGCAAGCCACCATCCTGCCGCCGACGTCGCAGAGTGAGCGTGCCCGCCGCCCCCGTCACCGCCCCGGCCGCGAAGGCAAGAATCAGCGCCTGTCGTGCTGTCGACTTCCTCTTGTGTGCCATGACCACCCCGAATCCGATGTCCCTGTATGGCGCTGATTGTCCGACTCGACTGCCTGCAGCGGGCACCTAATCGTCAAACTTGCATCTCCGTGAGCACCGGATAGGTGTCGGTCGCCGGGAGTTGCCATTTCCCGACGCGAGCACCTGGCTGTGAGGAAAACTCGAACTATCAGCGGCGGTTCGCTTTTCGATATCCGTCGTACCACGGATGAATCGCGTGCCTGCCAGGTCGCTCTGGACGCGTAGCAGGCAGGCCGGGTGGCGTGAACTGGGAGTGGGCGAGGGTGAGCGATACGGATCTTGACGCCCGTAGCGAGCGGGGCAGCGAGTACGCCGACCTGTCCCGTCTGGTCCGAGGCGCGGGCCTCCTCGACCGGCGACCTGGTTACTACGCGACGCGTGTGACAGTGGTGCTTGGATGCCTCGCCGGGTGGGCCTGGTGTTCGTGCGGCTCGGACCGTCGTGGTGGCAGGCGGCTATCTCCGCCGTCGTGGCGGTGCTCTTCGCACAGTTGGCGTTTCTCGGGCACGACGCCGGGCATCGGCAGATCTTCCGCTCGCGCCGGGCGAATGACGTGGTCGGCCTGGTCTGTGGCAACCTGCTGACCGGGATCAGCTACGGCTGGTGGGTCGACAAGCACAACCGTCACCACGCTCACCCCAACACGGAGGGCCGCGACCCCGACATCGCGGTGGCGCCGCTGTCCTTCACGCCGGGCCAGGCCGCGACGCAGCGCGGCCTGCGGGCGCTGTTCGTCCGCCACCAGGCGGCGTTGCTCTTCCCCCTGCTGATGGTGGAGGGTCTGCACCTGCATGCCAACAGCGTCCGGGCAATCGTCGGCCGCGACAAGCTCCGGCACCGGCCCGCCGAGGTCGGGCTGCTCATCCTGCACGTCGCCGGCTATCTCACGGCCGTGTTCCTGGTCCTGAGTATCCCGCAGGCGATCCTGTTCATCCTGGTCAACCAGGCCCTGTTCGGCCTCTACCTGGGCAGCTCCTTCGCCCCCAACCACAAGGGCATGCCGATCCTCACCGAGGCCGACAATCTCGACTGCCTACGTCGTCAGGTCCTCACCTCCCGCAACGTGCGCGGAGGCTGGTTTCTCGACGCGCTACTCGGTGGGCTCAACTACCAGATCGAACACCACCTGTTCCCCAGCATGCCGCGGCCCAACCTGCGCCACGCACAGCCGCTGATCCGCCAGTTCTGCACCGAACACGGCATCGCGTATCACGAAACCAGCCTGATCCGGTCCTGGACGCAGGCGCTGGCGCACCTGCGGGCGGTCGGCGCCGCCCGGCACGATCGAGAATCGACTGAGGCCGTTTCCGCGAGCGCCAGGGATGCCGGCCACGGCGGCAACGGCTGACGGAGAGACACTCAAGTCCTGATCCCAGCATCAGTCGTGGCGAGAAAGGCTGCAACGATCGTCGCGGCCCCTCTCGTCGGTCAATGAGGTCAATTCAACCAACACACGTTCAAGCGACAGGCCGCCATCGGCATCACGCCGGAGACCGCCGACGGCCCGGACGCTGGCAGAATCATCGGCTGCGACCGGTGACACGGGCTAGCCGCGCGCCCATGCCGCCGAGCATCTGACTGGGACGTTGCTGCTCTCCCTGCTGCGCACCGAGCGTCACGATCACCGCGGTCAGCGCCGGGGTGACCCACTGCAGGATCCGCTGCTGGCGCTGGTCGGCGGCCACGTCCTGCGGGGTGGCCGGCGATGGATCGGTGGCGCCGTCGGTGGGCACCGCACCGCCGCGGGCGATTCGAGCCCCGAGCAGCCCGCTGTAGGCGGTGGTGGCGATCGCGGCGAGGGTCAGCGCCGTCTTGACGGCGGTGTTGGCGGTGACACCGGCCTGGGTGCTGGCCCGGCGCCGATTCGCGATTAGCAGACCGGCGCCACCGATCAGGTGCGCGCCGATCGCGGCGGCGGATACCGGTGCCCACTTCGCCCACCCCACCGACGCGATCTGAGCGCGTTCGTCGGGGTCGTTGATGGCGCGGGACGCCCCGTTGAGGCCGACCGCACCCATCAGAGATCCCCCGAGCCACAGAGCGGCTCCGACGTCGTGCATGCTGCGAACTACCGTGTGACGGTCATTCATGATTTCCTCCGTTTGTGTCCGGCGCGGGTGCGCCCGAGACAGGTAGCCCTCGTCGTGGGTGAAGGCGAACGTCCGATGGTCGGCCGTCTACTCGATGCAAAATTGGCGCGAGATGCCAGCCGGGCTGTGCTGACCCAGCCGAACCGTTCGACAAGCTCGCCTTGGCCGTGGCGCCAGTCCGCAGCAGCGGGTGACGATCACGATCCGCGGTACGAGATTCGGGAAGGCTGCGAGGTCTGGGCAGCGGTCCGCCGATCGATGCGGCACAACGCGCCGTGCCGGCGGGACGACAACAGGGGTCGTTGGCCCCGACCAAAGACGTGCCCGTCAGTCACGCCGTCAAACACCACACCCGGGACGGCCATCTAACGCTGTGCTGCGCGCATCGGCGCCCTGCCGCCGCTGCCCCCGCCGGGAGGGCGAACGGATGTTTGCCTGAGTCGCCGCGCGGGCAGTTGAGCGTAACCGCGTTACCGCTTACAGCAACGCTTCCGGTAGGTCACCCGGTTTTCGTGACCCGCACCAAACCCATTGATGCTGATGGCATCCGCGCTCGTGTAGCCGCAGATCTACATGGCCTGCACGACTGGGCGCACCCCGATACAGGAGCTTCTTGTGACCGCACCCCCGACCGCCTCGCGCGGCGTCACGACCAACGACCACGCGCCGCGTCGCCTGCACGACGAGACGAAGCCAGCCTTCAAGACCACCGAGTTCATCGCGTACGTGGCAGCCGTCCTCGGTGTGCTGATCGCCTCCTTGGTCGTGGACGGCAACGGCAACGGCGACAACGGCGCCACCGGAGACTTCTTCCGCGCCGACCGCGCATGGCTCTACGTCGTGATGCTGACCATCGGATACATGGTGAGCCGGGGCCTGGCCAAGGCCGGCAGCCGCTCCGCCCGCAACGCCTGAGTCCGGCGCACGATCCCGCTGCCCGGTCGCCCGAACGGCGGCCGGGCAGCGGCGCAGGACGATTGAGGATTTCTACGTCACAGACCTGGGCGCGCTCTGGGGAAATTCTGGGGAGAAGAGCAGATGGGCGCGTTTTACCAGCTCAAAGGCCATCCGCTCGTTGTTCACCCAGATCTACGAGGGCACGAACCAGGTGCAGCGGATCGTGATGGCTCGGCAACTATTGCAGGGCTGACCGAGGGGTTTCCGAACGCCGCCGCACAAGCGTCCGGTGTCGGCGGTCGCCGGTGCCGGCGCGCGGCATCCCGGCGCTCGGTTAAAGGCGGGGCAGCGTCGCGCCGGGGCCGATTCGGCGCGTACGCACACTGATCTTCGTCGATGGGTTCGCGCGCGCGTCCGCCCGGATTCGGGTGGCGGCGGCCGGCTGGGTGCCCGGCGTCGGCGGTGCCTTCGGGTGGGCCGGGTGCCTGCCTTCGCGCCGCGCACGCGTGGTGGCGGGCCTGTGCGACAAAGGGATCCGGCGCTCGACGCGTCGTCTGGGCCTGGTCGGATCCGGTAAGCGAACGGAATCGTCCGGCGGCTCACGCGCCGGCTTGTCGGCCCGGATGGTCGACTGCTTCGCGGGGGCAGTGATCCGGTGACGGTGGCGCTCTCTGTCGTGCGTCGCATGGCGGACGTTAACAACCATTACATTGACCGTTGTCCAACCATTCGGATGCTCGACCAATGGATGATCGGTCGCTCTTTCCGCCTGTCGTGTGAAACTCGTCTCCGTGTCGGATTGTGACCACGAGTTCCGCGATGAATGACTCCCCCCGTCCGGCCAGGTGATCATTGCGACGCGCCCCGTCCGCTGTGGGCGGGGGCGTCGTCGTTGATCGGTCCGCACGGCGCAGAGAGCCCGCCGAGAATACCCCTGTACTGCACAGACGCGTTGCTGGCAACGCATTTCTGGCCGATTCCGGTCGTCCCGCCCGACCGCCCGCAGGCCCGCTCGACGGAGCGCCGGCGGGCCTGCCGGCGTGCTCGGTCGGCCAACCACCTGCGAAGCATTTGTCATAAATACGTCCCGGTTGGCATGGTCGACTTCAGCGGCAGGCAAGGGTCTTGACACGCTCCGTGTCTGGTGGTTTTCTGTGCCTCGCTTGCGTTTACATTCATGAACGCTGTTGGGTCGCAACTTCGGGGGGGAGCGCGACGTGGGCTCAGCGTGGCTTGCCGGAATCTGCTTGACATCGACTTGTTTGCGTCCGCAAAGGGCGCTCGGCCTCGGGTCGGATAGCCGATTAACGTGCAGGTGGCCGGCCGTGGCCGTGGTGGAATCCGATAGCGAGACACGCGGCGGTGAAACCCCGCACGTCCTCTGAGCGACGCATAGCAAAAGTCTCCGCAAACGACAGTTGACGACGCCCGATCTGGGGACGCGCGTCCCGACTGCGACGCCGGCAGGTCTGACCGCCATGGTCCCTGCCTGGCCGCCGTGCCGGTTCAGCGCTTCCTCGTCGGGTCCTGGGACCAGGCGCAGAGTGAGGAAGACGTGAACATTCTCGACAACCCCGACGGACGCTTCTTCGTAGTGGTGAACGACGAGGGGCAGCACTCGCTGTGGCCCGAGTCGCTCAGCCTGCCGGCCGGGTGGACGGTGGCCCACGGACCCGCCGACCGCGCGTCCTGCCTGGACCACGTCACCACCGAGTGGACGGACATGCGGCCGCGCAGCCTCGTGACGCACCTGGAGAGCGCCGCTCGGGGGGTGGCCTGATGACTACCGACGCGAGTGCCAGCCGCCCCGCGCCACACGGCGCGGCGCTCTCGCCCGGCCGGTCACGCCTCGACTCGATGTCGCCCTCGAAGCGGGCCCTGTTCGAGAAGCGTCTCGGCGGCCGGCGCCCCCGGCCGGTCGAGGCGCTCGCCCGGGTGCCGCGCGATGGCGACCTGGCCGTCTCCCCGGCACAGCGCCGGCTGTGGTTCATGGACCAGCTCGTCCCCGGCTCGGCAATGTTCAACGTGCCGACCGCCCTACGCCTGACCGGTGCACTCCGGCTCGACGTGCTCACCGACGCGGTGCGCGCCCTGGTCGGCAGGCACGAGGCGCTGCGGACCGTGTTCGCGGCGAACGAGGGCGACCCGGTGCAGCGCATCCTGCCCGACGTCGAGGTGGACCTCACCCCGCGTCCACTGCCCGTCGACGACGCGGCGGTGCTGGCCGCCGTACGCGACGAGGCGAGTCGTCCGTTCTCCCTCTCCGACGGACCACTGGCTCGCGCCGCGCTGTTCCGGCAGACGCCCACCGCGCACGTGCTGGTGCTGGTGCTGCACCACAGCATCTGCGACGGTTGGTCGGTCAGCCTGCTCATCGACGAGTTGCTGGAGCTGTACCGCGCCGGAGCAGAGGACCGGGCTTCCACGCTCGCGCCCCTCACCGTGCAGTACGCGGACTACGCCGCCTGGGAGAGCCGTCCCGACCGCGCCACCGAGCTGGCCGAGGGGCTCGACTACTGGAAGCGCGCACTGGCGGGCGCGGTACCCGTCATCGACCTGCCGTTGGACCGTCCCCGCCCGCCGGTGCAGTCCTTCCGGGGCGAGCGGCACCGCTTCGCCCTGCCCGACGGCCTGTGGCCGGCGGTGACCCGCCTGGCCCAGGAGGAGCGGGCCACCCCGTTCATGGTGCTGCTCGCCGGGTTCGCCGCGCTGATGTCGCGGTACGCGGCCCAGGACGAGGTCTCGGTGGTGACGCCGGTGGCGAACCGCCCCCGGGTCGAGCTGGAGACGATGGTCGGCTCCTTCGTCAACTCGATCGTCATGCGGGTCGACACCTCCGGTGCGCCCACCTTCCGGGCCCTGGTGGGACGGGTCCGCGACCTCGTGCAGCAGGGCATGGCGCACGGCGAGGTGCCCTTCGACACGGTGGTGGAGGCGGTCGACCCGGAGCGCGACCTCGGCCACACGCCCCTCGCGCAGGTGATGTTCGCCCTCGTCGAGGACCAGGCGTTGGAGGTCGAGGCGGCGGGGTTGCGGGTCACGGCCGTCGAACACCACCTGCCGATCAGCAAGCACGACCTGACGGTCGAGGTGTGGCCGGACGCCGACGGCCGGCTGCGGGGGCTGGCCGAGTACGCGACCGACATCCTCGACGAGCGCACAGTGGCGCGGATGGCCGCCCACCTCGGCGTTCTGCTGGTCGGTCTGACCGCCGCGCCGGACGCCCCGGTCGGGTTGGCCCGCCTCCTGTCCGCTGAGGAGACCCGGGCGGCGGTCGTGGACGGCAACCGCACCGAGGACCCGCTTCTCGGTGACGTGCGCGCGCACGAGCTGTTCGCTCGGCAGGCCGCCCGTACCCCTGACGCGCCCGCGCTCCTGGTCGGCGATCTGACTGTCACGTTCGCAGAGTTGGACCGCCGGGCCGACGCCCTCGCCGCGCGACTGCGCCGGCACGGGGTGGGCCCGGAGACCCGCGTCGGCCTCTTCCTGGACCGGGGTGTCGACCTCGTCACGGCCGTGCTGGCCACCCTCAAGGCCGGCGGCGCGTACGTGCCGCTGGACGTGGGCGAGCCCGCCGAGCGGGTGCGGTTCATGCTCACCGACGCCGAGGTGCGGGTGGTCGTCACCAGCGCGGGCCGGGTCGCGGACCTACCGGACACCGACGTGTCGGTGCTGCTGCCCGACGGCGACGAGGACGCCACCACCGACCTGCCGCCGCTGCCGCGTCCGCACCCGGACAGCGCCTGCTACGTGATCTACACCTCGGGCTCGACGGGGCGACCCAAGGGTGTGGTGGTCACCCACCGCGGCCTCACCAACTACCTGGCGTGGAGCCTGCGGGCGTACCGGGTGGCCGAGGGCGGGGGCGCGCCCCTGGTCTCGCCGTTGCGGTTCGACCTGTCGGTGACGACGCTGTTCTGCCCGCTGCTGGCCGGGCGCCCGGTGGTGCTCGTCGCCGACGGCACCGAGCTGGAGACCCTCACCGAACTGCTCGGCAGCGACCTGGACCTCGGGCTGGTCAAGCTCACCCCGGCCCACCTGGAGGCGCTGGACCGGGCCGTTCCGAGCCGGACCATCGCTGCCGACGGCTATCTGATCGTCGGTGGAGAGTCGCTGCACGGCACCACCGCCGCCGCCTGGCGGCACCGGGCTCCGGGCCTGCGGATCGTCAACGAGTACGGGCCCACCGAGACCGTCGTCGGCTGCTGCGTGCACGAGGTGCACGACGGCACCGACCTGTCCGGTGTGGTGCCGATCGGTCGTCCGATCGCCAACACGCGGCTCTACGTGCTGGACGGCAACCTGCTGCCGGTGCCGCCCGGCACGGTCGGCGAGCTGTACGTGGCGGGTGCCGGTGTGGCCCGTGGCTACCACGGTCGGCCGGACCTGACCGCCGGGCGCTTCCTGCCCGACCCGTTCGCCCCCACACCGGGGGAGCGCATGTACCGCACCGGCGACCTCGTCCGGGTGCGACCCGACGGCGAGCTCGACTGCCTGGGCCGGGTCGACACCCAGGTGAAGATCCGGGGGTACCGGGTCGAGTTGGCGGAGATCGAGGCCACCCTGACCCGGCTGCCGCAGGTCCGCGAGGCGGTGGTCCTGCTGCGTACCGACCGGCCTGGTGAGGAGCGGCTGGTCGCGTACGTCACGGCGGCCGGGGATTCCGCGGCCCACGACCCGCGTGACGCGCTGCGCGCGGAACTGCCGGACTACATGGTGCCGGAGGTCGTCGTCACGCTCGACGCGCTGCCGTTGGCCGCCAACGGCAAGGTGGACCGGGCGGCCCTGCCCGCGCCCACGGCGGCCGAGCCGGCGCCCAGCCTGGCCGCTCCGCAGAGCCGGCTGGAGGAGGCCATCGCCGAGGTCTGGGCCGATGTGCTGGGGCGACCGGTCGAGTCGATCGGGCGGGACGCGAACTTCCTCGACCTGGGCGGGCACTCCCTGCTCGCGGTCCGGGCCATGGCCCGGCTGCGCAAGAAGCTCGACATCGAGCTGCCGCTGGCGGTGTTCCTGGAGTCCACCTCGCTGGCCGACCTGGGAGCCCGGATCGAGGCGCTCGGCGGGCGGGCCCCCCGGCCCGGTCTCGTCGCCGTCCCGAGGACCGGCCCGGTGCCGTTGTCGCACGCGCAGGGACGCCTGTACTTCCTCAACCGGCTCGCCGAGGACAGCGCGTTCTACAACGTGCCCCTCGCGCTGCGCTTCGACGGTGACCTGCGCGCCGACGCGCTGCGGGCGGCCTTCGGCGCGCTGTGGGCCCGGCACGAGGGGCTGCGCACCCGGTTCCCGTCCGTGGACGGCGAACCGGTGCAGGAGTTCCTGCCCGTCGACGCCGTGGCGTACGCCGAGGTGGACGTGCGGGGCGACGCCGACCCGGAGGGTCGGCTGGCCGCCCTCTTCGACGCCGAGGGGCGCACTCCGTTCGACCTGGCCGCCGGGCCGCTGCTGCGCGGCACCCTGGTGCGGGTACGCCCCGACTCGCACGTGCTGCTGTTGACGCTGCACCACACCGTCTCCGACGGCTGGTCCCTGAACATCGTGTTGGACGACCTGGTGACGCTCTACCGGGAGATCGCCCAGGGGCAGCCGTCCTCGTTGCCCGAGCTGACACACACCTATGTGGACTACACGTTCTGGCAGCGGTCCTGGCTGACCGGCGCCGAGCTGGACGACCAGCTCGACTGGTGGAAGCGGCAGCTCGACGGCGTACCCACGCTGGACCTGCCGACCGACCGGCCGCGACCGGCGGTGCAGACCTTCCGCGGCGCGCGCCACGACGTCAGCTGGTCGGCCGAGCGGTCCCGGGCGGTGGCCGACCTGGCCCGGCGGGAGAAGGTCTCCCTGTTCATGGCGTTGCTGGCCGGCTTCGACGTGCTCATGGCCCAGCTCAGTGGCCAACGGGACATCACCGTCGGCACGCCCGTGGCCAACCGCACCAGCACCGAGTTGGAGAAGCTCGTCGGGTTCTTCGCCAACACCCTGGCGCTGCGGGTCGACCTCTCCGGCGACCCCACCTTCCGCGAGGTGCTGCGGCGGGTCCGCAGCACGGCGCACGGTGCGTTCGCCCACCAGGACGTCCCCTTCGAGATGGTCGTCGACGCGGTGGCACCCACCCGCAGCCTCAGCCACTCACCGCTGTTCCAGGTGCGCTTCGCGTTGCAGAACGCCCCGGGCGGCCTGCCCGACCCGGGCCCCGGCCTCACCCTCACGTCGATCGACAACGAGCAGTGCACCGCCCGCTTCGACCTGCTGATCGACCTGTGGGAGACCGAGGACGGCATCGAGGGGCACGCCGAGTACAGCACCGACCTGTTCGACGAGGGCACCGTCGAGGCGATGATGAGCCGCCTCGGGGTGCTGATGGACCGGTTGGTCGATGACCCCGACCAGCGCGTCTTCGACGTGGATCCGCTCCTGCCGGGCGAGCGGGAGCGTCTCGACGCGCTCGCGCACGGTCCGGCGCTGCCGGTTGGCGCAGTGCACCGCACGCTCACCGCCCGGGTGGCCGAGCAGGCGCGACGCCGGCCCGACGCTCCGGCGGTCACCAGCGGTGAGACGACCCTCTCCTACGGCGACCTGCACCGCCGCAGCGGTGACCTGGCGCGGGTGCTCGCCGAACGCGGCGCGGGCCCGGAGACGACGATCGCCCTGCACCTCGACCGGGGCGTCGACGTCGTCGTGGCGGCGTTGGCGGTCCTGGAGACGGGCGCCGCGTACGTGCCGCTGGACCCCGCGTACCCCGCGCAGCGGTTGGCCGCGATCGTGGCGGACGCCCGGCCGGCGATGACGCTCACCACCCGCGACCTGGCGGGTCGTACGCCCGAGGGCGCGGGCGAGGTGCTGACGATCGAGGACCTGCCGGCCCCGGTGGGCCCCCGGCCGACACCGGCGCTGCGACCGGAGCACCCGGCCTACGTGGTCTACACCTCCGGCACCAAGGGGCTCCCCAAGGGTGTGGTGGTGACCCACGGTGGGCTGTCCGCGTACCTGGACGGGCTGCCGGCCGCGCTGGCCCTGCCCGACGAGCCGGTGTTCCTGCACACCGCGTCGTTCGCGTTCTCGTCGTCGGTGCGGCAGTTCGCCGTTCCGCTGACGCTGGGCGGCCACGTGGTCGTCGCCGGGCGTGCGCACCTGGCCGACCCGTTGGCGCTGCTCACCTTCGTCACCGCGCACGGCGTGCAGGTGCTGGACCTGGTGCCGTCGTACCTGCGGGTCCTGCTGCCGGCGCTCACCTCGCCCGGCGGGTGGCGGCCACGGGTGGTGCTCACCGCCAGCGAGCCGCTGCGCTACGAGCTCCCGGAGGCCATCCGCAACGCGCCGGGGACGGCGCCCCGGCTGGTCAACATGTACGGCCAGACCGAGACGACGGGCATCGTCGCCGTGTCGGAGGTCCGCATCGACCGGGCGGGCCGCCAGGCGGTGGTGCCGCTCGGTCGGCCGATCCCGGGCGCGCGGCTGTACGTACTCGACGAGAGGCTGCGGCCGGTGCCGACCGGCCTGCCCGGCGAGATCGTCGTCGGGGGTGCGGGCCTGGCCCGCGGCTACCTGGGGGACGCCGCGTCGACCGCCGAGCGGTTCGTGCCCGACCCGCTGGGCGCGCCGGGCGACCGGCTCTACCGCACCGGTGACCGGGGGCGGCTGCTGCCGGACGGCACCGTTGAGTTCCTGGGCCGGATCGGCGACCAGGTCAAGATCCGGGGCCACCGGGTCGAGCCGGACGAGGTCGCCTCGGCGCTGTCCGCCCTGGACGGCGTGGGCGAGTGCGTGGTGCTCTGCGACGACGACGGTGCGGACGACCGACGGCTGGTGGCCCACGTGGCGCTGCGGCCGGGTGCCGCGCTCTCCACCGACGACCTACGTGCGGCGCTGCGGGAGCGGCTGCCGGACTACATGGTGCCGACGGTGGCGCTCGTCGACCGCCTGCCCCGGTTGCCCAACGGGAAGGTCGACCGGGCGGCGTTGACGCCGTCGACCACCACCGCGGTTCCGGCCACCGCCACCGCCACCGCCGAGACCCGGCGTGGACCGGTGGAGGGGATCCTGACCGGGATCTGGCGGGAGGTGC